>NZ_CP162414.1:2666524-2999242 GCF_040932005.1 Aestuariibius sp. HNIBRBA575
GTTCACGGTAAAACCGGTTTTGACCATGACCGGCGAACAGTTCCAACAGGCCAACAACCAATGACCCGGCCAATCCAAGCAATGAGGATGCAAAGGCGACGCCCATGCCCCCCAACTGGCTTTCTAGTCCCGATTGCAACCGGCCAAAGATTTCGCCGCTGCTTTCGCCCTCTTTTGGGGTGAGGGATTGGATGGTTTCCACCAACGCCGGAACTGTTGTGGCCAAGCCGTAAAACGTGCCCAATAGTCCCAGAAAAATCAATGTGTTGACGATATAACGGGTGATTTCGCGTTCTTCGTCAATCCGCTGTGCCACAGAATCCAAAATCGACCGGCTGGATGTCGACGACAATTGCATCCGGGCGCCGCGCGAACGCAACAGCGTGGCCAGGGGGGCCAATAATTGCGGTGCGACCAGGCCTTGCTCTTCGGTGTTGCGGGTGAAACCGGCGATCCAGCCCACAGACCGCACCAATTGCCCGACCTGCAAAAAGCACGACAAAACACCATAGGCAAAAACCAAGGCAATGAACCCGTTCAAATAGGGATTTGCCAAAAACACAGGCGCCACACTGGGAAAGGCCAAATACCCGCCGGCTCCAACCAATGCCAACACAATGAGCATTGATGTGATTTGACGGATGGGCTGCGTGAAATGCGGCTCTGCCTCGGGTTCCCGAATGTCCATGTGGGCCGGGTCCTTTGTTGGTTTTCTTAGGTGTTTTCTTTGCTCTTATCGTGCGGTCGACCATAAGACGCGCCTGCGAAAAACCCAAATGTTTTATGCAGGCGGCCCGTCCGGGTCCAACAATTGCGACACGCGCTGCACCAGCCATGCCATTTCGTCATCCCGGATGTTCATTTTGTCCAAATGATCCGCGGTATTTTTCAGATACTCAGAATTTGCGCCACGCGCGCCCGTGGCCGACGCAATCATTTGCGCCTGTTTCTCAAGGTCAAAATCACAATATTGATGATTGTTGTGATTGATCACATAGGTCACTGCGTTGATTGGTCCGGCTTCGGTTTCCACATCAACGAATTTTTCCAGATAAGCGTCCGAAATCAATTCGCGCGCGCGTAAATTCGCCAGCACTTGGTCCTCTTGGCCGTCTTTGGCCCGCAATGCCAATCCGGTACAGGTCGCATGATCGGCGTTGTCCAGCGCCAGAACCAGACCGGGCTGGGCTTCGGTTCCGCGATAGTGGATTGATAACATACAAAATGACCGGTGATAGCCGTGCAAAACACCCCGGCGGGATTCTGCGGGCTCAAACCCGGGATCCCATAGCAGGGATCCGTATCCAAATACCCAAAGCGACATCGCGTCTACCTGCAATATGACCCGCTGCGATAGCGCGCGGTGTCAAAGTGAAAATGATCCCGGTGGTGACGGTCCGCATCCGGGCCCAAAACCGTGCCAAATGGCCCACAGGCTGCGGTGTGCATATCCCGCAATTGCCGCCCATCCGCATGGGTCCCCCAGCCGTTAAGCACCGAAATTTCGGACCCGTCCGCCAACCCGATCCCGCCCACATCAATCGCATGACCAAAGGAATGTTCCGACAGACGCGCGCCGGGCTGATTGTTGCGTGTGCGACAGGCATAATGGGCCATCACCCGCAGGCTTGTCGCCCCGCCGCCTTCGTTTCCGACAGCAGGTAAAACGCCCCGTTCCACCCATGTTTTTAACGCCGAAGCCGTCCGGCAATCCAATGTCGCCGGGGTCGACAGCCGCAATCCGGCCACGGCACGCACCCGCACCGCGTTTTCAACACCACAGGCCCCGTTCCCCGGCACATCGCCAATCACGTCGCCCTGAATGTCCATGTCGCCGCAAATGGCTCCGCGACGGCGTTCTTCTTGGGCGCGACGCCCCAGTGCCAGAATGACGTCAGGGCGTTCATTCGGGCGGGCCGAAAAGGCCACGGCTTGGGCGCTCATGACGGTCATTTCGGATTCTGCGCGGTAATCGCCGCGGGTGGATAATGTGGCGTCAAACAGGGTGCGCATCTGTGGACGCAGGGATTGATCCGGCGCATTGGCCGCCGCCATCCCTGCCCAAGCCAGCGCGGCGATGACACCCAATCGGATCATTCTTTGTGCCCTGGATCACGGCCAAAGTTCGGCGCTTCGGTATCTTGGCCTGCATCAATAATGCTGCGTCGAATGGCGCGTGTGCGGGTGAAATAATCAAACAGGTGATCACCGTCACCGGTGCGAATGGCCCGCTGCAACGCAAATAATTCCTCGGTAAATCGGCCCAGAATTTCCAGTGTTGCCTCTTTGTTGGACAAAAACACGTCGCGCCACATGGTGGGATCCGATGCCGCAATCCGGGTGAAATCGCGGAACCCTGCCGCGGAATATTCGATCACTTCGCTGTCGGTGACCCGGCGCAAATCATCCGCGACCCCCACCATCGTATAGGCGATCAAATGCGGTGCATGAGACGTCACAGCCAGCACCAGATCATGATGCTCGGCATCCATTTCATTGACATTTGCGCCCATGGCTTCCCAGAATTTACGCAATGTTGCCACGGAATCTGGATCGCTGCCTTGGGTGGGCACCAACAGGCACCAGCGATTGTCGAACAATTCTGCAAAACCGGATTTTGGCCCGGAATGTTCGGTCCCTGCCAAAGGGTGCGCTGGGACAAAATGCACGCCTTGGGGCACGTAAGGCGCGACAGCGTCAATGACATCGCGTTTGACGGACCCAACATCGCTGATTGTCGCCCCCGGCTTTAGAACTGGGGCAATTTCAGCGGCAACCACCCCCATGGCTCCGACGGGCACACATAGCACCACCAGATCGGCACCTTTGGCAGCGTCTGCGGCGCTGTCACAGACCCGGTCGCATAGTCCAATTTGGCGGGCGATGTCGCGGGTTTCCTGGGACCGGGCGTACCCTGTCACTTCTCCGGCCAAGCCGGATCGTTTGATCGCCCAAAACATGGATGATGCAATCAGGCCCAAACCGATTAGGGCGACGCGATCATAAACCTGACTCATGCGCGTTTCTCTTTGAATTGACCGATAGCATGAACCACCTGACGGCAGCTGGGTTCGTCGCCGATGGTGATCCGCAATCCGTTTGGCAATTTATACCCCGCCACTTTGCGCACCAAGAGCCCCTGACTGCGCAAATAGTCCTCGCAGGCCTCTGCCTCTGCCTGATCAGCAAAGCGCGCCAAAATGAAGTTGGCCGTAGACGTGTCCGACGGCACGCCCAACGCCGCCAGCGCCCCGGCCATCCAATCGCGCATGCGGGTGTTGTCGGCCCGGCATTTATCCACATAAGACTGATCACGCACGGCGGCTTCGGCCCCGGCCAATGCGGCGTTTGACAGGTTGAAGGGGCCGCGCACACGGTTCAACACATCAATCACGTCTTGGGTCGCGTAGCCCCAGCCGACGCGCAAGCCACCCAATCCATAAATCTTGGAAAAGGTGCGCGTCATGACGATATTGCTATGACTATCGATCAGGGCTGCACCGCCATCATAATCTTCGACATATTCGGCATAAGCCCCGTCCAGCACCAACAAACACTTTTCCGGCAACCCTTCGGCTAGCCGTTTCGCTTCGGCGCCGGAAATCATCGTTCCGGTGGGGTTGGCCGGGTTGGCGATAAACACCAGTCGGGTTTTGTCCGTGCACGCAGCCAAAATGGCATCCACATCGACCACACGATCACGTTCGGGCACTTCGACCGGGTCAGCGCCTGCTGCCAGAGCTGAAATTTTGTACATGGCAAAACCATGTTCCGTATAAATCACTTCGGTATCTGGACCGGCATAGGCCTGGCACAAAAAGGTGATGACTTCGTCCGATCCGACGCCGCAAATGATGCGCTCACTCTCAAGCCCGTGCACCTCTGCGATGGCATTGCGCAGGCTGGCGTGATCGGTCGATGGATATCGATGCATTTCATGGATAGACCGGGTGATCGCCTCTTTGGCGGCAGATGACGGACCCGCCGGATTTTCGTTTGAGGACAATTTCACCACGTTGGACAAACCCGGTATCGCAGATGCGCCACCTTGATAGAGCTTTATGTCCATAATCCGTGGCTGAGGCTCGATTTTGGTCATGTTCCATCCTTTATTGCCCCGTCGTTCTAATGACGTCGGCCCCACAACAAAAGCGATTTCCGCTGATTTGGCGGCAAGAAAGCAATTGTTAGAGTTTCGGGGGTAGGCATGTGGAAACTGCGGTTGCAAGGAAATGTCGAACACATGAAACTCCGGAACCAAATTCTCTCTATTGTTCTTGTACCGCTTATTGGGTTGTTGATTGTGGCGTCGATCGGGCTGTGGAACGCGTCGTCGACCTATTTCAATGCGCGCAAAACATCTGAATCCATTCAATCTGCCTTTATGATCAGTGATTTGATCCACGAATTGCAATTGGAACGCAGCTATTCCGTTGGCGCGGTTAATTCCCAGAATGCAGAATTTTTCGATCAATTGCAGCAAACGCGCCCACGTGTTGACGCGCTAATGGATCAAATGCTGTTGTCGGGACTGGATTTGCCCGAATACGACGCCGATCTGGTTCAAACTTTTCAAGATGTGCTGGTGGATTTGCCTCAGAAACGGGCGGATATCGATGAAACGGGCCTATCGGTTCCCCAGGCGCGGGTCTATTTCAACAATCTGATCCAGGCAGTCATCGCGATCGAAGACGCACATTTCGTCGAAGTGAATATCCCAAGCCTGACCTCTGTCAATGTGGGCTATATCGCGCTGGAACAGGCCAAAGACGCGGCCGATCTGGAACGAACCGCTGGGATTTTAGGCTTTAGCAACCGGCGCTTTAGCCCCTTTGTGTTCAAATTTTTTGTCGCCGAGGTCGCCGTTCAAAGGGCGTTTATGGCGCAGGCCGCCACCTTGCTACATGGCCACCTGGATATGACCGAACTCACAGATCTGCCCGAGGCGCTTGAACTTAATCGGATGCGTGGGCTGGCATATGGCGGCACATTGGGCACTTGGACTGCGCCACAATGGTTCGATATTTCAACGGGTTGGATTGATATTATCCGCAATCAACAAACCCAAACCCGAGCCTTGGTGCAATCCTTGCGCCAATCCGCTGAGCAAAGTGCACTTGTCGTCTGCCTGATCCTCATGGGGGTGGTCGTTTTATCCACAATTGCGAGCCTTGCAATTGGTCTGAAACTCATGCGTGGGTTTGAACGCCAAATCAAATCCCTGCAAAAATCCATGGATCGAATTGCCCATAAAGAGTTTGAACACGAAGTTGAAAATCTGGATCAAAATTCTGAAATTGGTGACCTTGCCAAGGCGTTGAACAAAACCCGTCTGGATTTGATGGCCGCAGATCAACAGCTCGAAAAATCCCGTAATGACAGCAATTATGTCGTGACCACTTTGGCCAACAGTTTGGGCCAGCTTGCTGAAAGCAACCTCAATTGTCAGATCCCCGATCCGTTTATCGACAAATATGAACCCCTAAGGCATGATTTTAACCGCGCTGTTGACGGGCTTGGCAACATGATTATTCAGGTCACCGAAACCGTGCAAACTATTCAGTTTAAATCGCGCGAACTTACCTCTGCGTCGACAAAACTAGCCCGGCGATCGGAAACAGGTGCCGCGTCACTCGAAGAATCGACAGCCGCGGTTCACCAAATCACGGAATCGATCGAAAATTCCGCGACCGAAGTGCACCACATGAACAAATCGGCGAGTGCTGCACGTGTAGAAGCCGAAAAAGGGGGCAGCACGGTTGCGCACGCCATTGATGCGATGAACCAAATCAACACTGCCGCTGAAGAAATGACCAGCATCACTGACACAATCCAAGAAATTGCATTCCGAACCAACTTGCTCGCGCTGAACGCAGGGGTCGAAGCCGCCCGCGCGGGCGAAGCCGGGCGCGGATTTGCCGTCGTTGCTGGGGAAATCCGTGAACTGGCCCAACGAGCCGCCGATTCCGTCGGGGAAATTCAATCCCGGATCAACGCGACAGTTGAACGGATCGAAGAGGGTGTTGAGCTCGTCGATCAAACCGGAAGCTTGTTTGATGGAATTGTCGAAAAGGTGAATTCGGTCACGGATATGGCGGGCCAAATCGCATCAGGCTCTGACGACCAAACCGAAACGATCCAAGGCATGAACGCATCCATGACCTCTCTTGATCTGGTCACGCAGGAAAATGCGAATATGGCGCAGGAAACTTCAAGCCTGAGCGAAATGTTAAGTCAGGAATCCCAAATTTTGGCAGAGCTGACACAAACATTTAAAATCACTCAAGACCAAGACCAAGACCAAGACCAAGACCAAGACCAAGACCAAGACCAAGACCAAGAAAGCCCGGTCCGAGCGGCGTCGTAACTGTCAATGTAAAGCTTTGCCCAAACAAAAAAAGGGACCGCACAATTCTGTGCGATCCCTCTATTTCTTATGCTTAGAACCTTAGTTCTGAGCGTAGTATTCGATCACCAGATTTGGTTCCATTTGAACCGCATAAGGCACGTCGCCCAGACCGGGGGTCCGTACGAATGTTGCTGTCATTTTGTTGTGGTCAGCTTCAACATAGTCAGGCACATCGCGCTCTGGCAGTTGAACAGCTTCCAACAGAACAGCCAATTGCTTGGAACGATCACGAACCTCAACAACGTCACCTTCTTTTACGCGATACGAAGGAATGTTGACGCGCTTGCCGTTCACCAGAACGTGGCCGTGGTTCACAAACTGACGTGCCGCAAACACGGTTGGTACGAATTTGGCGCGGTAAACAACTGCGTCCAAACGGCGTTCCAGCAGACCGATCAGGTTTTCACCTGTGTCGCCTTTTACACGCTCAGCTTCGGTAAAGATGCGACGGAACTGTTTTTCAGTCAGATCGCCGTAGTAGCCTTTCAGCTTCTGCTTGGCGCGCAATTGCAGACCAAAGTCAGACAATTTGCCTTTGCGGCGCTGACCGTGCTGGCCGGGGCCGTAATCACGACGATTGACGGGGGATTTTGGACGACCCCAGATGTTTTCACCCATCCGGCGGTCAATTTTATACTTGGCAGACGTACGTTTAGTCACGGCTGATCTCCTTCGTTCAGGTTTCGAAGGGCGTTGTCCTCTCCCTGGATTTTGCCAGGTCGACAGGGTTCCTCTTGCGAGGGCCACCAACACCAATGAAGCGCGGCTTATACGCCTTTGATCATCAGAGTCAACAACCCTAAATCAGCAATTAGACCCCTATCAAAGAATGCGAATGCGACCGATCACGTCCTACGATGATCAAGTTGCCAATCAGGCGGCTTGGTGTCGCAAAATCGCTGCTTCTGATCCCGCTAAAACGCGACGTGCATAGCCGCCATAACTTTGGGCGTCACTGCTGAAATCAGGCAACACCGCATTTAGCCGCGTCAGGTCATCAGACGCCATCGACGCCAAATCTGCGCTCAAGGGATGGAAACTTTCGGTTTCGACCCCATTGGCGAACACGATTTCATGTTGTGGCAGCATCAGATGGATATACTGAACGCCGCGCACCTGACGATCGACGATGATTTCGCGATCGTTTACCAGATCTCGGGCGGCCACCAGCACCTCTTGGCAATTAAACAAAATCCGCGCACGTTCGCCGCGCAGCACAATGCGATGATCGGGCGAAACCAGCAGACTGTTATCCGGGATATCCACCCCAAGCGAGGATCGGTTCAAACGCACCGGCGCCAGATGGGGCATTGCATATAGGCGCGCGCCGCTGACGTGACGTTGCCCCTGCCAGATCACTGCTTGTAGGCCGTTATCTTTGGTCTGAAGCCGGGTGCCGATGCCAACCTGTTCCACGGGCAAAGGCCCCTGTTCAGTCTGGATCAGCGTCCCCGGCGTAAAACAAATCACGCCGCCGGCCGGATCGCCCGGCATCCCACGGGCCTGTTGGCGGGCGTTCAGGTCAACATTGTGACTGACCACCCACAAATCCGCCGCGCGTGGGGGAATTTCGGCGTGAAACATACAAAGTGGGGTTTTTCCCATTCCGGCGTCGATCAACGTCACCGTCCAGGTGTCACGCCCATCCGTCACGGTAAACGCTTCGTCAAACAAGGGCCCTTCGACCGGGAGCTCATCAAGTTTGGATGTGTCCGCCTCGACTGAATTTAACAAACGGCGCACACTAAGTGCGGCGCGTTTGCGTAGGTTTGCCTCGCCTTTTGCGTCGCCAAGGGGCAAAATGCCCTTGGGCCCATCAACGCGCATCGCCTCACCTGTCCATCTCCAAGCGACGCCAACGCGCAACGATTGAAGCGGTGCGGACCCAAGTCCGTCAATTTCGGTTTGCGACCAGGGGACGACAAACGTGCCACGAAAGCCCGTTTTCATGCCTGTTACCTGCCTTTTCGTTTCCTCAATGCGTCCGCCTCTTTGGGCCGATCACATGGATAAGGTATCAGCCGCAATCAACGGCAGGCAAGCGTTAATACAAGGGCGCGTTAACTATTTGTTCAGAAGTTGAGATTGAGCTTCAGTGAGCCCAGCAATTGGCCTTCGGGTTGGCCTTCGAATTCTTCGGACAGATAGGTCAGCCCGTAGAAAAACGAAACATCCTCAGCGAATTGCCAATGGGCCCCGGCGCGCAGGCGGGTGCGATTGTTCAGGGCGGTCACCCCTCGGTCATCAGGCAACCAAGCGCTGTCCGCCACATGGGTGTAATCCGCCCCAAACGTAAAGGCCAAACCCCCATCAACGCCTTCAACGCCTTCAACGCCGCGATAAAGCTGGCCGGTCGGCACATCGCGGATCAACAGATCCGACTGGCCAATCCGTCCATACATCACGTCAAATCCAACCCGCGCGAAATCCTCTGGCCCGGTTTTCACCTCGGCAAAGGGACGGATCGTTGTGCGATCATTCAGGCGCACAGGGCGCGACACCTCGGCGCCAATCCCAAAATGAACCGCGTTTTCCAATTGGTCATCCAGAACCCGTGGCGTCGGCGCATCCACCAAAACGTGGAACCATTCCTGCAATTCGCCCAATCCCGTCTGCGGCCCCACGGCGGTGATTTCTGCACCCGCCGCTATATCATAGGCCCCGCGGGCAAAATGTGTGTGCGCCCCAAAGGTCAGCGCGCCGACATAAGGACGGTCATCCGATCCAACCCCGTTTAGACGCCGGGGTGCGATGATTTCGGTGCGCACCCGGTATTCCATCAGTTCAAACGCGGCTTCGGGTGGGCGGCCATTCCATTCATAGCCACGCACCAGCGACCATGAATATGACCCAGACCGCCAGCGATCGTCACCATCCCCGAAAAAGTCATTGGTGAACAAACGGCCAAAGCCCAGCGTTTTGCGATCCTCTGCAGCGGCGGTATCCGCAGCCAAACCAGAAGAAACCGCAATAATACCGGCCAAAATGATTGAAATAATGCGCATGCTTTGTTCCGTTCCTAAACCGTAATCGGCGCCCCACCTTTAGGTTCTATAAACTGCGACCCTGTGAATTGGCCAGTTGTGGATTGAAAACACCCAACATGTATGTCGCATGGGTTACATCAATGCCACGCCCGAACGGGTCAGTATCTGTGGGCCTATATGACCCTGACTCTGGTCTTGACTCTGACGGTGTAATCCCACAAAACCACCCCAAATCCGGAAGTGCAAAACCTTCCGGTCCTGCGCCCTGCCAGGATCGACCCCCGTCAGCGAGTTTCGCCCACGGGGGCCTTTGTCGTGTGGCGCTTGGAGTTTAATGAGCCGGTTCCTATCTAGGGACCAGACCCCGAAATGGCCAAGGAGGGCCGAGGCATGTTTGAAAATCTATCCGAACGTCTCTCTGGCGTCTTTGATCGGCTGACAAAACAGGGCGCGCTGTCCGAAGACGACGTGAAAACCGCGCTGCGCGAAGTGCGTGTTGCCCTGCTAGAAGCCGATGTTTCATTGCCCGTTGCGCGTGATTTCGTCAAAGCGGTCACCGAAAAGGCCACCGGCCAAGCCGTCACCAAATCCATCACCCCCGGTCAACAAGTCGTCAAAATCGTCCATGACGAATTGGTGCATGTATTGGCCGGAGAAGACGATGCAGGTGATCTGAAAATCGACAATCCGCCTGCGCCGATCCTGATGGTTGGTCTGCAAGGGTCCGGTAAAACCACAACGACCGCCAAACTGGCAAAACGTCTGACCGAACGCGAAGGCAAACGTGTTTTGATGGCGTCGCTGGATGTGAATCGCCCCGCTGCGATGGAACAATTGGCGATTCTGGGCACGCAGATCGGCGTAGACACCCTGCCCATCGTCAAAGGCGAAGACCCGGTTCAGATCGCAAAACGCGCCAAAACCCAAGCCAGCCTTGGTGGTTATGACGTCTACATGCTGGATACGGCCGGTCGTTTGCACATTGATGCCGAACTGATCCAACAGGCCGCGGATGTGCGTGACGTGGCCAATCCGCGCGAAACCTTGCTGGTGGTCGATGGCCTGACCGGTCAGGACGCCGTGAATGTGGCGCAGGAATTTGACGACAAAATCGGCGTCAGCGGCGTGGTTCTGACCCGGATGGACGGCGATGGACGCGGCGGTGCGGCCCTGTCGATGCGCGCTGTGACAGGCAAACCGATCCGGTTTGTAGGTCTTGGCGAAAAAATGGACGCCATCGAAGAATTCCACGCCGAACGTGTGGCGGGCCGCATTCTGGGCATGGGCGACATTGTTGCGCTGGTCGAAAAGGCCCAGGAAACCATCGAGGCCGAACAAGCCGAACGGATGATGCGCCGGTTCCAAAAAGGTCAGTTCAACATGAACGACCTGCGCATGCAGCTGGAACAGATGATGAAAATGGGCGGTATGGAATCCATGATGGGCATGATGCCCGGCATGGGCAAAGCCGCCAAACAAATGGCTGCGGCGGGCATGGATGACAGCATTCTGAAACGTCAGATTGCGCTGATCAATTCCATGACCAAACGCGAACGCGCCAATCCTGCCCTGCTACAAGCCAGCCGTAAAAAACGGATCGCCAAAGGCGCCGGGCTGGAAGTGTCGGAACTGAACAAGCTGCTGAAACAGCATCGTCAGATGTCTGACATGATGAAAAAACTGGGTAAAATGGGCAAAGGCGGTATGCTGAAACAAGCCATGAAAGGCATGTTCGGCAAAGGCGGCGGTATGCCTGATATGGCCGGAATGGACCCGTCGCAGATGGATCCCAAAGCCATGCAAGAAGCCGCCAAAGCGCTGGGTGCCGGTGGCAAACTGCCCGGCGGCATGGGCGGTCTGCCCGGATTGGGTGGTGGCGGCTTGCCCCCCGGCCTGTCTGGTTTCGGGAAAAAGAAATAAGTGATCAACCGCCCTGTCATAAAAACGGATCGTTTGGCCCTGCGTGTCCCTGAAATTGGGGATAGCGACGCCTTTGCCGCGTTCCTAAAACTAGATCGTTCCAAGTTTGTTGGGGGTCCGGGATTTGACTTTATGGCGTCGTGCCGGGCTTGGGGCCATGCGGCGGCATCGTGGATGTTCCACGGCTACGGCCCCTTTACCATCTGTTTGCCAGACGGAACCACTATCGGCCATGCCGGTCCCTGGTTCCCGCGCCCATGGCCCGAACCTGAGTTTGGCTGGTGCTTGTGGGCGGAAGAATATGACGGACAGGGCTACGCATCCGAAGCCATGACCGCGATCCGCGACTGGACCTTTGCCAACACTGATCTGACATCGCTGGTGGCTTATATCGACCCGGCCAATGACGCATCAAAACGTCTGGCGGAACGTCTGGGCGGTGTGGTTGACCCCAACGCCAAAGCCCCGGACGACGACCCCGTTGTTATCTATCGCATTTCCGCAGGAGCCCACCATGAGTGATCAAGTGACACGCGCCGCTGAGCTGCTCAAAGAGCACCGCGAAAGCATCGACCGGCTGGATGCAGTGCTGGTATTTACGCTGGCCGAGCGGTTCAAACACACCCAATCGGTGGGCGTTCTAAAGGCAACCCATACCCTGCCCCCGTCTGATCCCATGCGCGAAGCCGCACAGATCGAACGGTTGCAACGTCTGGCGGCAGATGCCGATCTGGACCCCGAATTCGCTAAGAAATTCCTGAACTTCATCATTCAGGAAGTCATCCAACACCACAAGAAACACCAATCTTAGGATCGGCCTCTGGCCCTTCCGAACCCGCCATTTATAAGGAGAAACACAATGGCTATGAAAATCCGGCTCGCCCGCGGCGGTTCCAAAAAACGTCCTTTTTACCGCATCGTTGCTGCCGACAGCCGCATGCCACGTGATGGCCGTTTCATCGAAAAACTGGGCACATATAACCCATTGCTGGCCAAAGACAGCGAAGAGCGCGTGAAAATGGACATGGAACGTGTTCAGTACTGGTTGGACCAAGGCGCACAGCCAACTGACCGTATCGCACGTATGCTCGAAGCGGCTGGCGTTCTGACCAAGAAAGAGCGTTCCAACCCGAAAAAAGCTGTTCCCGGCAAAAAAGCAACTGACCGTGCTGAAGAAAAAGCTGCTAAGGCTGCTGAAGCGGCAGAAGCTGCTGCGGCACCTGCTGAAGAAGCAGCCGCTGAGGAATAATCGTCGGAACATAAAGGGAGCAGCCCGTCATGGAGCCATTATCGGACACGTTCCGTTCAGAGCTTGACCGGCTGTTCACCTGGCGCCGGGATGTCCGGCGTTTCCGAACCGATCCAGTGGACGAGGCCGTGCTTGCGCGCGGCCTCTCTGCATTTGCGCTTGGCCCATCTGTGGGCCTGTCAGAACCCTGGCGTTTGGTCCGCATCCAAAGTGACGCAGCCCGTCAAAAGGCGCTGTCGAATTTTGAAGCTGCAAACCAGAGGGCATTGGCCGGGTTTGAAGGGGATAAAGCAGAACTATATGCCGGGCTAAAATTGTCCGGGATGCGAGATGCCCCCATTCAATTGGCGATCTATTGTGACGATACCACACCCAAAGGCCACGGTTTGGGCGCCGAAACCATGCCGGAAATGCGGCGTTATTCGGTGATCTGTGCGATCATGCAAATGTGGCTGGCGCTGGCGGCCGAAGGTGTGGGCATGGGCTGGGTGTCAATCATTGATCCGGATAAACTGTCCGAGGACCTAAACGCCCCCAAAAATTGGACCTTGGTCGCATATTTGTGTATCGGCTGGCCAGAACGACATACTGATTTGCCTGAATTGCAACAGGCCGGTTGGGAAACCCGCGCCGATGGATTGACCATCGTCAATGCGTAAGAGGCTGACATGACAGAAGAAAACACAGACCAAATCATCGTCGGAACCATTGCAGGTGCCTTTGGGGTGCGTGGCGAAGTGCGCCTGAAAAGCTATTGCGCGATTCCACATGCCATTGCCGAATACGCGCCACTGACCACCCAAGACGGTCAGGTTTTTGCCCAGATCGTCGTCGAAGGACACACCAAAAACGGCCTCATTGCGCGGGTCGATGGTATCACAACCAAAGAACAGGCCGACGCTCTGAAAGGCACGGATCTGTTCACGCAGCGCGCCCGGTTGCCGTCTTTGCCTGATGATGAGTTTTACCATTCCGATCTGATCGGCCTAGAGGTCGTGGACACAGGCGGCCAGCATTTGGGCAAGGTGAAAACAGTGCAAAACAATGGGGCAGATGACCTGTTGGAAATCCACGGGCCGGGGCTGAAATCTACGGTGTTGCTGCCATTCACCAAGGCCGCCATTCCCACGGTTGATTTGGCGGCAGGCCGGTTGGTCGCAGACCCACCAGAAGGCATTTTCTAAAATGATATCGCCGCTCAAACGGGTTGCGATCAGATCATGACGGCGCGCCGTATCATTATCCATGCTGGGTTTCATAAAACCGGGACGACAACGATCCAGAATTTTTTGCGTCACAACGGCAAACTGATTTACCCCCATTCTGCCATGTTGTTGCCGGGAAAATTGCGATCCGCCGCTGCGGCGATGGCATTGCGCTATTCCTCCACGGGCCGGGCGGTTTATGCCACGTCTTTTGGTGAAGAGCTGCGCGAAATGATGTCAAACATCAGCGTTGGCAAACGGTCTGTTTTGATCAGCGACGAAAACCTGATTGGACGGATGCCCGGACGCGACGGGCAGTTGGGGTATCCTAAAATCACCGATTTAATCCTGTGTTTGCGCGACGCTGTGTTGGACAGCTTTGGCCCGGATCTGGATATCCATTATGTGTTCACGACACGCGACCGGGATGCGTGGCTGCAATCGCTATATCAGCACAATGTCACCCGGGGTCGCCTAACCCAAAACTATGATGAATTTGACGCAACGCTGCGCCCCTATGCCGATTTGGCCCCACTGGTTGAGGGATTAAAGGAACATCTGGGTGCGCAAAATGTCCATGCCTTTGATTTGGCTGATCTGGCCAAAATGCCCTTTGGCCCTGCCAGCCCGATTGTTGATTTATTATCATTGCCCGCTAAAAAAGGCGCGCAGCTGCAACCGGTGCCAAGTGCGAATATCAGCGTGACGGATGATATTTTGATGCGTTGCCTTGAACTGAACCGCACGACGCTGGACGACAAAGACATTAACGACCAAAAGGTTGCGATGCTGGTCGCATTCCGCAGAAAGCTAAACAATGCCCACTGATACGCCTGAAAAAAACGCCGCGACCAAGCCTGATGACAACAAATCACATGGCCGCAAATCGATCCAAGCCACGCTACAGCCGCGTGAATTGGTCACTGATCGCCCTGATTTGGCCCGCGCCTGGACCGCACAGATCATCACTTTGTTTCCGCAGGCCTTTCCCGGGTTATTGGGCGAAAGCCTGACAGGCAAGGCATTAAAGGACGGGATTTGGCAGACCCAAATGACCGATTTGCGCATTTTTGGCGAGGGTCGCCATCGCAATGTGGATGACACGCCAGCGGGGGGCGGTGCGGGGATGGTTCTGCGCCCGGATGTGCTTGGCAAAGCGATTGAATTTACCCGCCGTCAGGCCCGCGGCGTGATGCCGATTGTGTACCTGTCCCCACGTGGGCGCCGGTTTGATCAGGCGATGGCGCAGAACTGGGCGCAATGCGACGGGATCACCATGTTATGCGGCCGTTTTGAAGGCGTCGATGAACGGGTGCTGGAACATTACAACATCCAAGAGGTGTCGCTGGGGGATTTTGTCCTGACCGGGGGGGAAATCGCCGCACAGGCCATGATCGACGCCACGGTGCGCCTGCTGCCCGGTGTGCTGGGCAATGCCGAAAGTATTGAGGATGAAAGCCATTCAAACGGGTTGTTGGAACATCCACAATATACCAAGCCCGCCGACTGGAATGGCCGCAAAATCCCCGAAGTCCTGACATCCGGCCACCACGGTAAAATCGCTGAATGGCGCCGCGAAATGAGCGAAAAGATCACCCAAGAACGCCGGCCGGATATGTGGGAAAAGTTTAAGAGTAAGGATGTTTGATCAGCACAATTGCCAGTTCGTCCTATTCACCAAGTTCATTGGACAATCTCAAACGCGTTGGCTTCGATTTCGATAGTATTTCTAAAGCTGCTCCCAGCTCATCATCACGAATAATCACATTCTTGGTTAAGTGAGCCATCCCCTTATTAATCTTCCTTCTCTCAGATGTTGACAACAAACGATCAGCCCCTGATAAAACTTTCCCAACGTCGATAGCTAAATCCTTAGCAATCAAGTCGTCAGAATTTGGGCGTCTGTTTGAGAGAAAGTCATCGAGAGATCGAAGGCTAATCAAACTAAAGTATATAGATCCGCGCATAACATAGTAGGGGCTCGTTCGGCCCCAGTCTGCCTTGGTCTGCTCTGGAAGTTTCGTGGCGACGTTTTGCCAATGCTCAAATGTTTCACATCCGCGCAAGACAACGCAGACTCTTTGAACCATCTCAAACTGAGTTAATTTCAATTGCAAATCCACCTTTGCGCTTAAAAATCGTCAGCTATTAACACCAAAAGTTGACATCTGCAGCCGATGACACAAGAACATCCTCCTTCTTCAGTGTGAGGTAATTTCGGAGCTTCGGATTTTTCAAATACTTGACCACTTTTCGCGAGACAAAACTCGCACGTATTGTTGTCTTGAACAGCGCTAATCCGAACTTGTGTCACAAACTCAAATTCATTAATTTGCTGCAAATGATGTTCGTATGCCGCCTTTCGTTGTTTATACAAACCTTCCAAGGTGGGCATAATCTTTCTCCAGTTGGATTTGACTTAAACCTTAGTGAGAAACCTAATCAATGTTAGCGTTGATGCCTAGATAAGATCAGAACGTTCCAAACCAAACCTTGAAAGTGCCCGCCCAAGCAGCACTCAGTACCTATATCACCCCCCAAAACGCTTGCTCTGTTGGGGAATCCGACCTATACCCCGCCTGTCCGGGACTCTACTTGAGTCGGCTGGACCTGTTTTGTATTGGCATGGCCCGGCTTTCTTCGGCATCTGGGCGTCAAATCGGACAGAAACGCAAGGAACGACGACCTGAAACTCTGGCGGGCGCAATGCGGACCCGGAAGAAGACCAAGAGCTCTGAGGCGGCATCAAACTTCGTGGAACAACCACGAGCCATTAAAGGAGCATCAGATGGATCTGATTGCACAAATCGAAGCGGAACAAATCGCCGCTCTGGGGAAAGACATTCCTGATTTCAAAGCGGGCGATACCATTCGCGTCGGCTATAAAGTGACCGAAGGCTCACGCAGCCGGGTTCAGAACTACGAAGGCGTTTGCATCAGCCGTAAAAACGGCAAAGGCATTGCTGGTTCATTCACAGTTCGCAAAATTTCGTTTGGTGAAGGCGTAGAACGTGTGTTCCCGCTGCATTCCACCAACATCGACAGCATCACAGTTGTCCGTCGTGGCCGCGTTCGTCGCGCCAAATTGTACTATCTGCGCACACGTCGTGGTAAATCCGCACGTATCGCCGAAGTCACCAATTACAAAGCGCCCAAAAGCGCTGACGCTCAAGCCTAAGGAGAGACGAGATGAAAAAGGATATCCATCCCGACTACCACATCATCAACGTCAAAATGACCGATGGCACGATTGTTCAAATGAAATCCACATGGGGCAAAGAAGGCGACCAAATGGCGCTGGACATCGACCCATCCGTGCACCCTGCATGGAATGGCGGTTCGTCCCGCTTGATGGATACAGGTGGACGTGTTTCCAAATTCAAAAACAAATATGCAGGTCTTGGCTTCTAAACCAATTCCAGTTTTATGTTTTAAAACGTCGCCCAAACGGGCGGCGTTTTTTTGTTTTGCAAAGTGGTATGGATTTCTAAACGAATTCGGATCATTGTTTTGCCATGGTGCATCAAATTTTCAAGCTGCTGGCTCCGAAAAACCTTTGGGATTCAATTCTTAAGGTTGGCCTGTTCTTGATTGCGATTGGCGGTGTCAATTCTGTATTCGCATCGGTTTTTTACCCAAAACTTGACCTACCGTTTCACTACGTTTTCCTCAGTGGTGTCTTTGTGGGCCTGCCTTTTGTGTCGTTGTGTTTCTTTATGCTGCATACCCAGCTGGGATTGCTGACAGAAATGGCAATTCAGGCCCGATATGATTCACTGACCAGCCTTGCAAACCGACAATGGTTTCTAAAAAAAACCCGCGCCGCATTGGAAAGAGGAAATTCCGGTGTGTTGCTCATTATGGATGCGGACCATTTCAAGCTGATCAATGACACATTTGGCCATCACATTGGGGATGCCTGTTTGAAACAAATCGGGTTCTGGCTAAAGGGAAATTTGCGCACAGATGACATTGTAGGCCGGATCGGTGGCGAGGAATTCGGCGTGTTCCTGGTGAATACAGATGTGACGCGGTTACAAAAAGTATGTGACCCGTTTCTAAAACCATTGGAATTTGCAGGGGATGACGGCCAAATCCTGACCGTCACGATGTCCATCGGCGCAACCCCAGCGCTGATTGGGGATGATTTGGATCACTTGATGCGCCGCGCAGATATTGCGCTTTATAAGGCCAAGAAAAATGGGCGCGCACGTTTAGAGGTGCAATTCGAAGATGTGGATTTTCCGGTGACACAGTCGGGGTCCACACGGGCGGAAAATGATCAGGCCACCCCCGAAAGCGCGGCCTGATCACAATATTACGCGGCTGAACGACGTGGTTTGCTACGGCGCCCATTTCCGGGGCGACCCCCGCCGGGCTTACCGCCGCCGGGTTTGCCACCCCCACCTTGGCTGCGGGGTTTACCGCCGCCAAAACCACCACCTTTGTTGCCACCGGGACGACGTCCACCGCGACGCTGGGGTTTCTTGGCTGGTTGATCCTCAAAGGCCCAAGGGTTGCCAGATGCAACCGGAATATCGGCCTTCATCGCCTTTTGGATATCCTTCAATTCACCCATTTCATCAGGGGCGCAAAACGCGATTGCCGCGCCATCTGCACCGGCCCGCGCTGTCCGGCCAATCCGGTGAACATAGTTTTCAGCAACATTTGGCAGATCGTAATTATAGACGTGTTTTACGTCGGGAATATCGATCCCGCGCGCCGCAACATCCGTGGCCACCAGCACCTTGATTTCACCGGATTTGAACGCCCGAATGGCGCGGTCCCGCTGGCCTTGGCTTTTGTTGCCGTGAATAGACGCAGCCGCAAAGCCGCGCGATTCCAAAAACTTAAACAGTTTTTCGCAACCGTGTTTGGTGCGTCCAAACACAATTGCGCGTTCTTCACGGTGTTCACCGATCAGTTTGACCAACAGCGAAGATTTTTCGCCTTTGACCACAAAATGCACGGATTGCGCGATCTTATCGGCGGCTTTGCCCGGTGGGTTTACCTGCACCTTAATTGGGTCGCGCAGATAGGATTTGGACAGCTCTTCCATCTGTTTGGGCATTGTGGCCGAAAACAGCATGGTCTGACGATCCTCAGGCAGCATGGTCGCAATTTTGCGCAGCGCATGAATAAAGCCGAGGTCCAGCATTTGGTCCGCTTCGTCCAGAACCAAGAACTGAGTTTCGTTCAAACGTACCGCGCCGCGTTCCTGCAAATCCATCAAACGGCCGGGTGTGGCCACCAACAGATCACAGCCGCGTTCCAGACGCTTCATCTGGGCGACAATGCCCGCGCCGCCAACAACCAACATCACCTTTAGGTGGCTGCCATCCGTATAAGACCGCAGATTGTCCGAAATTTGTTTGGCCAATTCACGGGTCGGCGCCAAAATCAGGCCGCGCGCGGTTTTTGGGCTGGGTTTAACCCCTGCCCGGTTCAGTTTTTCAATCATCGGCAGACCAAAGGCGGCCGTTTTGCCGGTGCCAGTCTGCGCCAACCCCATCACGTCACGTCCCTCTAGGGCTTGTGGGATCGCTTTTAGTTGGATCGGGGTTGGGTCAACGATGCCTTGTTCAGACAGTTTCGCCACGAGGCGGGGCGCGAGGCCCATTTCTTCAAAATTCATATCATCCTATTCGGCAGGTCCTGCCCGCACGACAAAGACCCACATCCGTGGGCCAAAAGGGTGTACCTGCCTGACCGTTGCCAACATAGCAAAACGGCCGTCAGGCACGGGACCCTGCGTGATGGGGGAACCAATCATCGTATCGCCATGCAGCCAACCCAGATGCTGGGTGGCGCGCTGCTCACGCGGCAGGCTGCGATACTGAGGGTCACATGCGCGTCTGTGCCTTACATGTCAAGCCCTCGCAGTTTTATGCGGTAAACAGACCACAGATTGCAGACCACGCTTCCCACTTGGGCGGACGCAACATATAGTATCCCCCAAAGGCCGAGGGGCAAAGGCCGTAGGGCAAAGGGCAGACAGATGGCGCATATTATCGTTGTTGGAAACGAAAAAGGCGGGGCCGGGAAATCCACCGTGTCCATGCATGTTGCAACCGCATTGGCGCGAATGGGCCACAAAGTGGGCACGTTGGATTTGGATTTACGTCAAAAAACCATGGGCCGTTACGCCCATAATCGGTCGACCTTCATGGAAACAGCCGGGTTAAATTTGCCGTCCCCCACCTATTATGATCTGCCCGAGATTGACCAATCTGACCTGCAACCGGGTGAAAACCTGTATGACCGGCGGTTGTCGATGGCGGTGGCGGGGCTTGAACCTGATAACGATTTTATCCTGATCGATTGCCCTGGATCCCATACGCGTCTGTCACAGGTGGCGCATTCACTGGCCGACACATTGATCACGCCATTGAATGACAGCTTTATTGATTTTGACCTGTTGGCCCATATCGACAGCGATGGTGAAAACATCACTGGCCCGTCGATTTATTCCGAAATGGTCTGGAACGCGCGGCAATTACGGGCGCAAGCCGGTTTGACACCGATCGACTGGGTTGTTGTGCGCAATCGGTTGGGTGCGCAGAACATGATCAACAAACAAAAGATGGAACGCGCGATTGAAACCCTGTCTAAGCGGATTGGATTTCGGGTCGCGCCCGGTTTCAATGAACGGGTGATTTTCCGAGAATTGTTCCCACGTGGTTTGACCCTTTTGGACCTGCGTGACATCGGCATCAAGAGCCTGAACATTTCCAACGTTGCCGCCCGTCAGGAATTGCGCGACCTGATCAAAGCGTTGAACCTGCCCGGTGTGACGGTCGATTTTTAATCCTAGAACAGGATCACAAATCGCGCCCCTGTTTGGGATGTCGCAAGGCTGATCTCAGCGCCATGTGCGGCCAACATGCGCCGCACAATCGGCAGCCCCATCCCCGTGCCACCATGGTCACGCCGGGTGGTGAAATAGGGATCGAAAATCTGTTTCTTGTTCCCATCTGAAATGCCGGGGCCATTGTCACTGACCTCTAACCGGTCATGGGTTGCGCTGATGTGCAGCCGGGTTGCCCCATGATCAGACGCGTTGCCGATCAAATGATCCAGCACCAGCCGCACCCCGTCGGGCGCCAGTGGAATGGCATCATCTAAATCAATCACAATGTCCAAATCCGCATATTCATGGCGCAATGGATCGATCAATTCTGACACGCGACAGGACCCCGCCGCAAACGGTTCCTGCGCTTGTGCCAAGGCGCGCTGCGCATCCAGCAATGCGGTCATCCGGTCGGCGGCTTCGTCGATCCGGGTCAGCAATTTGCGCCGCTCTAACGGCGGCAAATCGGGCGTATCCAGCAATTCTGCCGCCCCCCGCAGCACCGTTAGCGGGGATTTTAATTCATGTGTGACATGATCGGCATAAGACCGCAGAACCGCTTCGCGTCCCTGTAAAACATGGCCCATATCCAAAATGGTTTGCCCCATTTCGCGCATTTCCTGGGTGCCGTAATGCGCCAAAGGGTCCAGCGCCTGCGCCTCGCCCGCTTTGATCCGGGTCGCGCGGTCGGTCAATGCACGAATGGGGCTAAGCAGGATCCGCCATAAGACATATCCAAGGATCGCCGTGATCGACAATATCCCCATCGACACCCACAAAACCGCCTGACCACAGCTCATTGCGGCGCCTTTGGCAGGCAGACAAATCGCTTGAACCGCAAAAATCCCGCTAAGAGGCAGACACAGAACCGCAAGCAAGGTCATGCCCAAAACCAAGGCCAGCGACGGCCTCCATTTGCGGCTTATACGCCCCTGCATGCGCCCATCCGAATGCCAACGCCATGGACGGTTTCAATCGCGTCGCCACATCCTGCTTCGGTCAATTTGGCGCGCAGATTGCGCAAATGACTGTCCAATGTGCGATCACTGACATGGATGTTCACGCCGTAAACCGCATCGACCAATCGAGGACGCGGCACCACGTGATCCGGGCGTGCAATCAAACGTGACAGGATGTCCATTTCGCGCGATGTCAGAGCCACCTGTGCACCGCGCACCCGACATACGTGACGGGTTTCGTCCAGTTCCAGCACACCATGTTGCTGCACGTTCCGGGCTACTGGGCTTGGGGTGGTTCTCTTTAGGATCGCCTTGATCCGGGCCACCAATTCCCGTGGTGAAAACGGCTTTGCAACATAGTCGTCCCCACCCAATTCCAGCCCGACAATTCGGTCCACCTCATCCGCGCGCGCCGTCAGAAATAAAATCGGAACGTCGCGCTCTTTGCGTATTTCGCGACAAACGGCCAGACCATCCATTTCGGGCAATCCGATGTCCAAAACAATCAAATCAGGCACCACATTCCCCACTTGGCGCAACGCATCCTGACCATCCACGGCCTCGGACACTGTGAAACCAGAGGTGGTCAGCGCGATCCGCAACACATCGCGGATTTGCGGGTCATCATCGACGATCAAGATGGTTTGTGACATGTTGCTTTTCCTGACTCGTTGACATTGTTGCACCCCTGATGTGGGATTTCTAACGTTTTTGGTGACGCAAATGCACCCAGTTTTCCATCGTCCAACCACCAAGCATCCTGTTTCAAACGCCTCGGCAATCCCGGAATTGTTAAAACCTGCATAATCGTCCCTCGCTTTGTTGCCCCGGTTTTAGACGCCGATTGTGCAACCGATCCGATCAGGATGTGCAGTTTTTGCACAGAACGATTGGTCATTGTTTCAAAGACTTCGGCCATGTTACTGGGGGGCATGGCTCATATTTCCGCGCTGGCTAGCGCCATTTTGACAGACACCAAATGGAAACGTGACATTCGGATTAAACCTGAATGCATTCCTGACGGATTTGGTACGCAATATGACTTTCACACGTTGTGGTATGATGCGGTGCAAAATGGGTCCGAAACCGTATTGATCTGTCCCAAGCTCCATAATTTTGAGGATCTGCTGTGCAACGCGTCGCTTGATATTGATGGTCACACAACGCGCATTCGTCGCATCCAGAAATTCGGGCGTCATGATCTGATCCACCTAACGGGCACGGGGCAGACGCTTAGATGTCATGGGGATCATATCGATGTGTCGTCGGGCATTTCGCCGGATTCTTCTGCGCGATTTTCCGGTAAAAACATCCACATCACCATGTCGCAAAACAATGATCCGATCTGGATCGAAGACTTTGCCCGCTATCACATTCAGCATCATGGGCTGCAGGCGATGATCCTGCTAGACAATCAATCCACCGAACAAACCATGCAGGAATTGTCCGATGCGTTGGAACGCAGTGGCCTAGAGGATTGGCTGGTTATCCCGTGTCCTTTCCCCTATGGCGAACGCGCCATAAAACCGTTCACCTGGCGCAGTAAATTCCTGCAAACCGCTGTTTATAATGGGGTTCGGCTTAGGTTTTGCAAACAGGCACGCGCCGTTCTAAATTCTGATTTGGACGAATTGGTTGTCTGCGACGGTCGGTCAATCTTTGATCTGACGGTCAACAGCAGGCTGGGCTTTGTGCGATTTCCCGGGGTTTGGTATTCCGCTGACACCCTGTCCGATCGTATCCCGCGGCATATGGATCACATCGCCAAACGCACCGACGCCCCCAAAGCTGCGCCCAAATATTGCATTAACCCACGCGGGCCTTTGGGGCGATTTAGCTGGGATATTCACGCTTTGGAAAACATGCCATTGACCCAGCTTTGGACCAGTAAACAAGCCAAACACATGCATTGCCTGAACATTTCCAACGGCTGGAAAGCAGGGCGGAATGCGCCGTTTGAACATCGTGAACGGGACCCAGAAAGTGCCGCTTTGTTGGCTGCGACCCACTGGGCCCAGCGGTCAGATTAGGGTCACAGAACAGATTGAGCGGCGGCGCGGATCGCCCGGATGTTTTCGCCATAAGGGGCTGGGTTTTGCACGGATCCGCCACGGAACACAGCGGATCCTGCAACCAAAACATCTGCACCTGCGGCGGCGACAATTGGCGCGGTTTTAGGATCAACACCCCCGTCAATTTCGATGTGAATGGGGCGATCCCCGATCATCTGGCGCAGTTTTTCAATTTTGGTGGTCATGTCGATAAATTTCTGCCCGCCAAATCCGGGGTTCACGGTCATCACACAAATCAAATCGGTCATATCCAGCAGATGTTCTACCGATTCCGCTGGCGTTCCGGGGTTCAAAGCAACCCCCGCCTTGGCACCCGCACCCCGAATTGCCTGCAATGTGCGGTGAATATGGGGACCGGCTTCGACATGGGCGGTGATTACATCAGCCCCCGCATCTGCAAAGGCATCAATGTACGAATCAACCGGGGAAATCATCAAATGCACATCCATAACGCCCTTAATATGCGGGCGAATGGCCGCGCAGGTCGCCGGACCAAAGGTGATGTTGGGTACAAAATGACCGTCCATAACGTCCACATGGACCCAATCGGCGCCTTCTGCCTCAATCGCGGCACATTCCGCTCCAAAATTGGCAAAATCAGCAGCAAGGATCGAAGGGGCAATTTTAATTGAACGGTCGAAGGACATCTGGCGCTTTCCTTTATGATTTGCCGCTGCTTTAGCCCAAAAATCCAATCAGGTCACCCTAGATATAAGCCGAAAAAGCCCAGATCGAACGGCATGCGGCCTTTGGCGCATTTCACGCCAATCACAACCTGATAAAATCAGATTATGGAATCAGTTTGTTTGTCATACTCGGAAATTTTGCGGGACGGAGCGACCTATCATTTAACGCGCACCCCATTGGAAAACAAACGACCGCGGCAATTGCATGGTCATGATTTCTATGAATTGTTGTGGGTGCAAAATGGCATCATGCGCCATCATACCCGTTCTGGCCATCATGATTTTCCCGAAGGCACGCTGGTGTTTATCCGCCCCAACGACATCCACGGATTGCAGGCCAAAGCGGATGAAACCCTGGTCGTTTCCGTGACGTTGACCCCGCACATCATGATAGACATGGCGCAGCGATACCCCGAATTGCAGGATGCGCTGTTTTGGTCCGATGCACCTGAACCGGAAACGAAACATCGCGAAATGCGCCAACTTGCCACGTTGAACCATGCGGCGCTTAGGTTGGAACGGGTTCAACCTACCCAATTGGAATTAGAGGCTTTTCTATTGCCGCTGCTGGTGGAATTGCTGACCGGTACAGATCATCCATCGCAAATGCCTGATTGGCTGAACCAAGCCTGTCTGGCCGCGCAGCACCCGGATGTGTTTCGCAATGGTGCCGCCGGATTGGTGCGACTAACAGGGCGGGCCCACCCCCATGTCAGCCGCACGATGCGCCGTTTTCTACAACAAAGCCCATCGGAATACATAAACACCTGCCGCATGGAATATGCGGCGAAAAAACTGTCCGGCACATCCGATACATTGGCGGAAATTGCAACGGAATGTGGGCTGTCTAATATGTCCCATTTTCACAAACTGTTCCGCGCCCATTTTGGCCAAACGCCCCAACGGTATCGGCGCGCCCATCAGAAAGATGTGGTTCAGCCCGCGACGTAATATTTGACCATCCGGTCAATCCTTGCCAAAGAAGACACGACATGCGACGCTTTCACGCAAGCCCCCGGAGGTTCTCTTGCAGAATGAAACACTGACATCCTTGAACACGGCAACACCACAATTGCCGTCCGTTCACGAAGCCCGCAACGAAGGAATGCCGTTGGATTTGGACTGGGTTGCCTCAGTTCAGGCCAATACATCCGCGATTGAACGCCGCGCCAAAACCCTACCGGGTCGGCGTAGCGTTAAAAAAGATTACCAAGCCGCATGGCTGTGCAAAGCCGTGTCTTGCATCGATCTGACCACATTGTCAGGCGATGACACGGCGGGACGTGTGCGGCGGCTCTGTGCCAAGGCGCGTCAGCCGGTTGCGGCCCCGATGTTGGATCAATTGGGCATGACCGGTCTGACCACAGGTGCGGTCTGCGTCTATCACGACATGATCCCCGCCGCGCTAGACGCGTTGGATGGGTCAGGTATTCCGGTGGCGGTGGTGTCCACGGGGTTTCCGGCCGGTCTGTCGCCCTATCACCTGCGCATCCAGGAAATCCGCGAAAGCGTCAAAGCAGGCGCCAAAGAAATCGACATCGTGATTTCACGCCGCCACGTTTTGACCGGAAACTGGCAGGCTCTATATGATGAAATGAAAGAGATGCGCGAAGCCTGCGGCGATGCCCATGTCAAAGCGATCCTAGCGACCGGCGAATTGGAAACATTGCGCAACGTGGCCAAGGCATCACTGGTGTGCATGATGGCTGGTGCTGATTTCATCAAAACCTCCACCGGCAAAGAGAGCGTGAACGCAACCTTGCCCGTCACCCTGACGATGATCCGCGCCATCCGCGACTATCACACCCGGACCGGTTTTCGGATTGGCTATAAACCCGCAGGCGGGATCAGCAAAGCCAAAGATGCGATCGTCTATCTATCGATGATCAAAGAGGAATTGGGCGATCGCTGGTTGCAACCTGACCTGTTCCGTTTTGGCGCATCCAGCCTGTTGGGTGATATCGAACGCCAGCTGGAACATCACGTCACCGGGGCCTATTCCGCAGGTTGGCGTCACCCGATTGGATAACCGGCGCAGCGGCGTCGGACTGTTAGAAATATTCCGGTCCGAATTTTGCATAAATTCGGCACCACGATCACCGAGGTCATCATGACGATCAAAGAGATTTTCGAGACTATGGAATACGGCCCCGCCCCCGAAAGCGTGACCGAAGCAAAAACCTGGCTATCGGATCGCGGCGGCTTGGCCGGGCATTACATCGATGGCAAATGGGGCCCGTTGCGCGACGACATGGCGATCCAAAACCCCGCCACCGGCGAACGTCTGGCTGGATTGACCATCGGCACCCCCGAAGAGGTCGCAACCGCCGTCAAAGCCGCACGCAAAGCACAGCCCAAATGGGCCGCCCTGTCGGGCCACAAACGCGCCCGCATCCTATATGCGTTGGCCCGTTTGATGCAGAAAAATGCACGCCTATTGGCCGTGATGGAAAGTTTGGACAACGGCAAACCGATCCGCGAAAGCCGCGACATCGACATCCCCCAAGCCATCCGCCATTTTTATTACCACGCGGGCATGGCCCAACTGATGGATGAAGAACTGCCCGACCAAGAAGCCTTGGGCGTGTGCGGTCAGATCATCCCGTGGAATTTCCCGTTGCTGATGCTGTCATGGAAAATCGCGCCTGCCTTGGCCATGGGCAACACGGTGGTGTTGAAACCGGCTGAATTTACGTCGCTTTCGGCGATGGTGTTTGCCGAATTGTGCAGCCAAGCCGGGGTGCCAAACGGAGTCGTCAACATCATCACAGGCGACGGGTCCACGGGTGCGGCCCTGGTCGATGCGGATGTCGACAAAATCGCCTTTACCGGGTCAACATCCGTAGGGCGTCGCATCCGCGAAGCCACGGCAGGCACGGGCAAAAAACTGACATTGGAACTGGGCGGGAAATCCCCCTATATCGTGTTTTCGGACGCCGATATCGACAGCGCCGTCGAAGGTCTGGTCGATGCGATTTGGTTCAATCAAGGTCAGGTCTGCTGTGCCGGATCACGTCTGTTGGTCCAAGAAGGCATCGCCGATACGTTTTACGCCAAGTTGCGCGCCCGCATGGACACGCTGCGCTTGGGTGATCCGATGGATAAATGCATCGACATTGGCGCCATCGTTGATCCCAGCCAATTGGCGCAGATCACCCGTTTGGTGGACACAAATACCGAAGGGCAGACATTTCACGCCCCTTGCGAAATCCCAGAAAACGGCTGTTTCTATCCGCCAACTTTGATCACGGGCCTGTCCACAGCATCGACCCTGATGCAAGAAGAAATCTTTGGCCCGGTTTTGGTCGCAACCACGTTCCGCACCCCCACCGAAGCAGTCGAGATCGCCAATAACACCCGCTATGGCTTGGCCGCGTCGGTCTGGTCCGAAAACATCAATCTGGCGCTGGATATTGCGCCCAAACTGGCCGCCGGTGTGGTCTGGGTGAACGGCACCAACATGTTTGACGCCTCTGCCGGATTTGGCGGCGTGCGCGAAAGCGGCTTTGGACGCGAAGGCGGTTGGGAAGGTCTAAGCGCCTATACCCGCCCCAAATCCAAGGCCAAGGCCCTATCCCAAATCGTGCCCTTTAACGGTGACGGTG
Organism: Aestuariibius sp. HNIBRBA575; assembly: GCF_040932005.1. Lineage (NCBI taxonomy): Bacteria > Pseudomonadati > Pseudomonadota > Alphaproteobacteria > Rhodobacterales > Paracoccaceae > Aestuariibius > Aestuariibius sp. HNIBRBA575. Next base: position 2,694,467 of record NZ_CP162414.1, read on the forward strand.
CCCCTGCCGATCCGTTGGACCGCACGGCCAAACTCTATGTGGGCGGCAAACAAGCCCGCCCCGATAGCGGCTATTCCACACCGATCTACGGCCCCAAAGGCGGGTTGCTGGGCCATGTGGGCGGCGCAAACCGCAAGGATATCCGCAACGCCGTGGAAGCCGCCGCAGGTGCCAAAAACTGGTCGAAAACCACCGGGCATTTGCGGGCACAAATCCTGTATTACATCGCGGAAAACCTATCCGCACGGGCGGATGAATTTGCCAGCCGGATCAATGCGATGACAGGCAAACGCACTGGCGCCACCGAAGTGGACGACGCCATTGACACGCTGTTCGCAGCCGCGTCTTGGGCGGACAAATATGATGGTCAGGTCCATTCCGTGCCGATCCGGGGCGTCGCACTTGCGATGAAGGAACCCGTGGGCACAATCGCCGCGCTGTGTGCAGATGACAAACCGTTGTTGGGACTGGTTCAGGCCATGGCCCCTGCCATCGCCATGGGCAACCGGGTGGTGTTGGTCACGTCAGAACCTTTCCCGCTGGCCGCCACGGATTTCTATCAAATCCTCGACACATCAGACGTGCCTGCGGGCGTGGTCAACATCCTGACCGGATCGCATCGCGACCTGGCGCCCACCCTTGCTGATCATTTGAATATCGACGCGATCTGGAGCTTTTCCAGCAGCGATGTCAGTGCGGACATCGAACGCCGCGCCGCAGGCAATCTGAAACGTAGCTGGGTCAATAACGGCAAAGAGACCACCCCAAGCACCGGCGAATATCTGGCCGCGGCGACCGAGGTGAAAAACATCTGGATTCCCTACGGCGAATAAGTCCCGCCACATGCGCATACAAAAAGGGCCCTCACTCAGGGCCCTTTTTCGTTGTCTATCTCATGCGCTATTTCTTGCTGCGCCACGTATCCAGCCAGCGTTTCAACCGGCCGCGACGTTCGGCCAGATCAGCGCCAACTTCGTCCATTCGATCCCCGGCTTTGTCAGTCATCGGGTCCAATGTGCGTTCGCGGAACTGATACCATGCTGCCCGCAAAAACAGCAAAGCCGCAAACAAAGCGATAAAGAACAAGATGTTAAACCACGGCATCGGACGGTGATCTGGACCATCCACGGGGGTCACGGAAATCGCGTTTGGATAGATTGACAGGAACCGAACACGCCACCCGTAATGGGTAATTTGCACCCATTGATAGGGTTCCGTTGTCGAAATTTGCGCTGCGGATTCCGCTTGCAAGTCAGAGCTGTCAAACTTGAAATAGGGGGGCCAGATCCAACCGGTATCTTCGTTACGATACACCATCGTCCCATAGCCGCCGCGGATCAGCCCAAACAGATATGTTTTGCGACGCTCCGTGTTGATCAGACGCAAATCACGGGTCGCCAATTCAGACGCGCCGCTATCCGCCTGCGCATAAAACAACCGGTTAAAACTGGTGAAATCAGTGCGGATCACTTCGGTTGAGGTCACGCGCACCACGTCCTTTTGTGGCAGGGCGTAATATAGGAACATGCCTATCACCAATACCAAGGTAATGCGAAAAGCTCTTCTGATGTTACGCATTGAGCGTTTCCTTTCAGTAATTGGTAAACCAGATGATCAACCCAACGGCGATGACGGGTATCACGTAGACCAACAGGATCAACCGTTTGCGCAGGCCATTTTCGTATTGATCCATGCCTTGCGCTATATAGGTGTCGCGCGCCGCCATATCCAGATCATCTGGATGTTCCTCATCCCAGCGGTTTTCCAGCTTTTCGCGGCGCACAGATCGGGAATAGGCGGAAATAGCGAAATAACAGATCGTCAGGACAATTGCCCCAACCAGAACCAATCGAACCAATGCCATTATTTCCTCCTTTTGACTGCGCCCCAAGGACCAACCAGATCAATAATATCAGGTTTTCGGGCTTGGGTCTTTTTCACGACCTGAGGTTCCTCCATCGGGGCGTCATGGCCAAACAGCGCTTCGCGGGTTCCTGCCTTGTCGACTTGGTATTCGCGGTCTAGAAAATCGACCACATAGGCGCGTTTTTCATCCGGCCATTTGGAATAAGACCGATAAAACGCTTCTTTGTGGCAGATAAACAATTGCCGGATATCCAGCGGTGCAAGTTCGGCTAGCAACATATTGACCAAATCCGCATCCGGCACGTCCGCAGCCCGCAACGAATAGAAGTAAGCCGGGTGGGCGCTGTCGATATGGGGCCACGGCCCATCCTCTTCGGCCCAACGCGCCAATGCCGCAAGACCCTGGTATTCCTGCGGCAATAGATCCGCATGCCGCCGTCCGATATTGCGCAGATCGCGACGGGTGGCACCGGTCAGGTCTTCGCCCAAAATAGCGGCCATTTCTGCAACGATGAATTCCATCTTTTGGTGCAGGATCGCAGCCCCATCAATGCCGCGCGCCTTGACGATCGGTTCGACCAAGTTGTTGATTTTCAGGAACTTAGCAATCTGAGCCCGGTCCGATAGATCAAAGACATGATCCATGGGCACAGCCCCCAGCGTGGATTTATCAGCCGATGTAATCACGGCGGGGTGATCCACATCACGAAACAGATAAAGCCCGCCGAAATGAGCCGACCAAAAATTGCTCTGCGCGAAATTCATCGATGTCAACGCCACCGGATTGCGGGTGACGTCGCCTGTGCGCTTGGCCAGTGAAATCATCTTGGCGATTAAAACATCATCATACCACGCGCCGTCCTCGGCCTTAAATCGGGTGATCATTTTACCCAATTCCGACGCGGTGGCGACCGCGCCATTGGTTGTGTCTGCCTCGACCCGAATGCGGCGGATATCGAACAGATTGGCCGGTTTTTCAGCGGTGAAAATGGAATTGACCAATTCCCCCGCCACGGCGTCACGGGCCGTCAAAGCAAAGAGCTGCGCTTCGTTTTCGACGATGAATTGGCGCAGAATACTGCGGTTGGTTGAAAATTTGGCATTCAACAACGGGGCGGTTTTTTGATCTGTGGTCAGCAGGATAAACTGGCGGTTCACCCCCGCATGGTTCAGGTACAATTCATCCCCAAGTTCCGCCCCAATTTCAGGCGAGTATCCCGAAATATCGACGTGGAAATCGCTCAGGCCTGTTACCTTGCCTGTCAGATGTTTCAGCGCACGGTTATAGCGTTCGACCAATACCGGCGAATTCACATGGATCAGGTTGCCAAACATCAACCCGCGCTCGATCAAACGTTTCATTGGGCTCTGCTCCTTAGGGCGCGAATTAAGAATGTGATGATCGTGATGGGCAGCCAAAACAACGCGGATGTGGCAAAAATCGCCCCCAGATCAGGAACAGACATGGCCAGATCAGCCGCATCCGCAAAAACGCCCAACACCGCGATCTGCATCACCGTGATCCATCCAAATGCGATCAACACCGTGAATCCCATAGACTTTAGCGCATCGGCGCGATTGGTCATTTCAACACGCCCCCGGCGGTAACCGATGAAAATGCCAATCAGGATTGGAAAAATCAGGATCGCTCCGGGGATGAAAAAAGTGGTTAACGCAAACTCCATCACCAGACCTCCTTGGTCCAATTTTTAGGCAGGCCCGCCACCGACAGGATCATCACAGGCGCCCAAAGCAACGCCGAGATAAGGGCCAAACGCATGAAATGGTATAACCCAACGGCTAAGCCCGGTTCAAATATCGTGGCAAATGGGATGCCCTGCGCACGATAAAGCATTAGGAAAAAACCTATTCCTAACAGGAACATAATGACCGTCGCGCAAAAGGCCAGCATCAGCAACGGGCGCAGACCTTCGGGGAAAAATCGCGCCAACAATCGCGGCACCAACCAGCCCAAAAAGGCCAGCGTGAGTGCCGGAAAAATCAAATTGTCGGCGAAAAAGCTCACTTATTGCGCTCCAGGTAACGGCGTTTTGCAACCTCTTGGCGGCCAAAGTCGCGCACCATATTTTCAATCGCAACTTCGTCAGATTTGTCCGCATAACGGAATTCGCTATCCGCATATCGGTTGATTTCTTGCAGCACCATATCAGTGGTGATCGGCACCCGTAGGTCAGAAATCATTGCCAGCTTGGTGTTGTAATCCTTGAACAAAAACAGTTCCGGGTTTTCCATCCATTCATCGGGCAATTCAAAATCCATCGCCCGCACTTTAACCGCGTCGGTGATGTTTTTGATCGCGCGACCGGTGAACCTTTCATCCGCTTCTTGGATGCCTTTCAGATAGGTGCCCATTTTGGCGATTGTGTCCAAATCCCCGATTTGATCCTGCACCTGATCAAACACTTTCATCAGCCCCTCTTCATGGGGTTTTGCATGCGCCTCAAAGCTGCGCGCGACGGCGGTTTTGATTTCTTGGGCGGCAAATGGCGTATGATCGCCCAGAGGAATGTCGTGGTTTTTGCCCATCAACAGGTTCAGAATATCGATGTAATCGTCACGTGTTTGCGGCCCATCGACCAAAAACCGCGCCCCGGCCCGTTGGCGCAGCGCATCGTCGACATTTTCAGGATAATTCGAAAACATCCCAAACGTGCAATTGCCGCGCACCACCGTGTTGGCCCCGGCAAAACTTTCCATCAGGACGGCTGTGATTTCCAATTGCCCGGCGCTGGATTGGCGATCCCCCCGTTTCCCGGCCAGTTGGTCGATGTCGTCAATTGTGCCAAAGCCAATCGCATTGGGATCGATGATATTGTTAATAAATGCCTTGGCGTTTTGGCCGGATTTCCCCTGATAGCTGTCGATATTGTCGGTGCTCAGGTTCTGATAGCGAAACGCATATCCCGCCACGCCGCAATAATCATTGATCAGCCCGGCCATCATCTGAATGAGGGTGGTTTTCCCGGTGCCCGGTTTGCCATCCCCCATAAACGTAAAGATGAAACCGCCCAGTTCCGCAAACGGGTTCAGCTTGCGATCAAAGTCATAGGCCATCAGCATTTTCGACAAACGCAGGGCCTGATATTTGGCGATATGGTTGCCGACGACCTCATTGGGTTTCTTAAAGGTCATCGTCAGACTGCTGGATTTTGCCGCACGTGCGGGCGTAAACCCTCGAATTACAAACCCTTTTTCTTCGACCCGCCAGCTTGCATTTGTAAACGGCTCTAACCGGCCGGTTGTGCTGGCGCGCGCGGCGACTTTGTCCATGACCTGTTCCGCAAAGGCCAGCAACGTCGCCAAAGTGCGGGTTTCGGTATTGCCGTGGGCCTCAATATCTTGGTCCATTTCCCAGAGAACACCATGCAAGGCCAGCTGCGCATTTTCGGTCAGGATTTCTTCGACATCGCCGACTTCGATTGTGTCCTCGGGGGTGTGATCGGCCAGATGAAACGCCAGCGAGGAAGCAAATGTATAGAGCACCGCCAACGCCTCGGCAGTTAAGAGTTCGGTGAACTCAGATTTCTTGCCAGCGGGCATGGCGCCCTGCAAATTGTTGCGTTTCAGGTCGCTCAGTCCGGTGCGTTCGCCATATTGTTCGCCCAGCGCCAGTGCGATGGCCAGTGACCGGCGCAACGCATTTTGCATCGCTGCCTGAAGCGGTGAAATCAGCCCGTCGCCTTCGTCGGCTTCTTCGATGCGGGTCAATATTTGAACGCCTTCGGACCGCGCGGTGCGCCGTGTCACCAGCCCCGGTGTGGTTGATCGAAACGCGCGCCGTGTTCCGATGCCCGATGACCGTTCCGGCGCAGTGGCTTCGCTGCCTTTGGCAATTCGGGGCGCATGGTCAAACCCGGACAACATAGATAGGGCCGCATCGTAATGTTTGCGGATGTCATCCTCGCGAAGTTCCATTTGATCAGCAGATTGGGTCATGAAATTCTCTCTGGTTCTTAATAACTTAGCGGTAGCTCAGCACACGCCCTGCGGGGCTGACGACAAATTTTCGCACGTCCTGAAATCCGGGTGGGTTTTCTTCGGCCAGTGCTTGAAATGGGCGTTCGGGCAAAATGATCGATCGCTCCAGGCGTGTAGCGCCGCTTTCTCCGCCTTGGCCAGCGAAAGGGTCCAGCGCATAGATTTCGCGCTGCACAGTGCCAAACCAGCCGGATTTGACGTGTTCTGCGCGATCCGAAATTAGCTCTTCTTCGGTCCAGACCATGGCCCAGTCTTCGCCCACGGGGGCTTTGGCCCTTTGCAGGACATTGCGCAATGGCCCGTCCTGCCGGGTGAACGAATGCGAATACATCGGCCCCACATGGAACCGACGCAGGCGTTTGGGGTGCAGATCGTCAAAATCTTCGTCGAACCCTTTGGCGATGGTCAGCAATTTCAGCCCGGCCACGGATTGCGCCATCAGATGGGCCTGCGCTTCTGGCCAGCGGCGTTCATCTTTGGGCAGGCCTGTGCGACCGGTATCTTCGACCTCCATCAGGTAAATCTGCGGCAGGTTGATCTGGCTGTCATAGACCGCCCAGTGAATCAGAAATTTCCGGGTCGCGCCCGAATGTCCGCTGTTGCCCTGCCAGATGGCGATCGGATCATTGCGCGCCCAGAACAACGCGCCTTTTTGCAGCTCTTCGTAATAAAGCCGCTGTGACAACGCATATTGTAGCTTGGTTGGAATGTCCTGATCCCCAACAATGGTGCGGATCATTTCATCCTTTAGATGATCCACCGACGGCATGCCCCGCAGATGCCGTTCCGCCTGAAGCGCATCATTGGACATGGTCATCAGTTCGGAAAACACCGGAAACCCGGATTCTTTGCGGTCAAATTCCAGATGCCCGGCATGGGTATACCGCCCGGCGAAATGGTATTTATGCGCCAATGCGCGAAACGTCAGGGACAACCCCACCATGTACCGGCCCAAGATTTCTAGATCTTGCCGAGACATCCGCCCCTCTGCCTCCATCGTGGCAGCGACGCGGTTCATGTGATTTGTGATCTTATCAAACTTCGAAAAATAGCGCCGCGTGACACGGGTATCTTCGAGCTTGTGATGATCGTTCGGGGTGTCAGACATTTTCATCCTTTGGATAGGTGCTGTTATCTGCCGTTGGCGATGCTTCTTGTTTCGCCCTTATTCTTCGCACGCTGCGTAAGAAACTGTAGGGAAATCCAGCTAACGCGACCATCGCGATAGCCATGTGTTCTGGCCACCATTTCAAGATACCAACGACGAGGCCGACACCCAACAGGGTGTTAGCAAACAAGCTGGGCCAGTTATTTGGCCAGAACACAAACGATTTGTTTATGTCACCAATTCCGCCCCACTTAGCCGCCATACTGGTTGCTGTCGTGCTTCTCTACGATCTTGGAAAACCGACGCATAAACCGCTCATCCGCTTTGGCTTTCTGTTCCAGAACATCACGCGCGAACACCATGTGGTCTTCGTGGGCTTCTAACATGTCGGCCATCCGGGAATTGGTTGCAGACCCGATGGCGGCCATGGCGGTCTGGGCCTCTTGGTCGGTTTTTACGCCAATTTCGTTGATCCGGTGGGCAACGTCCTGTTGCTGCGCGGTTTTCAACGATTTGGTCAGGGCGTCGTACAGAACCACACGCTGTTTGGTGTCTGTTTCCAGCTTGTTGATCAGCACCATCTGCGTCGCCGCTTGGTTCTGAAGGCTATCGACCCAGGTTTTACCCTTTTCGATATAGCGTTCCAATGTTTGCGAATTGGCGATCTTAACCTGCTCGGTTTTGACCAGTTCGTTATATTCACTGTTCAATTGCGCCAGTTCAGTTTCCAGCTGGGTGCGGATCGCCGCGTCCTGTTCCACCGAAATTTTGTTTTCCAGCGTGATAATTTTGGGGTCCATGCCCTGAATTTCAGACTGCAGGCTTTCTAATTCGGCGACAACGGTTTCGCGTTCAGCCAATGTGGTCTGAAGGTTCGCGTCGACCTTTTCTTTCTGTTCGTTCAGCACCGCCAATTGCCCTTCGAGCAATTTGGTGATCACGTCAGACTTGGAAATCAAGTCCTGCAATTTGTCATCCACAGACGCCGTGCGCATCCGTTCCTGACGCATGCTTTCGGATTTACCTTTTGAGAAAAACCCAACCAGACTTTCCCAGCCGGTTTTGGTACGCATTTCGTTGAAATCCTGCTGGAACCCGGCCGTGACGTCATCCAGCCCCATAATCAGCTCTGCGATATTGGCGTTCATCGCTTCGGTATGGGAATGCACATCCTCAAGTGTGGCGTTTTCGATATCGACCGAAATGTCCGTGCCTGATTTCATCTTTTCGCGCGCGGTTTCAATCCGGCTGGTCAGGTCTTGGATTTTGGACTGCGCCTGCTGAACTTGTGCTTGGCTGTCACGAATTTGGCTTTCGAAATCACTCATTTAGATGTCCCCTGTCTCAATCACTTGTCGTGTATATAGGTACGTTTACCGCGAATTTCACGTCCAGAGTAGTCGGAAATCGTGTAAAGCCGCGCCAATCGGTAGGGGTTTCCTTACTTTCGCATCGTGACACAAGTATGGCATTGAAATGTTATGAACAGCGTTCACAAACGTACCCGCCCCTCAGCCCTTATTTGGGCTGCCCTTACACTGGTGATTTTGGCTTTCCATCATTTTGGGATTCGCCCCATGCTGGAACACCGCGCTGTCCTTTGGACGCCTGTGGCCTTGGGGTTCAGCGCGACTTTGGCCGCTGGATTGGCAACTTTGGTTTGGCTGATCCAACTGACCCGCATGGATGTTCCGCGCGAAGTGTTTCAGATCACACGTGCGCGCATCATTGCCCCGTTCATCATGGCCTTCGTGACACCCATTGCAGTGCTCAGTTGGATCCCCTGGATTTTAGGGGGCTTTAGCTTTTTTATTGTCTCCGAACCTGCTTTGTTTTTTGGGTTTTCAGGCGTTTACATCATCGCGATGTCGTTTTGGTTCCCGATTTGCGCGATGATCATCAGGCACACCAAAAACCGCCACATCATTCGCGTGGGATTATTTTGCCTGATGTATTTTTCCGCCTATAGCCTGATTATGATTATATGGGGCTATCAGGAGTTTCGGATTTAACCCTCGGCCTCATCGTCAGAATCCGCCGCGCTTTCGGTGGTTTCTGACGATGCCAATTGCGCCTCGATCGCGGCGAAGATCACGTCGCTATCCACATCCAATGGCGGTAATTCTTCGCCCCGATTGGCCAGTTCTTCGCCCTCAATGCGCACGCTGTCTTCGTAGCTGCGGATCACCACGCGTGTGCCGTTTTCCACCCGATCATACAGATCAATCACGTCCTGATTAAACAGCCGGATACAGCCCGCCGATCCGGAATTTCCAATCACCCGCAGATCATTGGTGCCGTGGATGCGGAAATGGGTGTCGCGCGAACCGCTAAACAGATAGAGCGCCCGCGCGCCCAGCGGGCTAACAGGTCCGCCCGGAATGCCGGCGGCGAAATCCCCGTATTGTTCGGGCTGAGTGCGCAACATATTGGCGGTCGGGGTCCAGGATGGCCATTCGCGTTTGATCCGGATCACCGTCGGAAACCGCAATCCCCGTCCCGCACGACCCACCGCAATTGGATAGCGCATCGCCATGCCATCATCCTGAATCAAATACAAAAACTTGGCATGAGGGTCGATTTCAATCACACCGGGACCCAGATCACCGGGATAGTCGACCAAGGCGCGGCGGTTCACACCCTGTAAAAACTGCGCAGGTACGGCGGGAATTGTATAACCGCCATCCTCGATCAAGCCATATTCCGCAGGGCTGTCACCATTTTGGGGGGCATCATCGCTGTCCAACGTGGCACAGGCGTTTAGTCCGGCCAACAAACCAGCGAACATCACAACTCGAAGCGAAGATGAAAAGAGCACGGGCACAGCATCCTTAATGGTTTCATTATTGATACCATGGCGCATCCCAAGCGCAAATTTTTTGCGAGGTGGCCCCCCCATTTTCTGCGTTCCCGGCTGTGATGGGTTCTGTTAAAGATCACACATGTTGAGCATCTTAAAATCACTGGCCTTTCGATTGACCGGATCCCGGGCAGACCCGGATTCGGCAATGTTTTCCCAACCCGCATTGCCTGAATTGCACCCCATCCCGAACGGATATGCGCGTGTCCATGTGTTTTGGGGGGATTTTGACAGCGAAAATGACGCGCTGGCCTATTGTCACGGCACCGGACAGGAAAACAATCCCGCCCCACTGACGCGGGACATGCCTGATGCCTTTATCGATCCCACATTCGTAGAAATAAACCGCGACGCTGATATCAAATCCGTGCTGCAATGGCTGGATCGCGACGGCAAAGTCGAAACAAATGTGGATGCAAGCGCAATGGGCAACACGTTGATCCTGATCTACGAAGACGCCTTTGGCGGATTGCCGTATCGTTTGGGCTATACGGATCGCGTCGCATATGCGGCCGCATGGTTGATCCGGAAACGCAAATGATCCCGGGCCCCCGCAATTTGATCACGGATGTGGACGGGTTTGTGATTGGCAATGCCAGTGACGAAAGCATCAAATCCGGGGTGACCGTTTTCACCTCAGATGCGCCGTTTACCGCGGGGATTCATGTGATGGGCGGCGCACCCGGAACCCGTGAAACTGATTTACTGGCCCCTGATAAAACCGTGCAACAGGTGGATGCGCTGGTTTTGTCGGGCGGGTCGGCTTTTGGATTGGATGCGGCGTCTGGGGTGGCGGATGCACTAGCAGCGCGGGGGTGTGGTTTTGCCGTTGGGGATCACCGTGTGCCCATTGTGCCCTCGGCCATTTTGTTCGATCTGATCAATGGCGGCGACAAAAACTGGGGCCAAAACCCCTACAAAACCCTAGGACAAAATGCGTTAGACGATGTGTCCCGGGACTTTGACCTTGGCAGCGTGGGCGCGGGGTGCGGTGCGACAACTGCGGTGCTCAAAGGGGGGCTTGGGTCTGCATCTGCAAAGATTGGCGAATACATGGTGGGCGCCGTGGTGGCCGTTAATGCGTTGGGATCAGCAACAATTGATGAGGGTCCACATTTTTGGGCCGCCCCGTTTGAACAGAACGGCGAATTTGGCGATCAAGGCTGGCCCGGTGATTTTCCAACCGGGGCGCCTGCGACCAAATTAGACGCGCCCCAAAACACCACCATCGCAATCGTTGCAACCGATGCCGACCTAAGCCAAGCGCAATGCACCCGGTTGGCGGTTGCGGCTCATGACGGCATGGCGCGCGCCTTGGTGCCCAGCCATACGCCGTTGGATGGGGACCTGATTTTTGCCGCCAGTTCCGGAGCCCGGCCGCTACAGGACCCAATCGCCGATACATTGATGTTGGGACATGGGGCCGCGACCTGTCTGGCCCGCGCGATTGCACGCGCCATTTTCCACGCCAGCCCCGCATCAGATGATCCAATGCCAACTTGGCGGCAGAAACACATGCCCTAACCACCAAATCCCACTTTACCAGCGCAACGCAGGTCCTATAATTTGATCAAAATATCGGAGAACCCCATGCTTGATTCCCAGACCAACCTAAAGTCCCTTTTGTCTGACCCGACTTTGGTCTGTGACAAAGCCTATATCGCAGGCAAATGGGTGGATGCCGCCAGCGGCGCAACAATCGACGTGACCAACCCGGCGCGTGGCGATGTCATCGCAAAAGTGCCCGATTTGTCCCGCGCCGAAGCCGCTGACGCAATTGCCGCCTCCGATGTCGCCCGTCGCGATTGGGCCGCCCTGACCGCCAAGGCCCGCGCCAATATCCTGCGCAAATGGTACGAACTGATCATGGCCAACCAAGAAGACCTGGCGATCATCATGACCTCTGAACAGGGCAAACCCCTGGCCGAAGCGCGCGGCGAAGTGGGCTATGGCGCCAGTTTCATCGAATGGTTCGCAGAAGAGGCAAAACGCGTCTACGGCGAAACCATTCCCGGCCACATGCCCGACAAACGCATCACCGTGATCAAACAGCCGATTGGGGTTGCTGCTGGCATCACGCCTTGGAATTTCCCGCTGGCGATGATCACCCGCAAAGTGGCCCCCGCACTGGCCGCAGGCTGTGGTTTTGTGGTGCGCCCGGCCACGCAAACCCCGCTATCCGCTCTGGCTGCGGCCAAGTTGGGCGAACAGGCCGGCATCCCGGCTGGGCTGTTTTCTGTCGTGACATCCTCTGCTGATTCCGAAATCGGCAAAGAGTTCTGCGAAAACGATACGGTTAAAAAACTGACCTTTACCGGGTCCACCCGTGTGGGGCGCATCTTGTTGCGTCAAGCGGCCGATCAGGTCAAAAAATGTTCCATGGAACTGGGCGGCAACGCGCCGTTTATTGTGTTTGATGACGCCGATCTGGATGACGCCGTGATTGGGGCCATCGCCTGTAAATTCCGCAATAACGGCCAGACATGTGTCTGCGCCAATCGCATCTATGTGCAGGCCGGTGTTTATGATGCATTCGCCGAAAAACTAAAGATCGCAGTTGAGGCGTTGAAAGTAGGCGACGGCCTGTCAGACGGAACCGAATTGGGCCCGCTGATTGCCCCGGCTGCGGTGACCAAAGTGCAGGAACATCTGGATGACGCCGTATCCAAAGGGGCCACCGTGTTAACTGGCGGTGCAGCGCATGGGCTGGGCGGGATGTTCTTTGAACCCACCATCGTCACCGGCGCGACCAAAGACATGATCGTGGCCACGGATGAAACCTTTGGCCCGTTTGCGCCGCTGTTCAAGTTTGAGGACGAAGACGACGTGATCGCCCAAGCCAATGACACGATTTTTGGTCTGGCATCCTATTTCTACGCCAAAGACATGGCCCGCGTGATCAAAGTGTCCGAAGCGTTGGAATACGGCATCGTTGGCGTCAACACGGGCATCATTTCCACCGAGGTCGCCCCGTTTGGCGGCGTCAAACAATCCGGCCTTGGCCGCGAAGGCAGCCATCACGGCATCGAAGATTACCTGGAAATGAAATATGTCTGCGTGTCCGTTTAACCGATCCGCATGACGACCTGACAAAGGCGGCCAATGTCGCCTTTGTTCGACCAAATCCCCAAACAAATCACATTCAACGCCCGCGATCCGGTCACGCAAGGTTGCCCCCAACGGCCCTGCACGCTAAAGCCTTGGCCGAAACCAAGCCAGACTGGATTGACCATGGCCAAAGTGAAAAAAGCCCCCCGCCCTAAGGCAGTGACGCCCAAGGGATTCCGCGACTATTTCGGCAATGACGTGACAGAACGCACCGAAATGCTGCATCAGATCGCCGGGGTCTATCATCGCTATGGGTTTGACGCGCTAGAAAGCTCGGCTGTGGAAACCGTCGAAGCGCTGGGGAAATTTCTGCCCGATGTGGATCGCCCCAACGAAGGCGTTTTCGCCTGGCAAGAGGACGAAACCGATTGGGTCGCGCTGCGCTATGATCTGACGGCTCCGCTGGCGCGGGTCTATGCCCAACACCGCAATGATTTGCCCACCCCCTATCGCCGCTACGCGATGGGTCCTGTTTGGCGCAACGAAAAGCCGGGACCGGGGCGGTATCGCCAGTTTTATCAATGCGATGCGGACACGGTTGGCACGGCATCGGTGGCTGCGGATGCAGAAATCTGCGCTATGCTGTCGGACACCCTGGAAACCGTCGGCATCCCACGCGGTGACTATTTGGTGCGGGTCAATAACCGCAAAGTGCTGAACGGCATTTTGGAAACCATGGGTCTGGGCGAAGACGCCAAACGCGACGCCGTTTTGCGCACCATCGATAAGTTCGACAAAGTTGGCGTTGATGGCGTGCGTCAATTGCTGACCAAAGGACGTCTGGATGGGTCCGGTGCGTTCATTGACGGCGTAGGGTTAAGCGACGATCAGGCCGAACCTGTGCTGGCGTTTCTGACGTCGCGCGCCGATGACACCGCCAAAACGCTGGCCAATCTGCGCGACGCCATTGGTGGGTCCGACACGGGCGCCAAGGGTGTAGATGAACTTGAAAACATCGCCGCCCTGCTGGATGCCCAGAATTACGGCCCGGATCAAATCCTGATCGATCCGTCGATTGTGCGCGGTCTGGGCTATTATACCGGGCCGGTTTTTGAGGCCGAGCTCACCTTTGAAATCCTTGATGAAAAGGGGCGTCCGCGTCAATTCGGATCGGTATCAGGCGGCGGACGTTATGACGATCTGGTCAAACGGTTCACCGGCCAAGAAGTGCCCGCAACCGGCGTATCAATTGGCGTTGATCGCCTGTTGGCGGCTTTGCGCGAAAAAGGTCGCATCGGCAGCGTGGCAAACGGCCCTGTTGTGGTGACGGTCATGGATCGCGACCGCATGGCGGATTACCAAACGATGGTGGCCGAATTGCGCAATGCCGGCATCCGCGCCGAGGTCTACCTTGGCAATCCCAAGAACTTTGGCAACCAGTTGAAATACGCCGACAAACGCCATTCGCCCATCGCTGTAATCGAAGGTGGCGACGAAAAATCCAACGGCGTGGTTCAGATCAAGGATTTGATCTTGGGCGCGAAAATCGCACAAAACGCCACATTGGAAGAGTGGAAAGAACGCCCCAGCCAATACGAAATCCCACGTGGGGAATTGGTGGCGAAAGTGCGGGAAATTCTGGCCAGTCAGGACGCGGATAAATGATCGGTTCCTCCTCTCGATCCATGGCACGCGGGCGCGCCGCGCGTTTGATGGAAACGTTTCAATCGCAGGGCGCGGTCCCTGTTGATGCGGATATGTTGCTGCCTGCGGACACGTTGCTGGACCTATACGGCGAAGACATCCGCGCGCGCGCCTATGTGACATCAGACCCGCTGCGCGGCGAAATGATGATGCGGCCCGATTTCACCGTGCCCGTCGTTCAGATGCATATGCGCGATCAGGCAGAACCGGCGCGCTACACCTATTCCGGCGAAGTGTTCCGCAAACAGGAAATGCTGGAAAGCCGCCCGATTGAATATCTGCAAGTGGGCTATGAGGTGTTTGACGGATCAAACCCTGCCACTGCCGATGCAGAGGTATTCGCCCTGTTTTCCAAGGAATTGTCACCGTTGAACCTGCGGGTTTCGACCGGTGATATCGGCATTCTGACCGCCGCCGTTCAGGGGTTGGACACCACCGATGCCCGCAAATCCGCGCTGCTGCGTCATTTATGGCGTCCACGTCGGTTTCGCGCCTTGTTGGATCGGTTCGGCGGTCGCACACCCGCCCCCACAGGCCGGGCGGCGCTGCTGGAAAACCCTGATCCGCTGGCCAATATTGGCCCTGTCGCGGGGCTACGCCGCGAGGATGAAATCGCAACCCGTATCCAAGCGTTGCGCGAAGACGCCGCCGCTAAACCGATTTCTGGCGAACAGATTGACCTGCTGGATGCCCTGCTGGACCTGAGGGAAACGGTGCCCAACATTCTGATCGCATTGCGCGATATTTCGGTCGATCTGCCCAGCATCAGCGCGGCGGTTGATCGTATTTCGGCGCGCAGTGATGCCATGGCCGCCCAAGGTGTGGATGTCGAAAACCTAATCTTCGAAGGGTCCTATGGCCGCACATCCATGGAATATTACGATGGGTTTGTGTTTGGGTTCTACGCCCCCGGCCGCCCGGATTTACCCCCGGTCGCCACAGGCGGGCGCTATGATGCTTTGACCAGATTCCTGGGCAAAGGCCGCGAAATTCCGGCTGTTGGCGGCGTCATTCGCCCTGAATTGCTGGTCGAGTTGGAGAGCACATCATGAGCATCAAACTAGGTGTGCCGTCCAAAGGTCGGCTGATGGAAAAGACCTTTGATTGGTTTGCAGCGCGGGGCATCACCCTGCGCAAAACCGGGTCAGAACGGGAATATACCGGCGCGGTTGATGGGATCGATGGCATCGAATTGGTGCTGCTGTCAGCCGGCGAAATTCCACGTGAATTGTCCGCGGGCCGCATCCATCTAGGTGTCACCGGGTCCGATCTGGTCCGCGAAAAGCTGGCCAATTGGGAACAACAGGTGCGCGAGCTGGCCAAAATGGGCTTTGGTGGGGCAGATTTGATCATCGCCGTGCCAAATACGTGGATTGATGTGGAAACCCTGGATGATCTGGACGCGGTTGCGGCTGCGTTTCGCAGCAAACATGGGTTCCGTTTGCGCATCGCGACGAAATACCACCGACTGGTGCGGGACTTTTTGCGCGAAAACGGCGTGGCCGATTACCAATTGGTCGACAGTCAGGGCGCCACAGAAGGCACAGTGAAAAACGAAACCGCAGAAGCGATCGCAGACATCACGTCGACGGGGGAAACCCTGCGCGCCAATGGCCTAAAAATCCTGAGCGATTCATTGGTCCATGCCAGTCAGGCCACATTGTTCAAATCGGCAAACGCCGTCTGGGGCAATGGCAACAAAGACATCCTGCGTGAGCTGGAAAAACGTTTGGATATCTAAAACTAACGCACCCCGATTTCGGCCAGCATGGCGGATAATTCGGGGGGCAAAACGTCTTCGTTGGGGCGGGTTTCCGTCAGGTCCACCGGCGCGTCTGCGATCTGCAAATACCGCCAGCCTTGGAACGGGCGTTTCAGGGTTGGCGCCACACGGATCAGGTCTGGGTCCAGGACAATTGCGCAGCGCCGTATCCCGTCTTCGCCTATGACTTCGTCCAGCCGCACCACCCGTTGACGGCATTGAATTTTTCCTTGAATCACCCAGTAGATAGAGCCCTCTTTATTATTCAATATTTCCTGTTCTCTTTTGGGCCACATCCGGGTTACATGTCTCGGCAATCCGTCC
Source organism: Aestuariibius sp. HNIBRBA575 (assembly GCF_040932005.1). Lineage (NCBI taxonomy): Bacteria > Pseudomonadati > Pseudomonadota > Alphaproteobacteria > Rhodobacterales > Paracoccaceae > Aestuariibius > Aestuariibius sp. HNIBRBA575. The sequence continues at coordinate 2,711,138 of NZ_CP162414.1, forward strand.
GGGCCTGCCGACACACCGGTCGCTTGCCATGCTGCTAAATTCTCGACGCTTTCGGTGCCAACTGAAAGTTTTACCAGATGTATGCTTTTATCCATATGGACCCCCTAGATATGGTAGGGTATCGATCTGAAACCGATTCTTCCAGCCACCATGGCCGGATGCTAACAAAACAATAACACTAGATACGGGACCGCTGCCATGACCCGCTTTGCTGCGCCAATTGCCGAACAAATTTGGGATATGAAATACCGCCTCAAAGAGGCCGATGGCACCGCCATTGATGGCACCGTCGAAGACAGCTGGCGCCGGATCGCCCGGTCATTGGCCGCAAGCGAAGCCAACCCCGATCAGTGGGAAGACAAGTTTTACCACGCACTGGAAGATTTCAAATATCTGCCCGCCGGCCGCATCACCGCTGGTGCGGGCACAGACCGGTCTGTGACTTTGTTCAACTGTTTTGTGATGGGCACCGTTCCTGACAGCATGGGCGGCATTTTTGACATGCTCAAAGAGGCCGCGCTGACCATGCAGCAGGGCGGTGGCATTGGCTATGATTTCAGCCCCATCCGTCCCAAAGGCGCGATTGTCAAAGGTGTGGCCGCCGATGCGTCCGGTCCGCTGTCCTTTATGGATGTCTGGGACGCCATGTGCCGCACGATCATGTCCGCCGGGTCCCGCCGTGGCGCGATGATGGCCACCATGCGCTGTGACCACCCTGATGTGCAGGACTTTATCACCGCCAAATCCGACCCAGCACGTTTGCGCATGTTCAACATGTCCGTGCTGATCACCGACGCTTTCATGGAGGCTGTCAAAGCCGACGGCCCATGGGAATTGGTGTTTGACGGCAAGGTTTATAAAACCGTCGATGCCCGGGCCCTGTGGGATCAGATCATGCAATCGACCTATGAATTCGCCGAACCCGGCGTGATTTTCATCGATCGCATCAACAACATGAACAATCTGGCCTATTGCGAATCCATCGCCGCAACCAACCCTTGCGGCGAACAGCCACTGCCGCCCTATGGCGCGTGTTTGCTGGGCTCGGTCAACTTGGCCCGGATGATCAGCGACCCGTTTGGCCCCGATGCGGCTATGGATGCGGACGCGCTGGACGATCTGGTCGCAACTGCCGTGCGCATGATGGACAATGTTGTGGACGTGTCGAAATTCCCCCTCGAAGCACAAGCGCGCGAAGCCGAAGCCAAGCGCCGCATTGGCTTGGGTGTGACGGGTCTGGCCGACGCATTGCTGATGGTTGGCCTGCGCTATGGATCAGACGAAGCCGCCGCCCAATGCGAAGCCTGGATGAAACAGATCGCCCGCGCCGCCTATCTGGCCTCGGTTGAGCTGGCCAAAGACAAAGGCGCGTTCCCACTCTTTGACGCTGAACAATATCTGGCATCTGGTGCTATGATGCAGATGGACGACGATGTGCGCGACGCCATCCGCACCCACGGCATCCGCAACGCATTGCTGACATCCGTCGCGCCAACCGGCACAATCAGCCTTTACGCGGGCAACGTTTCCTCGGGAATCGAGCCCGTGTTTGCCTATGCCTATACCCGCAAAGTCCTGCAAAAGGACGGATCGCGCACCGAAGAAGAAGTGGTCGATTACGCCGTGCAAATGTGGCGCGAAAAACATGGGGATACCCCCCTGCCCGACTATTTCGTCAACGCCCAGACATTGCCGCCGCTGGACCATGTGAAAATGCAGGCCGCCGCACAGAAATGGGTTGATAGCTCGATTTCCAAAACCATCAACTGCCCAGAAGACATCAGCTTTGAAAGCTTCAAAGAAGTCTACATGGAAGCCTGGGACACGGGCTGCAAAGGCTGCACAACCTATCGCCCGAACGATGTCACAGGATCGGTTTTGTCCGTCTCTGAAACATCCGAAACGGCCAACCCTGCGGAACATCCAGAGGCGCTTCAATCCGATGAAACCGGGGCCGAAGTTGTCTATATGTCCGAACCGTTTGACCGCCCCACCGAATTGGAAGGCGCGACCTACAAAGTCAAATGGCCTGACAGCGAACATGCGCTTTATATCACCGTGAACGACTTCACGATTGCCGGTCAGCGCCGTCCGTTTGAAATCTTTATCAATTCCAAAAACATGGAGCATTTCGCCTGGACCGTCGCCCTGACCCGGATGATCAGCGCTGTGTTCCGTCGCGGCGGGGATGTGTCCTTTGTGGTCGAAGAGCTGAAGGCGGTGTTTGATCCGCGCGGCGGTGCTTGGGTCAAAGGCAAATATGTGCCATCCATTTTGGCGGCCATTGGCGGCGTGATCGAACAACACCTGATCGCAATTGGGTTCTTGGCTGGCGAAGGTCAGGCCCTGAAATCCGACCCACAGGCCGAAGTGGTCAACCTAAGCGCCCCACGCGGCAAATCCTGCCCATCTTGTGGATCCTATTCCCTAAGAATGGTCGAAGGCTGCATGACCTGCGCCGATTGCGGCCATTCTAAATGCGGCTAGGCCGGTGTGGGCAATTTGTGGATGTGTTGGGGCCCGCATAACTTGGCCACTTAGGGGTGTTTTTGTCCACTCCGCACAGATAAATGACCACCGACCTTTCAAAGGGCGGTGGTTTTATTTTTCCAGCAACTTACTGGATTGGTAGCTTTCTTCAGCCCATCACGTCAGTGCCACATGCGCTGCGCTGTCGCGGGCAAACTTTGCTCGCTTGTTTGTTCCCTAAAGTCCCGCAGATTCAGGGATTTTTCATATCGAATAGCCTGATATCCATTGATCGCTTAATGACCCAAATGGTATTTCGATCTTGTTCACGCTGCAGAGCGAATTGGTGGTTTTGGCAAAGCTTGTTCGAGGTCATAGATCACGTCATCAATCCCTTCGAGCCCGATGGAAAGGCGCACCAATCCTTCGCTGATACCGTGCAATGCACGTTCTTCGGGGGAATAGGTTGAATGGGTCATGCTGGCCGGGTGTTGAACCAATGTTTCGGCATCCCCCAGTGACACAGCACGGGTTATGAGCTGTAGCTTGTTCATCATCGCCCGGCCTGCATCCAAACCACCTTTCAGCTCAAATGCAATCATGCCACCAAATTGCGACATCTGACGTTTGGCAATGTCGTGCTGCTCAAAACTCTCTAATCCGGGATACCAGACCTTTTGGACGCCTTCGGCATATTCTAACATCTCAGCAATAGTCGTCGCGCTTCCACAATGGCGATCCATGCGCAATTCAAGCGTCTTTAGTCCGCGCAAGATCAACATGGCATTAAAGGGGGCCATAACGGCACCTGTCATATCCTTCATCCCATAAAGCCGGATTTGGGTCACAAGCTCTTCTGATCCGACCAGCAAGCCTGCAACAACATCGCCGTGACCACCAAGGTATTTGGTTGCTGAATGCAGGACGATATCCGCCCCGTGTTTTATGGGTTGAGTCAGGTAAGGGGTCGAATATGTGTTATCAACCACAACAAGTGCTTGATTTGCATGTGCGATGTCGGACACAGCCTGAATATCAACAAGCCGCATGTTCGGGTTTGCTGGCGTTTCAAAATACACCACTTTGGTTTTTTGACTGATCGCCGCAGACAGGTTTTCAGGGGTCGTCAGGTCAACATGGGTGACGGTTACTCCGAATTTGGCCAGCCCGTGTTGCATGAACGAAAACGTACAGCCGTAAAGCGTTTTATCGAGAATGACCTCATCGCCCGGTGCCAGCAACGTCCACATCGTTGCGGTGATCGCGCCCATGCCAGACGCGAGCGCCAGCCCTGCCTCGGCACCTTCAAGCACCGCGATACGTCTTTCAAGCAAATCACATGTCGGGTTCGAGATGCGCGAATAAATATGCCCTGCGCGGTCGCCGGCAAACATTTCGCCACCAGCTTCGGCCGATTCAAAGGCAAACGTTGATGTCAGATGCAACGGAGGTGTCAATGCGCCTTCATTTTCCATCGGATCATAACCGTGGTGAATGGCACGTGTGGCAAAGCTGTCGGGGCGATTACGCATTGGGTGGCTCCGTGACTGGTTTTCAGCACAATAGAGCAGTTATACGGTCAATAGATTGCCAATTATGCCCCATTTTGGTACTCTGTTAGCATATTATGCCAATGGGGATGTAAGTGGACCACAAAGATCGCCAGATCATTCGCGCCCTGCAACGCAATAGTCGAATGACGAATCAAGACCTCGCTGCCGAGGTGAACTTGTCTCCATCGCCATGTCTGCGTCGCGTGAAGCTGCTAGAACAGAGCGGCGCGCTCAAAGGCTACACTGCTGAGGTTGACGCAAAGGCTTATGGTCTCCCGGTGACGGTTTTTGTCCGTGTCAGCCTGACCGGTCATACCGCAAAAGTTGTCCAGCAGTTTGAGAAACAAATCAGTCGCGTGGATCAGGTTCTGGAATGTTTTGTGATGACCGGCACATCTGATTATCTGTTGCGCGTGGTTGTTGCGGACCTGTCAGATTATGAGGATTTTGTACGCAGGCGCCTGCATCCGATTGGTGGCATAGGGTCAATCGACAGCAGCTTTGTGTACGGAGTGGTGAAGAAAACAGGCGTTTTCCCAATGCTCGATTGACGTAAGGTGCGACCGGTTGCACGGTTGAAGATTGCAAAAAACACCTTTTCAAAGGGCGCTTGGCAACGTCGGTTCATCCGTGGTGTGAGACATGTGTTGCGATTGAAGCTCCATTGAAAGCAGAAACATCAATGGGGCGATAATCGGGATCCTGAACCCGCCGCCGCTGATCAACCTGTTGTCGTAACTCGCATGCTTAAGGGGCATGCAGTCCACGTTAAAGTGGCAACGTTCTCTTACAGAATCGCCAAATCCATCAAATTGACCGCCTGACAAAACGCAGAACATCTATTTGGCACGTTAAACCTGAAATCTATAATATACTGTTAACATTAATTAAATTTCCACATTTGGAAATTTGTGGACACAATCACGCGGCCTTGTCATATTGCATGCAAGTTGTATGCAATGATTCGAGTGTTTGTTTATTGACCCCCTTGAAGTGGAAATCGCATGACGGAAACAAAGTCCTATCAACGAGGGTCTGCCGCGACTGAGATTTGCAATGTGCTGCGTCGTGAAATTCTAACACTGACATTGGAACCCGGCACACCTTTGGATGAAACGGGGCTTTCTAAACGTTTCAACGTATCTCGATCCCCCATTCGCGAAGTGCTCAATCGGTTGCTGGCCGAACGTTTGGTCGAAGCCTTGCCAAACCGTACCACGATTGTCGCGCCTGTTGACCTGATGAACTTTTCCAATTTCATCGAGGCGCTTGATTTGCAGCAGCGATATGCAACGCGGCTCGCGGCACGCAATCGCAGTGCTGATGACGTGGCCAATTTGCGAAAACTGTCGGACCAATATCGTGATGCTGTGCATTCCGCCAAAGCGTTTGAAACACTGCAGGCGAATTTTGAGTTCCACCATGCCGTCGCTGTTGCCGGCAAAAACCCCTATGTGGTGCGCCAATATGGCGAATTATTATCAGAAGCACGCCGGTTGCTGCACATCCATATTAAGTTTTTGGATGCGCAGGGGCGCTGGGATGTTCTGGATGATCAGCACGACGATTTTGTGGATGCGATCGAAGCCCAAGACGTGGCCTTGGCGGATCGCATTGCGCATGAACACACCCTTCAATTCCACGACCGGTTCCTGAAAGCGCTACAATATAAATCAGACGATGGGTTTGAGCTTGAATTGATCGACCTGACCGGTGCGGGGGCCCGCGCGTGACCACCATCAGCCACATAAGATTGTCCTCTCATTGCAATGATCTGGGCGGAAAAATCTGGAACCCGGCGATCCGCTGGACCCAGAAATACGCCGTATTTGTTGAGGTCATTGATAGCAACGGCCAGGTTGGCTTGGGCGAATGCTGGTGTTTTGATACCGCACCTGACCCGCTTTTGGCCTTTTTGCGCACCGAAGTTATTCCGCATTTCATTGGCGTCCAAATCGACGATGCCTTTGAGGTTGCGCAGCGCCAGATCGAACGTGCCACGTTGACGGCACGGCATGGCATGTTGATGTCTGCATTGTCAGGCATTGATATCGCGATTTGGGATCTTAAGGCGCAGCGCGCGGATCTGCCGCTGTGGCGGGTGATCAATCCAAACGCAGCTGGTGATTTTCAGCTCTATGGCAGTGGCGGCTTATATGGCCAGAACAAGACGCTGCAAGATTTGCAAACTGAAATGGCGTCAATGCGCGATGACGGTTTTCACATCCTGAAAATGAAGGTCGGGGCGCTGTCCGTTGAACAGGATGTTGCGCGGGTCAAGGCGGCGTTGGACATGCTGCCCGCCCCACACAAACTGATTGTGGATGGGGTCTATAAATATACCGCAACCACCGCCATGCAGCTCTTTGAGGCATTGCCGCGTGATCGCATCGAGGCGTTCCAGTCCCCTATTGCTGCGCATGATTATGCCGGGATGGCCGAACTGGTCAAAAATGGCGTTCCGGTTATGGCAACCGAGGCAGAATACCGCGACGAGCTTCATCAAAAATTGGTCCAAGAGGTCAGGGTGCCGTTCCTTCAGACGGCCCCGGTTGCGGTTGGCGGCATTTCCCGTCTGCAACAATTGCAGCGCCTCATTTCTCATAGCGAAACCCGTATCACACTTGAGGTTTCGTCCACTTCGGTTGCTTTGATCGCCGCTTGCCATTTGGCCGCCGCGAGCAAGGACATTGCACATGTTGAACGTCATTACGTTCATCAAGTGTTCTTCGAGCAGCTTAACCTTGCATCGTCACCTGACAGTCCCGGTCAGTTTTTTCTCCCGGAAAAACCCGGTCTTGGGTGCTTCCTGCCTAAGGATCAGGTGACGGTGCATTCCACAAACACCCACTGACAAATTTGTCCAAGAGCCAACAAGGCCACCAAAACTTCATCCCTTCCAACGGAGAGCGACATGCTTACTAAACTTATGAAATTTGCAACGGTTGCATCGCTGGCATTTGCCGGTGCAACCTCTGCTCAGGCCCAAGAAGAGGGCCTGTTGGGCGAAATCATCGCGCGCGACAGCCTGCTATGTACCGGACATAACGGCAGCTATCTTGGCTTTGCCGAAGTTGACGCACAGGGCGAATGGCAGGGGTTCGACATCGAAATGTGCCGCGCATTGGCCACGGCCATTCTGGGCAGCCCGGACAAAGTTCAGATCATTCCAATCAGTTGGGCACAGCGTTTCCCGGCCATTCAATCCGGTGACATTGATGTCATCATCAAAGTGACCGGCTGGACCATGACCCGCGATACGGAACTGGGTCTGCAATATTCACGCCCCTATTTCATCGGCCCCTTTTATGTGATGTCGCGGACAGATTTGGGCGCAGAAAACATCTCTGATCTAGAAGGCGGCGTGTTTTGCGTGAATGCAGGCACAACCGTTGAACGGGTTCTGGCCGATTACATGGAAACCAACGCAATCGAATATGAGCCCCTGTCGTTCGAAAAAGGCGAAGAGCTGCGCGCCGCTCTATACGCGGGACGGTGTGATGCGATTGCAGGCTTTGGTCCCTTTTTGTCCTCAACACGGGTGAACGCGCCCAACCCAGATGATTTCACCATCATTGGGGACGTGATCAAACTGGAACCAGAAGGCATCGTTGTGCGCCAAGGCGAAGATGACTTCCTAGATGTCATCAACTGGATGGTGTCCGCGCTGTTGCTGGCCGAAGAAAACGGCATCACCTCAGAAAACGTTGATGAAATGCGTGCAAATCCCCCATCGGCCACGGTCGAACGCCTGCTGGGTGTGACGCCGGGTGTTGGCGCGCGTCTGGGGCTGCAGGATGACTGGGCCTACAACGTGATCAAAACCGTCGGCAATTATGGTCAAATTTACGACCGGACTGTCGGCGAAGGGTCGCGTTACCAGCTGCCCCGTGGCCTGAACAATCTGTGGAACAATGGCGGTCTGCTTTATCCGCTGGTTCTGGATTAATTCCCTGACTGGGCGCGCCTTTGTGCGCGCCCTTTTTTAAAACAAAAGGGGGGTCAAAATGACCACGCTCTTTACCTCACAAAAATTCCGAAGAACCGCCACGCAAGTATTATTCATTGCCGTGGTCGTTGCGACTATTCTGGCGGTCATCCTTGTCGGGCGCACGAATATCGCAGATCAGGGGATCGCAACCGGATTTGGTTTTCTGAGCCAGACCACAGGCTGGCCCGTTAGTTTTTCTATCATCGAAGTCGGGCCACGGTCGACCTATTTACAGGTCTTGTTTGCCGGCCTGCTGAACACGATGCTTGTGGGGTTCATGACCCTGTTTTTCGCAACGCTGTTGGGGTTGTTTTTGGCGTTGATGCGTATTTCAAACAACGGTTTGATGAAGCTCGCCGGCACAACCTATGTCGAAATTTTCCGCAACGTGCCCGTCATCCTACAAGTGTTTTTCTGGTATGCGATCCTGACGCATATGCCCGGACCACGACAGGCCTATTCTCTTGCCGATATCGCGTTCTTTTCAAACCGGGGCTTGATGCTACCGGCGCCAAGTCTGTCGGGACTGGATATCGTGCTTTTCTTGGGGGGCTGCGTTGCCATCATCATCGGGGTGAAGGCAACAAAAACCAAACTGCGGGTTCCCTTTGCAGTGTTTGCGATGGTGGTTCTGTTTGCGGCCCTGCTGTTAACTGGGCGCGCCCCAGATGTGCCGCTCTGGTCTGTTCCAGAACTAAAAGGGCTGCGATTTGTTGGCGGCGTCACCCTGAAACCCGAATTTTCGGCGCTGTTGATCGGCCTGACCCTGTTTGGCGCTTCCTACATTGGTGAAATCATCCGCGGCGGGCTGATTTCGGTCGACAAAGGCAAGCTGGAAGCCGGGTCTGCATTGGGAATGTCATCGTTCCAGATCAACCGCTATATCCGCATTCCTTTGGCGTTTCGCGCGATGCTGCCGTCGCTGTCCAACCAATATATCTGGCTGATGAAGGGGACAACCGTTGGGATCGCCATCGGATATCCCGACTATTTTGCCATTGTGTCCACATCCATCAACCAATCTGGCCAGACGATGGAACTGTTGGCGCTGCTGATGGGGGGATTCATCGTCGTGAATTATTCCATCGGTTTTGCGATGAACCTGTTGAATTCACGCCTGAAACTCAAAGGGAGAAGCTAGCATGGCTACGTCTGTCACCCCGCCATTGCCCAAACAGGGTTTGAGCAGCTGGTTAAAGAAAAACTTCTTTTCCACTTGGCTGAACACAGGGTTCACCATCCTTTTTGGCGCTCTGATCATTTGGATTTTCGCAAAGCTCACAAACTGGGCGGTCCTAGACGCCATCTGGACCGTCGATAACAAAGAGCATTGCGGCCACGGCGCAGGGGCCTGTTGGGCCGTGATCCAAGACCGCGGTCGGTTGATCATGTTTGGCCTTTACCCTTACGAAGAACAGTGGCGATCCACCCTCGCTTGCTTGGTTGTGATCCTGACGATTGGCCTGTCTTGTTTGCCCTCTTTTTGGTCGATCAAAAAACTGCCGGCCCTCTGGGTGATTGGTTTTGGCGCTTTTGTTTTGTTGATGCGCGGCGGTTTTGCGGGTTTGCCGCTGGTGACTTCGGAACAATGGGGGGGATTGTCGCTCACGATCTTTATCTTCTCTGCGGTTTTTGTGATTGGCATGCCCCTCGCTGTGATCTTTGCTTTGGCGCGGCGGTCTAGCCTGCCTGTGATCGCAAAAGGCACGGGGCTGTTCATCGATCTGGTCCGGTCTCTGCCGCTGTTGACCATCCTTTTTGCAGCAGCAGTTGTTGTGCCGTTGCTTGTGCCCGATTGGCTTGAGGGCAACAAACTGGGTCGTGTGGTGATTGCCTTTGCGGTGTTCTTTGCCGTTTACCAAGCCGAAATTATCCGCGCAGGTTTGCAATCCACATCCCAAGGTCAAGAAGAAGCCGCCGTCGCCCTGGGCATGCCCTATTGGTCACTGGTGGTGGATATCCTATTGCCCCAAGCGTTTCGCAACACCCTGCCCTCTACCATCAACCAAGCGGTCATCACCTTTAAGGAAACGTCGATCGTCACCATCATCGGTTTTTTTGAGGTCATGGCATCGGGCAATGCGGCCATTGGCGGTGGCGAATGGACCGAACAATTTGTCGAAGTCTACGTCTTCTTGGCCTTGGTCTATTTCGTCTTTGTCTTTGGCCTGTCGCGCTATGGCGCATGGCTGGAAAACAGAATGAGGGTTGGGCATGCTTGAGGCTGCAATTTCGGTTAAATCCGTAAACAAATATTATGGCACACATCATGCCCTAAAAGGGATCGATCTGGATGTGCCACAGGGGCAAACGCTGGTGATTTGCGGGCCTTCTGGGTCCGGAAAATCCACGTTGATCCGCACCATGAACGGGCTTGAAACCATCGCGTCGGGTCAGCTTAGGGTGTTGGGCATGGATATCGCCGATGACGCCAGAAATCTGGATGCCGTGCGCAAAAAGGTTGGCATGGTGTTTCAGAACTTCAACCTATTTCCGCATCTGACAATTCTGGAAAACTGCACCCTGCCGCAAATCCGGTCTGTGGGCCGTGACCGCGCGGCCGCAATGGATGAGGCAATGGATCAGCTGAAAAAGATGCATGTCGACATCCATGCGGACAAATATCCCGATCAATTGTCCGGTGGCCAAAAGCAACGCGTGGCCCTCGCGCGTGCGCTTTGTCTGAAACCAGAGGTGATGCTGTTTGACGAACCCACATCTGCACTGGACCCTGAAATGATTTCAGAGGTGTTGGATGTGATGCAGGATCTGGCCAAAGAAAACATGACCATCGTCTGTGTGACCCACGAAATGGGTTTTGCCCAAGCCGTGGCGGATTCTGTTTTGTTGATGGCGGATGGCGAAATCGTCGAACAGGGCACGCCGGATCAGATGTTTAACAGCCCCCAGCACGCGATCACCCGTCAGTTCATGGATGTGGTCAAGAAATGACCGCCCCTGACCAGCCCCGCTATATTTCGCGCGCGGATTTCGACAGGCCAATCGACTGGCTAAGCTTGACCGAAGCCTTAAAGGCTGGGCATCGCTTGCCAAAAGCGCGGGTCGAGGATGTGTTTTTGGGCGAACAAGGCAGCTCTTTGCTGAGCCGGTCCGCATGGATCGACGGGCTTGGATTTGGTGTCAAAAGCGTGACGGTTTTTGCACAAAACCCGGCGCAAGGTTTGCCATCCGTCCAAGGGGCCATGTTGCTATTTGACCCGGCCCATGGCGGTCTGCGCGCCGTGATTGATAGCGGTCTGGTCACGGATCTGAAAACCGCCGCTGACAGTGCGCTTGGGGCGCGTTATCTGGCGCGACCAGACAGCGAAACGATGTTGGTGATCGGGGCGGGTGCTGTGGCAGGCAATGTGATTTCGGCCTATGCGCAATTGTTCCCATCCCTGCGGCACATTTCGATTTGGAACCGCACCCATGCCAAAGCCGAGGCGTTGGCCCAATCTGTGACCAGCGATCAGCTGCGCGTGACTGCGATCCAGGATCTGCCACAGGCGGCATCGCATTCTGACATCATCGTCACCGCGACCATGTCGATCACCCCAATTTTATTGGGCGATTGGGTGCAGCCGGGCACACATGTCGACCTGATCGGCGCATTCCGCGCGGAAATGCGCGAAGCAGATGATGCATTGCTGCAAAAGGGGCGCATCTTTGTGGATAGCCGCGACACCACCATCCACCATATCGGGGAACTCAAAATCCCGATTGCCGCAGGGGTTATTTCCCGCGCCGATGTTCTGGCCGACTTTTACGACTTTGCTGATGGTTACGCCGGTCGAACCTCTGCGCAGGACATTACCATCTTTAAGAACGGCGGTGGGGCGCATCTGGATGTCATGACGGCCGACGCCATTCTGGACGCCATATAATGGGGGGAAATATGCCTGAACATTCACAACAGGAACCAGCCGTAAAAATCGTAAGAATGCACAAATTCTATGGCACATTTCACGCGCTCAAAGACATCAACCTGAATGTCGCCAAAGGGGAACGCTTGGTGATTTGCGGGCCGTCAGGTTCGGGCAAATCCACGTTGATCCGATGCATCAATGCGCTTGAAGACTTTCAAATTGGGTCCGTCAATGTTCTGGGGACAGAACTTGATGATGATCTGGACCATATCGAAGCGATCCGCCGCGAGGCTGGGATGGTGTTCCAACATTTCAATCTGTTCCCCCATATGACGATCCTTGAAAATTGCGTTCTAGCGCCGATGATCGTGCGCAGTATCCCGCGCCCACAAGCAGAGAAAACCGCGCTTAAGCATTTGGAAAAAGTACGAATTCTGGACCAAGCGCAGAAATATCCGGGGGAATTGTCGGGGGGGCAGCAACAGCGCGTTGCCATCGCGCGTGCACTGTGCATGGACCCGGAAATCCTATTGTTTGACGAACCCACATCCGCCCTTGACCCCGAAATGATCGCAGAGGTTCTGGACGTGATGGTCAGCCTCGCAAAAGAAGGGATCACCATGCTTTGTGTGACCCATGAAATGGGCTTTGCCCGAGAGGTCGCCGATCGCGTCATCTTTATGGCGGATGGGCAAATCCTAGAAGAAGCCAAACCAGATACGTTTTTTGACAGCCCCCAACATGACCGCGCTAAGGCGTTTCTTGAGCAGGTCATTGGGCATTAATCAATCCAGAGAGAGCCATGATAACTGATCAAGCCCCGAGCCATTCAACCCATGACGCCGAACGTGACACGCGAAATGACACCATAAAAATCTATGTGAACGGGCAAATTGTGCCCAAGGCCGACGCCGTTGTTTCTGTGTATGATAGCGGCTTTATGCTGGGTGATGGCATGTGGGAAGGCATGCGACTTTATGATGGGCAATGGGCGTTTTTTGATGAACACATGGACCGGCTGTTTAATTCGCTGAAATCAGTGTCGATCCAGCTGGATATGACCCCCGACGACATTAAGGATGTGCTCAATCGCACCGCGGCGGCCAATGAAATGACGTCGGACGCACATTGCCGCCTGATGATCACCCGTGGCCGTAAATCCAAACCGTTTCAGCATCCGGGGCTTAGTAAGTTCGGCCCTACCGTTGTGGCAATCATCGAACATTCAAAACCCGCAGAAACGCTGCTAAAGAGCGGCATTCGTTTGGCAACCGTCTCACAGGTGCGCGGTCTGCCCATGAGTCAGGACGCCAAATACAACAGCCATTCCAAGCTAAACTGCGTCATCGGCAGTTTGCAGGCCGAACAGGCCGGCGCGGACGAAGCTCTGATGCTGGATCCGCATGGGTTCGTAAACACGACAAATGCCTGCAATTTCTTTATCGTGCGCCGTGGCGAGGTTTGGACCTCTACCGGGGATTATTGCATGAACGGTGTGACCCGCCAAAAAGTCATCGATTTGTGCCACGCAAACGGTATCCCACTCAAAGAAAAGAATTATTCTTTGTACGAAGCCTATGGCGCGGACGAAGCGTTTTTGACCGGAACGTTCGGCGCGCAGACACCTGTCGCAGAAATTGACGGCAAACCAATTGGCACCAAAGTTGGCGCCGGGCCGATAACATTGAAAATTCGCGACCTATACAAAGAATTGGTCGCAGCAAATGTTGCATCTCAAAAGACTGCTCAAGCATGATCTGAGCGGGAATGGTGGTAGGCGATAGGGCAATGCAAAATAGACAGGATGTTGTTGCGCGGGCGGATTGAAACGGGTTCGTGCCGCGCTAAACGCACTGTCATCTTTCCTCGCTCCTTTAAGCAGAATTGATCTGGTTATGCTGACACATAGCAAAGCACAGTCACGCCTAGGTCTAGGCAGCTATGGTCGGCCAAAAATGACTGTTAAGTTGAACGAGACCGGCCTGAATGTTGGCCATCTTAGTGTTGGTGGTCTGATACTACAGAACGACATATCTGTGGTTAGCACCCACAAACACAATGTAACCACTGCACCCGATCACAAGTTCAACACAGTTTCCAACCAACTGGATCGTGACTGCAGCACTGATCAACAAAACCAGAATCTGGCAGGAGACATCAATCATGTCTGGTCGCCCGAAGATTGGATATACTTGGCTGTGATCCTGAACCTAACTCTGACAGCGCAGGACGCAACGGGTTGCCGACCAAACATTTGCGCTGTCTCGGCACAATGACCACTAGCAAAACACTCATAGCTGAGACCATGTACAGACCGTTTTGTTCGATCACATAACCGCCCTTAATCTGTCGGGCTTTGTATTTTCTCTGCCTAAAAAAGAGACGGTGCAAACAAAAATTGAACTTCCCAGTGGCGATATGTACATTAAATGTGAATAAAACGCTGAGGAATTACAGGTATGAGCGATCAAAACTTCCCCCAAAGACGAATCGTGTCTTCCCGTCATTTGGCAGATGGGGAAAACTGGGAAGCGTCTGAAATCGAATATGGCATGATCATTGCCTATAATGCGTTTTCGCGTTGGATGACCCGTTGCATGTCGGCCGCCGGCAATACGGATCTGACACCGTTGGAAATTCTGGTGCTGCATAACACCAATCACCGCGGGCGCGACAAACGGCTGACCGACATTTGTTTTCTCCTCAACATTGAGGATACGCACACCGTGAATTATGCCCTGCGCAAATTGCTAAAGATGGAGCTTCTTGTTTCACAAAAACGGGGCAAAGAAGTCTTTTACAGCACCTCACCCAGCGGCGAAACATTATGCGAAGCTTACCGCGAAATGCGGGATCGCTGTTTCATTGATGGGCTGTCCCGGTTGGGTATGAATGGCGACGAAATGCGCGAAATCGCAGCAAGCCTGCGCGCCCTGTCCGGCCAATATGATCAGGCCAGCAGGGCGGCAGCGTCGCTTTAGCTCGACATAAATGTCGGCAAAAAGGTGACGATCTGCGGGAAGAAGCAGATCAGAAAAACACCGAGCAAAAGCAGCAAAAAGAACGGAAATGCGGCTTTTGCGATGCGTAAGATGTCGATGCCCGTCAGGCCTTGGATCACGAATAGGTTGAACCCAACGGGTGGGGTGATCTGGCTCATCTCAACCACAATCACGAGGTAAATCCCGAACCAAATGGGATCAATTCCGACGGCTTGTACCATGGGCATGATGATCGATGTTGTTAGGACGATGACGGAAATTCCATCCAGAAAACAGCCCAGAATGATAAAGAAAATCGTCAAAGCCACAAGCAGCGCGGACACGGATAGGTTCATGTCAGCGATCCATGCCGCTAGATTACGCGGCAGACCGGTGAACCCCATCGAAACGGATAAAAACGCCGCGCCAAGCAGGATCAGGGCGATCATACAGGATGTCCGCGTTGCCGACATAACGGCGTCGCCAAACAGTTTCCAACTAAACGCGCCCGACGTCCAGGCAAGGATCGTCGCCAACACAACGCCCAGCGCAGCCGCATCCGTTGGCGATGCCAACCCGCCGTAAATGGACCCAATGACCCCCCCAATAAGAAGCGCAACAGGGATCAGGCGCCGCGAGGCTTTGAATTTTTCGCGCAGCGTAAATGTTTCGTCGATCGTTGGGATCAGGCCGGGATTCATCCACGCACGCACCGCAACATAGCTGGCAAACAGCGTCATCAGCATGATCCCCGGCAGGATCGCCGCAATAAACAACCGGGCAATGGATTGCTCTGTTGCCACGCCGTAAACGATCAGGATGATTGATGGCGGGATTAACAATCCCAGCGTCGCTGACCCGGCCAACGTGCCCAAAATCAAGCTTTCAGGATAGCCGCGCTTTGTCAGCTCTGGCACAGACATCCGGCCAATCGTCGCCGCTGTTGCCGCCGAAGACCCCGAAACCGCCGCGAAAATGGCGCAGCCAAACACATTCACATGCAACAACCGCCCCGGCGCGCGACTTAGCCACGGGACAAGCCCCGTGAACATGTCATCGCTCATACGCGATCGCAGCAATATTTCCCCCATCAGGATAAACAATGGCAACGCGGTCAGCGCCCAGCTATGGGAATGGCCCCAAAAAGTGGATGCCAACACCAAACCCGACGGCGCATTTGAGAAAAACACCAGCCCCGTCAGGCCGACAAGCGACAGTGATATGGCCACCCAGACGCCACTGGCCAGCAATGCAATCAGAAGCCCAAGCAGAACCGCGCCGATTATTGGATCAGACATCATTATACCTCGCCCGGTGTCGACAAAATGGGCGCGCGTGCGGCCAGCAGTTCAACCAATGTATGGAGTATGGCAATCAGCAAAAGTGCGATACCAAACGCAGCCACGCTCTGAGGTAGCCAAAGCGGTACGGGTATGATGCCATTCGAAACATCCCCATAGTGAATGCTCTCTGCGACCAGTGACGCCATGAAAAAAGCCGCGTAACCAATGATGGCAGTTGTGATGAGCAACACAAACAATTCTGCAACAAACTGGGCCCGTTGGGACAGTCGTGACACCACCAGATTGACCCGGATGTGGCCGCCAGCACGCAGCGTATGCGCCATCGCAAGGAACGTAGCACCCGCGAGCATAAAGCCAGAGAAGTCAGCATAAGAGGGGATCGTCGAAGGAAGAACGCCGGGGGCGAAGCGGCCAAAGGCGTTCAGGCAGATTTGTGCAGAGATCAGCAAGCAAATACACAAGATCAACCCACCCGCGATCATGCCACAAATGTCGTATAATTTTTGAAGTAAGCGAGACATCGCACCGGCGTCCTTTTGGTCAAAAAACTGGCCGCTACCGTAAATGATAGCGGCCAGTTCAGGGAGTTTTAGTTTTGGTATGCGTTCAAAACGGTCCGGGCGCCATCTGATGCCGCAGCGTCCCAAGTGCCCAACATTGTTTCACCGATGCCTTGCAGGCCTTCGATCAGACCCGCGCTGGGTTCGTAAACAATGATGCCATTTTCAGCGAGCGCGGCTGTCATGCTCTCAGCTTCGGCGGCGGACATGTCCCAACCGCGGGTTTCAGCGGCCTCTGCGGCGGCCAAAACGGCGGCTTGGGTGTCGGCATCCAGACCGTCAAACATACGTTTGTTGACGACCACGATGTTTTTGGGAACCCAGGCATTGATCGGCGTATAATGCGTCACAAAATCCCATGCAGTTGAATTCACCCCGGTTGACGGGGATGTAATCATCGCTTCGACCTGACCCGTGGCAAAGGCCTGTGGGATGTTTGAGGCTTCGATCTGCACGGGCGCGGCCCCTGCAAGGGTTGCGAATTCTTCCAATGCGGCGTTATAGGCCCGGAAACGCAGGCCGTTCAGATCGTCCACCGTTGCGATTTCACCATTCGTATAAAGCCCCTGTGCCGGCCATGGCACGGAAAACAGCGGCATCAGACCTTGTTCAGCCAACAGGTCAGTGATGACAGGTTTTTGTGCGGCCCACAGACGTGCAGCATCGTCATAGCTGGTGGCGACAAACGGTTGGCTGTCCACACCAAAGGCGAGATCTTCGTTTGACAAACGGGACAGGAAAAATTCGCCTAGCGGAACCGAACGGTTGCGAATGGCGCCTTTGATTTCCGCATGTGGGAACAGCGATCCAGCAGAGTGAAGCGTAATATCCAGCCCCCCATCCGTGGCTGCGCGGACATCATCGGCGAATTGCGCAATGTTCTGAGTGTGGAATGTGCTGTCACCATAGGGTGTTGGCATGTCCCAGTTTTGCGCCGTGGCGACCTGTGCACACAAAAGAGCAGCGGCACCAAAGATGAAGTGTTTCATGAGGTTTCTCCCTATCAAATTCAATGTGGACTGATTTAACTCGAATCCATTACGTTGACAATTTGTCAGCGTTATATCCATAAAGCAACAACAAATTGATTCTAGGAGGCGGATGTGGACAACGTGCAAACAGGAAAATGGCAGTTTTGGGTCGATCGTGGCGGTACGTTTACAGATATCGTCGCACGTATGCCCAACGGGGCGCTAAAGACGCATAAACTTTTGTCTGAAAATCCAGAAGTTTACCCCGATGCGGCGGTCCATGGAATCAAGTCATTGCTTGGCCAAGATGCTAACACCGAAATCACACCCGGCCAAATCGCAGCGGTCAAAATGGGCACAACGGTTGCGACCAATGCTCTGCTGGAACGCAAAGGTGAACGCACAATTTTGCTGATAACCAAAGGTCTGCGGGACCTGCTACGTATCGGTTATCAGAATCGGCCGGACCTGTTTGCGCTGAATATTCAACTGCCCGAACTGTTATACGAAGAGGTGATCGAGATCGATGAACGTGTTGCAGCGGACGGCACAATCATCCAAGCGCTGGACACAACAAAGGCCCGAACCGCATTGTCACAGGCCTATGGCAAAGGGTTCCGTTCGGTCGCCATCGCATTGATGCACGGCTACAAATACACCGATCATGAAAAACGATTGGGCGACATGGCGCGCCAAACCGGCTTTCAGCAAATATCCTTGAGCCACGAAGCCAGCCCCCTGATCAAACTGGTGTCGCGCGGAGACACGGCGGTTGTCGACGCCTATCTTTCTCCGATTTTGCGCCGATATATTGACCAGGTCGCATCTGCGCTGAACGCCGGAAACGGCGGCTGCGACAGTCTGATGTTCATGCAGTCAAATGGCGGGCTAACGGATGCGGGACGTTTTCAGGGCAAAGACGCGATTCTATCGGGACCTGCGGGCGGCGTTGTTGGCATGGTGCGCACCGCGGCGGATCTGGGATTTGATCGCTTAATCGGCTTTGATATGGGCGGCACATCCACAGATGTTTGCCATTACGCAGGCGAATACGAACGTTCCTTTGAAACCGAAGTCGCCGGGGTGCGGATGCGTGCCCCGATGATGTCGATCCACACGGTCGCTGCGGGTGGCGGGTCTATTCTGTCCTATCGCGATGGTCGCATGCAGGTCGGCCCAGAAAGCGCGGGCGCAAATCCCGGCCCCGCCGCCTATCGACGTGGCGGGCCGTTGACGGTAACAGATTGCAACGTGCTGCTGGGCAAATTGCAACCGGATCAGTTTCCATCGGTGTTTGGCCCCAATGCCGATCAACCGTTGGACATAAACGCCGTCAGAGAAAAGTTCGCAACGCTAAAGGCGGACATCGGCACGGACAAATCCGTCGAAGAAATCGCCGAAGGGTTCCTGCGCATCGCCGTTGAAAACATGGCCAACGCCATCAAACAGATCAGCGTGCAACGTGGCTATGACGTGACACAATACACGATGAACTGCTTTGGGGGTGCAGGTGGTCAGCATGCCTGTCTGGTGGCGGATACACTGGGAATGGAAAGCATTTTCATTCATCCCTTTGCGGGCGTTTTATCGGCCTTTGGAATGGGGCTTGCGGATGTGCGGTCTATTCATGAACACCAGTTCGCTGGGTCAATTGACGACATTACCCGCGCTCAAACGGCGCTCGGTCGTTTGATCAATGCCGCCCAATCTGACGTGCGCGCCCAAGGGATCGCAGATGCAGATATCACCACCATTGTATCCGCACATATTCGCACCGACGGTGCGCATCAAACCCTGGACGTTCCTTTTGGCACCCCCAAAGAAATGACCGACAGCTTTAATGCGGCCCATAAAACCCGGTTTGGATTTGTGCCCCATTCGGCGGAATTGATCATTGATTTGCTCACCGCAGAGGCCATCGGGTCAACGGGCGAAGAGGTAACCCTGCCCGACACGGTGCATATAGACGAAACCACCCAAACCGCGCAGATGTTTTCAGACGGTGGCTGGACAGAGGTGCCATTGGTCAATCGCGCCAGTCTGGCAAACGGTGAAACGGTGACGGGCCCTGCGATTTTGACCGAACCCACCGGCACCAACATCATCGAAGATGGCTGGCAGGCCGAATGCGCGGCGGGGGGCAATCTGGTGCTGCGGCGCATCGTGCCTCTTGCACGAACCGAAGCGATCGGAACATCCGTTGATCCGGTCATGCTAGAGGTGTTTAACAACCTATATATGTCCATCGCCGAGCAAATGGGCGCCACTTTGGCCAACACGGCCTATTCGGTGAACATCAAGGAACGGCTCGACTTTTCTTGTGCCATTTTTGACCAAAACGGCGATCTGGTGGCCAATGCGCCGCACGTTCCGGTCCATCTTGGATCAATGTCGGGCAGCGTTCGGTCGATCCTAAGCGCAAATGCAGGCAACATTCGCCCCGGTGACGTGTTCATGATGAACAACCCGTTTAATGGTGGCACCCATTTGCCTGATGTCACCGTGATCACGCCCGTTTTTGATGATGCTCAGGAAAACATCATCTACACCGTCGCGTCACGCGGGCATCATGCAGATATTGGCGGAACGACGCCCGGCTCTGCGCCCCCCGACAGCCGCCACATAGAAGAAGAAGGCGTGCTGATCGACAATTTCCTATTGGTCAAAGAAGGCGATCTGCAGGAACAGCAAACCCGTGATCTGTTGTCGTCGGCCAAATACCCCTGCCGCAATGTCGATCAAAACATGGCGGATCTCTCGGCCCAAATCGCCGCCAACGCAACCGGCGCGCGTGAGTTGCAAAAAATCACCCGTCAATTCGGATTAGAAACGGTGCAAGCCTATATGGGTCACGTTCAGGACAACGCCGAAGAAAGCGTGCGTCGGGTTCTGGATGTCCTCCATGATTGCCAGTTTACCTATCCGTTGGACAGCGGCGCGCAGATCAAGGTGCAGATAACCGTCGACAAGGCGACCCGTTCCGCCAAAATCGACTTTACCGGGACCTCTGATCAGGACGACCTGAACTATAATGCGCCCCTTTCGATTTGCCGCGCTGTTGTGCTTTATGTGTTTCGCACATTGGTAGGGTCAAACATCCCCATGAACGAAGGCTGTATGAAACCCCTGCACCTGACCGTTCCGCAGGGATCAATGATCAACCCCGATGCACCCGCTGCGGTCATTTCAGGGAATACCGAGGTGTCACAGGCCATTGCAGATACGCTGTATGGTGCGCTGGGTGTCATTGCGGGCAGTCAGGGGACGATGAACAATTTTGTTTATGGCAACGACACTTACCAAAACTACGAAACCATCTGTGGCGGGACCGGCGCGGGGGATGGATTTAACGGAGCCAGCGCCGTTCACAGCCACATGACCAATACCCGCATGACCGATCCCGAAGTGTTGGAAACCCGGTTTCCCGTGCGCATAGAAGAATTTTCCATTCGGCGCGGCTCTGGCGGGGCTGGGGCCTATCGCGGGGGGGATGGGATTGTGCGCAAGTTGCGTTTCAATGAACCAATGACGGTGACAACCCTGACATCGCATCGTCAGACCGCGCCCCATGGCACCGCAGGTGGAATGGCGGGCGCAACCGGTGAAAACGCGGTTGTGCGGCTGGATGGACATGTTGAACACATGAAAGGAAACGATGTCGCCCACATGAATGCAGGTGATGTGTTTGTGCTGAAATCCCCGGGTGGCGGCGGATATGGAACGGTTAAATCATAGCCATACATATCTGACCCTCGGCGCGTGCGCGACCTGACAGGCCCGCCTTTGGTCGCAACACATCACTTTGTTGCCCCCCTGACTGGGGGGCACATCCCCCCTTAGGGCGCTGCTGCTGGCTGAACCAACAGATTGGCCGTCTGTTCGGCAGCTTCCAATGCGCCTTCTAGGTAGCCCCCAAAACCAGCGGCTGTTTCTGTCGAAGACAAATGTAACGCCCCTTCCCACAGGTTTCTCAAACTGGCCGGCAATCCATAGCTGGGATGGCTGCGCAATGCCGCCCGATCCGCCGGTCTGGCAATCATAGGCAGCGTCGCCCAATCCTGAAGCACCACATCAAGCGGCGACTTCAGATCATTTCCAAACAACGCAACCAGTTGATCGACTGCCATTTGCATCACATCGCTTTTGCGCGTTTCGCGAATATCAGCGGGCACGCCCACAAACCCAAACAGCGCATAAGGCCCACCCGACACCAAGGACGCATCGTGGATTTCCACCATCGGGCCGTGCTGGCTCATGGCGTCGCCCGACAATCCGGCATTCCGCCAATAGGGTTTGTCATAGGTTGCGATGATTTTGGCCTGCCCTGCCATCCAGGTTGGGATATCCTGCATCCTGCGCATTTGGGCACTGCTCAGCGGCGGGTCAAACGCAATGGTTTGGGCAACAACGCGGGGCGGTATCGCCAGCACAACCTTGCTAGCCCGAAGGGTTCTGCCATCTGACAGCGTCGCCAAAACGCCGTCTTGGGTCTGTACCAAAGTTGTCAGCCCCGCCCCAACGATCAATGCATCCGCCGTCAGGGATTGGGCCAGTGCGCGGGTCAGCATCTCCATCCCCCCGGCGACACGATAGGACCCCTGCATCGACGCAAAGCCGCGCCCGCGTTGCACCGCCCCCGTCTGATCCTGAAAAACCAGATCACCGGCGGCATATTGTTCAAAAACCTGTATCCCAAACCGTTTGACCAATGCGGCCATCCGCGGCTGCCCCGGCCAGAACCATGCAGGCCCCAGATCAAAGGAACCACCAGACAGTTCAGCCGTCAGGATGCGCCCGCCCAGCCGATCCTGCATTTCAATCAACCGATAATCTGATCCGGATTGGTGCAATTGCGATGCCAAAGATAGCCCAGCCAGCCCGCCACCAACAACGAGGATATCCGTTTCCATCAAAACGCCTCGCCCATGGGTCTGATGTCTAATTCATGCGTCCAAGTCGAAACCGGTTGTGCGGCCAATGCCAAATAGGTTTGGGCAATATCATCCGGCGCCATCATCCGGGACGGGTCCATCGCCACCAATGCGCGGCTGGCCTGAGTGTCGACAATGCCATCTAGAATGACATGCGCCACATGCACGCCTTTGGGGCCATATTCCCGTGCAAGCGATTGGGTCAACGCCCGCAGCCCCGCTTTGGCAGTGGCAAAGGCCGCAAAGTTTTTGCCCCCCCGCAGACTGGCCGTTGCGCCAGAGACAATAAATGTCCCCCCACCTGCCGCCGCCATGCTGGGCAACACCGTTCGCGCCAAATTCACCGCCGAAATCACCATGGACCGCCAGGTTTCCTCAAATTCGGCATTCGACGTGTTTTCAAACTCTGAAATCACCAACTTGGCCGCGTTATGCACAACCAGCTGCGGCGCGCCATGGGCCGCGATCAGATCAAGTATCTGCTGTTCGGTTTGGGGCGCGTCGGTCAAATCAACCCTCAGCGTATTCGGCCCTGCCCCCTTTGGCAGGGACCGGTTCAGCCCATAGGCGTTATAGCCGCTTTGATCAAAACTGTGCAGCAATGCCTGCCCCAAACCGGCACCAGCACCCGCAACAATCGCAAGGGGACGGGACATGGTTAAACTCCTCCGTTTGGGGCTGTTTGCGGCAAGGCAAGATGGTCGGATTTGATCCAAAGCCGTGCGCCCTTTGGCCCTGATGTTGCGCTTAGCAGTGCGCCCGCAGGCAGGCGCAACCAGGAATTGGCCTCAAAAACTTCGCCACTTTCCTCAATGCTCCCTTCCAGAACCAATGCTTCAAACCCTTTGTGATCTGCATTCTGCACCGTCACCGACGGGTCCCAGATTTCGATACGCACGCATTCGCGCGCATCCTTGAACAATGGGATTTCACAAACCCCATCTGCAACCGGCTGGGGCGTTTGGGCATGTGTGTCGATAACCATCTGGTTGCGATCCTCGGGATCAAACTGCCAGAGTTTCACAAATATGATCGCCCCATCCGCCGCGCTTGGCGTGTGCGACGTGGTCGGCGGATTGCGCACGTATGTGCCCGCTGGGAAATCACCATGTTCATCCTGAAACACCCCCTCCAACACCAAAAACTCTTCTCCGCCGGTATGGGTATGTGCCGAAAACGCACTGCCAGGTTCATAGCGCACAATTGACGTGGCGCGTGCGACCTCTGCGCCGATCCGGTCCAAAGGGCGGCGATCCACACCTTTCATCGGGGATGCGATCCATGGCTCTTGGTCGGAATGCACCGCAGCGCGCTGGTCGAAATTTGCGTTCTTGTCCATGTCTTTGCCTTTTCGGGTCTGGATTGAAATCGGGCGAGTTGCGTAATCGCGGACATAATTCCTGAACGGCCGGGTTGATGAGGCTACGCTTGGATCACCTCCACTTACCTACCTACAGGTAGACTGAAAGATAGGAACCGCGCCCTACCCTGTCAACGCCCCCCCAACATATTTCCTCAACCCGGTTTTCCGCTTTGCCTCTTGGGTAGAAAGTGGGACACTCTCGTTTATGAACGAAGTTGCGCTCTACTCACTTCCATCTTGTTTTGGCCAAACCGACCCGTTGCCCACCAACCTAAGGTTCATCGCCTTGGACGTGGAAACCGCAGCCTATGATGTGGCAAGCATCTGCCAAATTGGTCTGGCTTTTGTTGGATTTGACGGCGCAATTACCACCCACAGCGCCTATATTGACCCGCAAATGCCCTTTGCGGCGGGCAACACCCGGTTGCATGGGATCAGCGCCACAACCGTGCAAAACGCCCCTAGTTTTGCTGACATACTGCCCGATCTTCGCCCCGTCCTAGAGGCCATTCCGCTGGTGCAGCACAGCCGCTTTGATGAAAAAGCGTTTGATGCCGCCTGTCGGCAGGCAGATTTACCGATTTTGAAATCGCGCTGGTCGGATAGCGTTGCGATCGCCCGTCAGGCCTGGCCCGAATTGAAAGGTAATGGCGGTCATGGATTGGCCAATCTCAAACAGGTTCTGAACCTGCAATTCAAACACCACGACGCCGGAGAAGACGCCCGCGCCGCCGCCCAAGTTGTGCTAAAGGCAGAGGCGGCTATGGGGCGCAAAATCCATTGGTTAAACGCCGCGCAGCAGCTGGCGTTTAACTTTGGCTGATTGGATCACAACCCCAGATCAGACAAACCGGGGTGATCATCCGGACGCCGCCCCAATGGCCAGTGAAACAGGCGGTCTTTTTCGTCAATGGGCAGATCATTGATGCTGGCATGGCGGTTTTGCATCAGACCGTTTTCGGCAAATTCCCAGTTTTCATTGCCATAAGAGCGAAACCAATTGCCGCTATCATCCCGCCATTCATAGGCATAGCGCACGGCAATTCTGTTTTCGGTAAAGGCCCATAATTCCTTGATCAGCCGGTATTCATTTTCCCGGATCCACTTGCTGGTCAAAAACGCCTCTGCTTCGTTGCGATTGGTGGCAAACAGCGCGCGGTTGCGCCATTTTGTATCCAGCGAATAGGCCGTCGCGACTTTGGCGGCGTCCCGGCTGTTCCAGCCATCTTCGGCCAATCGAATCTTTTGTATCGCGGTTTCACGACTAAACGGGGGCAAAGGCGGGCGCGTTTCCATAGGATGTCCTTTCGATGGGATTACAGGTCTAAAATTAGTTCTTGGGTGTTTTCAGCCGGAACAGCACAGCAGATCAGAACCTCGTCCGGGGCGTGATCCGCCGTCACCGGTATGCGATACGCCACCTCGCCGGACAGTTTTTTGGTCGCGCAGCTGCCACAGCTGCCGCTGCGACAGGAAAACGCCGGCGCCAGCCCATGTGCCTCTGCAGTTTCAAGGATCGTCGCATCGCCTTTGACCCAATGATGCTCAAAGCCAGACCGTTCGAATTTGATTGTGCTCAGCTCTGCTTGGGCAAGGATGGCGGGCGGATTTGCCGTGTCGTCGGGGTGGCGCACCAGTGATGCGGGTCCAAAGGCCTCAGCGAAAATCCGGGCATCCTGTGCGCCCAACGCGCGCAATGCATCATAGATCGCCTGCATAAACCGCGGTGGGCCGCAGAGGTAAAAGTCATAATCATCATAAGGCAAAGCGGCCTGTATCAACGGCGCGTCGATGAAACCGCTGGCGTGAAAATCGACACCTTGCTGTTCATCTTGGCTGGGTTTTTCAATGATGGAAAAATAGCGCAACTTGCCGTTTGATTGGGCCTCAGCCGCGCGAAAATCGTCAAAAAACGCGCGGTCTTTGGTGGTTTGGGCCGCATGAAGGATCGTTGTCGGACGCAAATGCCGTTTGCGAATGCCTTCGTTCAGCACATGCCGGGTCATCGACATCATCGGCGTAATCCCAACGCCACCTGCGATCAAGACGACGGGCCGCTGATCTAAGGCATCCATGTAAAACGCGCCTTTTGGGGCCTTGGTTTCGATGACATCCCCCACCCGAACGGCATCATGCAGATAATTTGACATCGCGCCATTAGGTTCGCGCTTCACCGAAATACGATACCGCAGATCACCGGGGGCTGAGGACATCGAATAGGTCCGCGTAACGGGTTTGCCAGCCCCCAAATCGGCCCGCATCGTCAGAAACTGCCCCGGTTCAAACGGCAAAAGCGGCGTGTCATCCACCGGTTCCAAGGTGAAGGATCGGATGACGTCGCTTTCGTCTTTGATCGCGGCGACACGCAAAGGGCGCCATGTATTTCGGTGCTGTTCGGCCTGTTGGCGGGCCTGCGACATGTCCCAGTTATCCGCCATCAAGGCATTTGGGGAATAGTCCCCAAATTGCGCCCGGAACGGCAGGGCATCATAGATGCGCAGACCGTGATCCAGATGAAACCGCCACCCACGTTCTGCGCCGTGAAAGGCCTGTACCTCTGGGTGATCGTCCCAAAGCATTTCAACACGCCCAGTCAACATCAAAACATCACCGGTTTCAAAATCCGGGAACATCAGTCCCGCCTTGGGATTCACCAGAAAATTCCCGATCGTGTTAAAGAAATTATTGCCCGAATAATCCGGGATGGTCAGCGTGTTGCCGTCGACTTTGACAAAACCGCTGCGGCCACCGCGATGCGAAACATCCACGCCTTCGGCCACCGGATTGCGATCAGGTTGAACGTAGCTGGACACAAAAAACGTGTTGCTGTTCGCAATGAAATCCCGGGCGGCGGCGTCAAGTTCTCTGAATTTATCCGTGGCTTGCCGTTCGATTTGCGCAGCCGGCGCACGGACAAATCTAAGGGCGCGGGTTTGTATATATTGCGGGCAATTGCCAAAGGATTGCACCACATCCAACTGCACGTTATCCGCCGTTTGGCTGGTGATCTGCGCGTTCATCCGGTTGCGGCGACGTGTGGCCAATTCGATCCCCAACAGCCCCACTGGCGCGCCTGCCGTCAAAGATGCGGCCAACGGATCATCCGGCAAGGGCTGTGCAGTGATCGACAATCGTTTGTTGGTGGGGGAGTCAATGAACCCCTTACCCCCGGTCAAAATCGAAGCCCAAGGCCAGCCGTGATCATCCACACTGCCCATGACAACAAAGGGCAATTGTTCAAAAAACGCTCGATGCTGATCCGGCATAAAGGGACGGATTGCGATTTTGCCAATGGGTTTCATCGCCTCCAGACGACCGGCACGGGCCTGAGCCTGCTGTTCGCCCAAATGAAACGATGGCGTGGAAACTGGATCATTCATGTCGCACCTCAGGGATTGGGTTGGCTTGGCCCAGATGGTCCGGGACCAAGCCTTGGATCTGGATTATGCAGGCTCTGCCAGTAGACCGGCGGGCGTTGACGGCATGGCAACGAAGCCGTCTAACGCTTCGATATTGCTCAGCAAACGGCGCACATTTGGGTATGGGTCCAACGAAACGCCGCCTTCGGGAGCATGCGCTGTGTAGCTATAGATCGCCACATCCGCGATGGTCACCGTGTCCCCAACCAAGAAGTCGCGACCGTCCAGATGCGCGTCGAGTTTGGTCAAAACTTTGGCCGCTGTGGCTTTGCAAAAATCTGGGTCAAATGGGGCGTTGAACACGGTGATCAATCGCGCTGCCGCTGGGCCAAACGCCAATTCACCCGCTGCCAATGTCAGAAATTTCTGCACTTGCGCTTCGCCGATGGGATCGCTGGGAATGTAGGTTGGGGCATATTTGCGGGCGAGATAAACCAAAATGGCATTGCTGTCGGAAATGACGGCGTCGCCATCTTCGATCACGGGCACCTGACCCACAGGATTGAGCGCTAGGAAACTGTCCTGTTTATGCGCGCCCCCAGCCAGGTCAACATTGACGACTTCGTGGTTGATCCCAGCCAGATTGGCAAACAGGACAACCCGGTGCGCATGACCAGATAGTGGAAAACTGTGGATACGAACGGCGTTAGACATCTGTGTCATCCTTTTGTTTGAACCGGGCTTGGTCCCGGCGATGCACAGTGAATAGCTTGCGACGGTCAGGGCGATAATATACCTATGCGTTGAATGTTTATGAACATAGCGGCGACAATGGACACGATCATCGGGATGCGCACCTTTGCGGCGGTTGCAACACATGGCTCCTTTACCGAAGGCGCAAAACAGGTTGGCATCAGCACCAAACTTGCCAGCAAATACGTTGGCCAACTCGAAGAGCGCCTGAACGCACAGCTGTTTCACCGCACCACCCGTCGCGTGGCCATGACGGAAACCGGCGCGGCCTATTTCAAACGCTGCCAACCTTTGCTGGAACAATTTGATGAACTCGAAGGTCTGGTTCAGGATCGGCAAACCGAGCTTGCCGGTCGGATCAGGATCACTGCGCCCACAGGATTTGGGTCCGGGCAATTGGTTCATATGCTAAAGCCATTTCAAGTCGCCCATCCCAAAGTGTCGATCGAATTGCGCCTGTCAGATCACCATGTTTCGATTGTCGAAGAAGGGTTTGATCTGGCGATCCGGTTTGGGGTGTTAAAGGATTCCAGCCTGATAGCCCGCAAGCTGATGGACATGCGGATCGTGCTATGTGCCGCGCCCAGCTATTTGGCCGCCCATGGTGAACCCAAAGACCCCGCCGCATTGACGACCCATAATTGTCTGTTGCAAAGCACGCTCACGACAACTGACAGTTGGGAATTCAAAGGCAAGTCAGGCCCTTACACGGTCCCTGTGACGGGCAATTTTAGGGCCAATTCGCCGCTTGCCGTGGCCAATATGGCGGCGGACGGTTTGGGGATCGGTCGCGTGCCGTTATACACCGCCCGCCCGTTTCTGGACGATCAACGCCTGAAATTGATCTTTGAGGACCAAGAGGCAAGGGTCATCGGCCTCTTTGCGGTCTATCCGCCAAGCCGACATCTGACCGCCAGAATTCGCGCACTCATTGATCATCTGGCCAGCCAGTTTTAATCTGCGATGTCCGTCGGGGCGCTGCGGCCTTCAATGAAAGATTTGATCGCGTTCATTTGGGCAATCAGGTCCTGCGCCTGTGTGGGATCAACCCCGATTGCGCAGCCAATCGCGCCGGGCACCTGCACTGCGTCGTGATATAGCCCGCGCCCTTTGGCCGTCAGGAAAACCTCAACCCGGCGTTCGTCGTCTTTGCTTCTGATGCGGTCAACGATGCCGAGTTTTTCCAATCGTTTCACCAGCGGCGTCACGGTCGCCTGATCCACCTGCAACTGTGTAGCGATCTGTTGAACCATCAGACCGTCCTGCTGCCACAGCGCCATCAGAGCCAGATATTGTGGATAGGTTATGCCCATCGGTGCCAGTAACGTCCTGTATTCCTTGGTAATTGCGCGCGACGCTGAATAAAGCGCAAAACACAATTGATCCTCAATCCGCAGGCGGCTGTCTGTTTTTTCTGTGGGTTGCATCAGGCATATGCCCCTATTGGTTTGTGCCCAAAGTAAATTTCATCTGCACCTCTTTCAAGTGGCCTTAGGCTGAGACAGGGCTTTCACGGGGCTGTGAGTTGACTTTGTGATTGCCATGCTAAAAATAAATAATGCACTATGCAATAATGCACACCAAAACCTCAGGGGCCACACCATGACAACAGAAGTACTCTATTCCACCCAAGCACGTGCCACAGGCGGCCGCGATGGCGTTGCTGAAACTCAGGACGGATCGTTCAAAATCGCGCTTTCCACCCCAAAGGAACTTGGCGGTGACGGACGCGAAGGCAATAACCCAGAGCAATTATTTGCGGCAGGTTATGCGGCGTGTTTTTTAGGGGCGATCAAACATGTCGCCGCGCATGATGACAACGTGAAAACCAAACTGCCCGAAGATCTGACCGTGACCACAACGGTTGGCATTGGTCCACGTTCCGAGGGTGGGTTTGGTCTGGATGTGCAGATCAGCGTCGCTATCCCCGGCTTGGACAGGGATCACGCCGAGAAACTGATCGGGATTGCCCATGAGGTATGCCCGTATTCCAACGCCACCCGGAACGGTTTGAACATCACCCCAACATTGGCGTGATCCGATTGATGGCCCACGATCCGGCCATCAACCACCCCTACAAATAAAAAGAGCCCCGAATAATCGGGGCTCTTTGTTGTTTAGAAAAGGGGTCGCTTATTCGCGGCTTTCGGGTGTGTCCACAACCAATGTGTCAAACTCGTCACCACCGATGACGTCGTCTTCCATTGGGGCGGCCAAGGCCACGGCTGCTTCGGCTTCTTCGCGGCGGGCGGACAGGACAACCTTGTCACGCTGGGCCGCGATAGACCGCATCAGCTGTGTCGCGCCACCTGTCCCGGCTGGGATCAGACGGCCCACGATGACGTTTTCTTTCAGGCCAACCAGTTTGTCGCGTTTGCCCTGAACCGAAGCTTCGGTCAGAACGCGTGTGGTTTCCTGGAACGACGCGGCTGAGATGAACGACCGTGTCTGCAACGACGCCTTGGTGATCCCAAGCAGGATTGGTTCGCCTTTGGCTGGGCGGCCCCCTTTGGAAATCGCCTTTTCGTTGGCTTCGTCAAACTCGGCTTTGTCCACAGTTTCGCCTTTCAGCAATGTGGTTTCACCCGAGTCAGAAATTTCCCATTTCTGCAGCATCTGGCGCACGATCACTTCGATATGCTTATCGTTGATCTTCACACCTTGCAGACGGTAAACGTCCTGAACTTCGTCGATCATGTAGTCAGCCAAAGCTTCGACCCCCATAACCGCAAGAATATCGTGCGGCGCTGGGTTACCGTCCATGATGTAATCGCCCTTCTGGACAAAATCACCTTCCTGAACAGGAATGTGTTTGCCTTTGGGCACCATGTACTCGACTTTTTCCATGCTCTCGTCAGCTGGCTCAATCGCGATGCGGCGCTTGTTCTTGTAGTCCTTGCCAAAGCGCACATAACCGTCAATTTCGGAAATGATCGCGTTGTCTTTCGGACGACGTGCTTCGAACAACTCGGCCACACGTGGCAGACCACCGGTAATGTCCTTGGTTTTGGCGCCTTCACGCGGAATACGTGCAACCACGTCCCCGGCTTCGACCTGTTGGCCATCTTCGACCGACAGAATTGCGTCAACAGACATTTGGTAGGTCACTGGGTTACCGGCATCGTTGCGCATGGGTTCGCCATCGGCGCCAACCACAAAGATTTCCGGCTTCAGCTCGTTGCCCTTTGGCGCAGAACGCCAGTCGGTCACGATTTTCTGGGTCATGCCAGTTGCGTCATCGGTGACTTCGCGCACGGCAATACCGGCGGTCAGATCAACGTATTTCGCAGTACCGGATTTCTCAGCAATGATCGGCAGAGTGTATGGATCCCATTCGAACATTTTGTCACCACGGGCAATTTTTGCACCGTCTTTGACAAACACTTTGGAACCGTATCCAACCTTATGGCTGGCGCGCTCTTCGCCGTCGTCGCCCACAATCGCCAGAACCATGTTCCGACCGATGACAACGATTTCACCCGCTGCATTGGTCAGGGTCCGTGCATCGCGGAATTCAACCTTACCGTCCTGAGATGCCTCAAGGAAGGATTGCTGACCACCCTGCGCAACGCCGCCAATGTGGAATGTCCGCATTGTTAGCTGTGTGCCGGGTTCCCCAATGGATTGGGCTGCGATGATGCCGACTGCTTCGCCGATGTTCACGCGTGTACCACGGGCCAAATCACGGCCGTAGCAGGTTGCGCAAACGCCGTCTTCGGCTTCACAGGTTAGCGGCGAACGAATACGCATGGAAACCACATCGGATTCTTCGATCAGGTCTGCCTTGCGTTCGTCGATCAATTCGCCTTGGGCGACCAGCACTTCGTCTGTGCCGGGGACCATGACGTCGTCTGCGGACACACGGCCCAGCACACGTTCGCCAAGCGACGCAACCACTTCACCGTCATTGACAGCCGCTTCGGCGGTGATCGCCTGATCGGTGCCGCAATCGATGACACGCACGATACAATCCTGCGCAACATCCACCAGACGACGAGTCAGATACCCCGAGTTCGCTGTTTTCAAAGCCGTATCTGACAGACCCTTACGGGCACCGTGGGTGGAGTTAAAGTACTCCAGAACGGTCAGACCTTCTTTAAAGTTCGAGATAATCGGTGTCTCAATGATCGAGCCATCCGGCTTGGCCATCAAGCCGCGCATCCCGCCCAGCTGTTTCATCTGTGTGACCGAGCCACGCGCACCAGAATGGGCCATCATGTAAACCGAGTTCGGCTCCATTTCGGCACCCTGATCGTCACGTTTGTTCGCCGAGATGGTGTTCATCATCGCGTCGGTGACTTTGTCGTTGGCTTTTGACCAGGCGTCGACAACTTTGTTGTACTTCTCACCTTGGGTGATCAGACCGTCCATGTATTGCTGTTCAAAATCCTTCACCTGATCGCGGGTTTCATCAACCAACGTCCATTTGGTGTCAGGGATAACCATGTCGTCCTTGCCGAAGGAAATCCCGGCTTTAAACGCTTCGCGGAAACCCATGGTCATGATCTGATCACAGAAAATGACGGATTCTTTCTGGCCACAATACCGGTAAACGGTATCAATGATCTGCTGCACTTCTTTCTTACGCAGCAGACGGTTGACCAGGCTGAACGGCGCTTTGTTATTGCGAGGCAACAACGCACCCAAACGCACGCGGCCCGGTGTGGTTTCGAACCGCACCATGACTTCGTTGCCTTCTTCGTCGATCTGCGGGATCCGGCATTCGATCTTGGAATGCAGGTGAACTTCACCCGAATTCAGCGCGTGCTCAACTTCTTGAACATCGCCAAAGACCATGCCTTCGCCTTTTTGACCTTCGCGTTCGATGGTCGTGTAATACAGACCCAAGATCATATCCTGCGACGGAACGATGATCGGCGCGCCGTTGGCAGGCGACAGAACGTTGTTGGTCGACATCATCAGAACACGGGCTTCCAGCTGAGCTTCGAGGCTCAGAGGAACGTGAACCGCCATTTGGTCCCCATCAAAGTCAGCGTTAAACGCAGAACAGACCAGCGGGTGCAGCTGAATAGCCTTGCCTTCGATCAGCGTGGGTTCAAACGCTTGGATGCCCAAACGGTGCAATGTTGGCGCACGGTTCAACATAACAGGGTGTTCGCGGATCACTTCGTCCAAGATATCCCACACTTCGGGACGCTCTTTTTCGACCAGCTTTTTCGCCTGTTTCACGGTGCTGGACAGGCCTTTGGCCTCCAGACGTGAATAGATGAACGGTTTAAACAGCTCCAACGCCATCTTTTTGGGCAAACCACATTGATGCAGCTTCAGTTCGGGACCAGTCACAATGACCGACCGACCAGAGAAGTCGACGCGTTTACCCAAAAGGTTTTGACGGAACCGGCCTTGCTTCCCTTTCAGCATATCGCTGAGGGATTTCAGAGGACGTTTGTTGGCACCGGTGATGACACGACCACGACGGCCATTGTCAAACAACGCATCCACAGATTCCTGCAACATCCGCTTTTCGTTGCGCACGATGATATCAGGTGCGCGCAATTCGATCAGACGTTTCAGACGGTTGTTCCGGTTGATCACCCGACGATACAGATCGTTCAAATCGGATGTCGCGAAACGCCCGCCATCCAGAGGCACCAATGGGCGCAATTCTGGTGGGATCACTGGGATCACGGTCATGATCATCCATTCCGGACGGTTGCCGGATTCAATGAAGCTTTCCACGATCTTCAGACGTTTGATGATCTTTTTAGGCTTCAGCTCGCCGGTGGCTTCCTTCAGGTCCGCGCGCAGGGTCTCTGCTTCGGCCTCAAGGTCGATCATCGACAGCATTTCGCGGATCGCTTCGGCGCCGATATTGGCGGTAAAAGCGTCCATGCCATAGGCGTCCTGCGCGTCGAGGAATTCCTCTTCGGTCATCAGGGCCCCGAATTGCAGGTCGGTCAGACCCGGTTCGATCACAACGTAGTTTTCGAAATACAGGATGCGTTCCAGATCACGCAGGGTCATGTCCAGCATGAGCCCGATCCGGGACGGCAGCGATTTCAGGAACCAGATATGCGCAACTGGGGATGCCAGTTCGATATGGCCCATACGTTCGCGGCGCACCTTTTGCAGGGTAACTTCAACACCACATTTCTCGCAGACAACGCCGCGATACTTCATGCGTTTATATTTACCACACAGGCATTCGTAATCTTTGATTGGGCCAAAGATACGCGCGCAGAACAGACCGTCACGTTCAGGTTTGAACGTCCGGTAGTTGATGGTTTCTGGTTTCTTGATCTCACCGAACGACCACGACAGGATCCGTTCTGGTGAGGCCAAAGAGACCTTGATTTCGTCGAAAACCTTGGCTGGTGTCAGCGGGTTAAACGGGTTGTTCGTCAGTTCCTGGTTCATTTTGATACCTCAAATTCGTGCGGAAGGGGAAAGGAGAAGGGCAAAACGCCCTTACTCCTCAATCTCCGCATCCAGGAGTTCCATATTCAGGCCAAGACCACGGACTTCTTTCACCAGAACGTTAAACGATTCCGGAATGCCCGCTTCAAAGTTGTCTTCGCCCTTAACGATGCTTTCATAGACTTTCGTCCGTCCAGCCACGTCATCGGATTTAACAGTCAGCATTTCCTGCAGGGTATATGCAGCGCCATAAGCTTCCAGAGCCCAGACTTCCATTTCCCCAAAGCGCTGGCCACCAAACTGCGCCTTACCACCCAGCGGCTGCTGAGTAACAAGCGAGTATGGACCGGTCGAACGCGCGTGGATTTTGTCATCCACCAGGTGGTGCAGTTTCAGCAGATACTTGATGCCGACGGTGACTTTACGGGCGAATTGTTCGCCTGTGCGGCCATCATACAAAGTGGACTGACCCGATGTATCAAACCCGGCACGGGTCAATGCATCGTTTACATCCGCTTCTTTGGCGCCATCAAAGACCGGCGTCGCGATTGGAACACCACGGGTCACGTTACCCGCTGCTTCTAGCAACTGTTCCTGATCCATATCTGCCAGACCTTCGTCATAGACGTCGGCCCCATAGGCGATTTTCATGGCATCGCGCACAGGGGTCATATCGCCGGACCGGCGGTATTCCTGAACAGCCTCGTCGATCTGGATACCCAGACCACGGGACGCCCAGCCCATATGCGTTTCAAGGATCTGACCAACGTTCATCCGCGACGGCACGCCGAGCGGGTTCAGAACGAAGTCAACCGGTGTCCCGTCTTGCAGGAATGGC
This sequence comes from Aestuariibius sp. HNIBRBA575, assembly GCF_040932005.1. Lineage (NCBI taxonomy): Bacteria > Pseudomonadati > Pseudomonadota > Alphaproteobacteria > Rhodobacterales > Paracoccaceae > Aestuariibius > Aestuariibius sp. HNIBRBA575. The sequence goes on from NZ_CP162414.1 coordinate 2,746,458, forward strand.
ATGTCTTCGATCGGAACAACCTTGGAAATAACACCTTTGTTGCCGTGACGACCGGCCATTTTATCACCGGGCTGCAGCTTGCGCTTCACCGCGACGAACACTTTGACCATTTTCATCACGCCGGGTGGCAGATCGTCGCCGCGACGGACTTTTTCGACCTTGTCTTCAAAACGGGCGTCCAATGTCCGCTTCTGAGCTTCGTATTGCTCGTTCAGCGCTTCGACATGGGATGCGTCTGTTTCGTCCTCAAGGGCGATCATCCACCACTGACCACGGGTCAGGCTGTCCAGCAATTCTTCGGTGACAACTTCGTTTGGACGCAGACCTTTGGGGCCTTTCACAGCCACTTTGCCCAACACCATGCTCTTTAGACGGGCATAGATGTTGCGATCCAGAATAACGAGTTCATCGTCACGGTCACGCGCCAGGCTTTCGACCTCTTCGCGTTCGATCTGAAGCGCACGTTCGTCTTTTTCGACGCCGTGGCGATTGAACACGCGAACTTCTACGATTGTACCGTAGTCGCCGGGTGGCAAACGCAGGGATGTGTCACGCACATCGGATGCTTTTTCACCAAAGATGGCGCGCAGAAGCTTTTCCTCTGGTGTCATCGGGCTTTCGCCTTTTGGTGTGATCTTACCAACCAGAATGTCCGCTGGGCCCACTTCGGCACCAATGTAGACAATGCCAGCTTCGTCCAGATTACGCAGGGCTTCTTCGCCTACGTTTGGAATATCACGGGTGATTTCCTCTGGCCCAAGCTTGGTGTCACGTGCGGCAACTTCGAATTCTTCGATGTGAACCGATGTAAACACGTCGTCTTTTACGATGCGCTCAGAGATCAGGATCGAATCTTCGTAGTTGTAGCCATTCCACGGCATAAACGCGACAACGACGTTTTTACCAAGGGCCAATTCACCCATGTCAGTGGATGGACCATCGGCCAGCACTTCGCCACCGCGAACCCGGTCACCCACTTTGACCAGCGGACGCTGGTTGATACAGGTGTTTTGGTTCGAACGCTGGAATTTGCGCAGACGATAGATGTCAACGCCCGCATCGCCAAGGATCAGATCCTCGGTTGCGCGCACAACGATCCGTGTTGCGTCAACTTGGTCAATGATCCCGCCGCGTTTGGCCATGATGGCCGCGCCAGAATCCCGTGCAACAACTTCTTCGATGCCCGTTCCGACCAGCGGTGCCTCTGCTTGTAGCAAAGGAACAGCCTGACGTTGCATGTTCGATCCCATCAGGGCCCGGTTCGCATCGTCGTTTTCAAGGAATGGGATCAAGGACGCAGCGACCGAGACCAGCTGTTTGGGCGAAACGTCGATCAAATCGATGCTTTCGCGTGGGGACAGCGTGTATTCACCGGACTGACGAGTGGACACCAGATCGTTGATGAATTTACCGCTATCGTCCAATGTCGCGTTGGCCTGCGCCACGGTGTGACGCATTTCTTCGGTTGCGGACATATAGTGGACTTCATCCGTGACCTCAGCGTCTTTGACAACGCGATAAGGTGTTTCGATGAAGCCGTATTTGTTCACACGTGCGAATGTGGCAAGGCTGTTGATCAGACCAATGTTTGGCCCTTCTGGTGTTTCAATCGGGCACATCCGACCATAGTGGGTCGGGTGCACGTCGCGCACCTCAAAGCCAGCACGTTCACGGGTCAAACCGCCGGGCCCAAGCGCAGACAGACGACGCTTATGCGTGACTTCTGACAAGGGGTTGGTTTGGTCCATGAATTGCGACAGCTGCGAAGAGCCAAAGAATTCACGCACAGCGGCAGCCGCCGGTTTCGCGTTGATCAGATCCTGTGGCATGACGGTGTCGATTTCGACGCTGGACATACGTTCCTTGATGGCACGCTCCATGCGCAGCAGGCCAACACGGTACTGGTTTTCCATCAATTCGCCAACCGAACGCACACGACGGTTCCCAAGGTGGTCAATATCGTCGATATCGCCACGGCCGTCGCGCAGATCAACCAGCGCTTTGATGCAGGAAATGATGTCTTCTTTGCGCAGGGTGCGTTCGGTGTCTTCTGCATCCAAAGCCAGACGCATGTTCATTTTCACGCGACCCACAGCGGACAGATCGTAACGCTCGCTGTCAAAGAACAGGCTGTCAAACAGGTTTGACGCCGCTTCGACGGTGGGTGGTTCACCCGGACGCATAACGCGGTAAATATCCATAAGCGCAGTATCGCGACCCAGGTTTTTATCCGACGCCATTGTGTTGCGCATGTAGGGGCCAACATTGACGTTGTCGATGTCCAGCACAGGGATTTCGGTGATGCCCGCGTCGATCAGTTCTTTCAAGGAACCGCCGATCACTTCACCTTCTTTGTCGCGCTCAAACGTCAACTCGTCACCAGCTTCGACGTAGATCGCACCGGTTTCTTCGTTGATGATGTCCTTGGCAACAAATTTGCCCAGGATCTGTTCGAACGGGATCAACAGATCGGTGACTTCACCTTCGTCGATCAGTTTTTTCACAGTGCGCGGCGTCACTTTTTCGCCGGCCTTGCCGATCACTTCGCCGGTTTTCGCGTCGACCAGATCATAGATCGGACGTGTGCCACGAACCCGCTGCGGGAAGAACTTGGTGACCCAACCTTTGCTCTTACCTTCCAGTGTGTAATTCACCGTGTTGTAATAGGCATCCATGATGCCTTCTTGGTCCAGACCCAGCGCATAAAGCAGCGTGGTGACAGGCAATTTACGACGACGGTCAATCCGGCAGAATACCAGATCTTTGGCATCGAATTCGAAATCAAGCCAAGAGCCACGGTATGGAATGATCCGGCATGCAAACAGCAATTTGCCCGAAGAATGGGTTTTGCCTTTGTCATGGTCAAAGAACACACCGGGTGAGCGGTGCATTTGCGACACGATCACACGTTCGGTGCCGTTCACAACAAACGTCCCGTTTGGCGTCATCAAAGGCATATCGCCCATGAACACGTCTTGTTCTTTGATGTCTTTGACCGATTTCGCACCGGTATCTTCGTCGACATCAAACACGATCAAACGCAATGTCACCTTCAGCGGCGCGCTGTAGGTCATGTCACGTTGCATACATTCTTCAACGTCGTATTTGGGTTTTTCAAGATTATAGCGAACGAATTCCAAAACGGAGGTTTCGTTGAAATCTTTGATCGGGAATACCGATTGGAAAACGCCTTTGATGCCTTCGCCGTCCATGGGCTCGGGCTGATCGCCAGACGCCAAGAACAGGTCATAAGAAGATTTCTGAACCTCAATGAGGTTCGGCATTTCAAGTACTTCGCGGATTTTACCGTAATACTTGCGCAAGCGTTTTTGGCCTAGGAAGGACTGAGCCATGTGCGTCGTCACCTTTCAATCTCGTGCAGTACGCGATGCCGTTGGGCCTCGGCGCGCGTCCATCTGAGAGCGGATACAGTTCGGCCTATTCATGGCATCCGTCCCAAAGGATGCCTCCCGACCATTGAACCTTTCCAAGTAAAGGGTTTGCAATAAAACCCTTCGCTAAGACAGGTTCGGCTGGGCCCGCAAAACACGGACCCAGCCTAAAATATAGGGGCTAAAAGCCGCCCCAAAAGCGCCTGACTTAGGCCAGCTCGACTTCTGCGCCAGCTGCTTCCAGCTTGCCTTTGATGTCTTCAGCTTCAGCTTTGTCAACGCCTTCTTTGATCTTGCCGCCAGCTTCAACCAATGTCTTGGCTTCTTTCAGGCCCAGACCGGTGATGCCGCGAACTTCTTTGATCACGTTGATTTTCTGAGCGCCGGCGTTCTTCAGAACAACGTCGAACTCAGTTTTTTCTTCTGCTGCTGCACCGGCGTCGCCACCAGCTGCAACCATTACAGCGCCGCCAGCTGCGGGTTCGATGCCATACTCGTCTTTGAGGATGGTTTTCAGTTCTTGTGCTTCAAGAAGAGTCAGACCTACGATCTCTTCTGCAAGTTTTTTCAGATCAGCCATTTTGCTTTCCGTTCTATTAGATGTGTTCCAACGTCAGGGCAGATGCCCCACATAGGTAATCAAGTTGCTTAAGCAGCTTCCGCTTTCTCTTCGATCGTCGAAAGGATGCTTGCGATGTTTGAAGCAGGCGCGCCAATGGCCCCCGCGATGTTGGAACCGGGTGCGCCGATGCAACCAACGATCGAAGCAATAAGCTCTTCACGTGATGGCATTTCGGACACGGCTTTCACACCAGCGACGTCCAGAGCCGTCTCACCCATGGCACCACCAAGAATAACGAGCTTGTCGTTGGTCTTGGCATAGCCCTGAACAACCTTCGCCGCAGCGACAGGATCTTCAGAATAGGAGATGACGGTCATGCCCGTCAGGTAGTCAGCAATGCTTGCGCAAGGCTTACCTTCAAGGGCGATTTTGGCGAGCTTGTTCTTTGCAACGCGAACTGCACCACCTGCTTCACGCATTTGCGCACGCAGATCTTGCATTTCAGCAACTGTCAGACCTTCGTAATGGGCTACCACTACGACGCCAGAGCTTTCGAAGATCTGGCCGAGTTCGTCGACCAATTTCTCTTTCTGGGCTCTATCCACAGTTTTACTCCAAATTAGGGAGGCTCACGCCCCCCGGCTCTTATTTACCGGTCAGACCGGCGTTAAAGTCCGCTACGGGGCTGCCAAAGTCGCCCGAGGTAACACCCCGGCCAATCTTGTCTTTCCCGTCTCAGGCAGGAATTATGGGATCAGATGACCCACCCACCGTCTTGGACGAAACGCAAACAGCGCACGACGAATCGCACGCTGGTTGCAAGAGGTGAAATAATCGCTCTGAACCATAAGCACAAGAGCCAGAATGCGTCTGTTATGTGCAATCGGGGGAATAGGTCAATTTGGTGCCGTTTCCTGCCGAAATCGGGGAAACAGTTTACAGGCTACAAAAATCGCCTCATGCTGATTTCCATTATGGTGATCTTCGCTTTCAGTAGCAAACAATTAACACGCATTCAGTAGTCCAGAACACATGACCAGTGACACGCCCAAGAAAGTTATTCGGGACTTAGAAGATTATGCAGGGATTGCATCGGATTGGTTTTGGGAAACCGATGCCAATCATCGATTCCAATATTTTTCGCGGCGCATGCAAGAAGTCACCAAGGTTGACACCAATATCCTGCTCGGGCGGAGCCGTTATGAGGTCCGCTATGCGGGGGTCAGCCCGGAAGGCTGGAAAGCCCACCGCGAAGATCTGGATGCCCACCGGTCCTTTCGAAATTTCGAATACCAATTCCTACGCACCGAAGACGCCTCAGAATTGTGGGTTCGGGTCTCTGGTGACCCTCTCTTTGATGAGGACGGCACCTTTGTTGGGTATCGCGGCACAGGCCATGACGTCACCAAAGAAGTGGTCGCCAAACGCGATCTCATGGCGTCCCTGAAAGAGCTGGAAAAACGCAACAAAGAGCTGGGCGAAGCGCGCACGGCGCTGGAACGCGCCGCCTTTGAGGATATCCTGACCGGGCTGCCCAACCGGCGCGCCTTTGAACGGGACCTGCAACAGGTTTTATCCAACCCCAAATCGGACCTGTCGTTGCTGCATATCGATTTGGACAAATTCAAATGGGTCAATGACACGTTGGGGCATCCCGTGGGGGACGAAGTGTTGGTCGCTGCGGCCCGTCGCATGCAAAATCTGATCGGCGCTGAGAACCCGCTATACCGGGTGGGCGGCGATGAATTCATGGTACTGCTGGTGGGCTGTCGCGATCTGGATCACGCCGGTTTCATCGGCGATTCCATTGTTGAGGCCATGCTGGAACCGATGCAGCTGGGGCAACAACGCGCAACAGTGGGCGCCAGTGTGGGTGTCTCAATTGGGCTGTCAGGACAGCTGGATGCGCATCAGTTGATATCCCATGCCGATGCCGCCTTGTATCAGGCCAAACATAACGGGCGCAGCAGCGTTTGCAAAATTTCGGACGACTTGCGCAACGAAACCGAAGATTTCCTGCGCCTGTCCACCCAAATACCCGGCGCAATCGAACGCGGCGAATTTGTCCCCTATTTTCAGCCGCAATTTGACTGTAGCAGCAATCAAATCATCGGGGCCGAAGCCTTGGTCCGGTGGCACCACCCTGAATTGGGCACCTTATTGCCCGGCCGGTTCCTGAAAGCGGCAACCGGAATGGGGCTGATCGACAAAATCGACCAACTGGTTCTAGTAAAGGCATTGGAAACGGCCGACCGACTGTCGCAAAAAGGGATCAATCTGCCATCTTTATCCGTCAATATCAGCGAAGCCAGACTGATGGACCCAAGCTTGCCCACTGATATTGCGCGCCTGTGGACCAACCGCAGCTGCACTTTGTCCGTGGAACTCGTCGAAACCATTTATTTCGACGATACCAGCATCAGCGATCAATTTTCAGACAATCTAACGCAATTGCGCAATCTTGGCGTTCGACTGGAAACCGATGATTTTGGCAGCGGGCGCGCGTCGATCACCGGCTTGCTGCGCTATTCCCCGGACCGGCTGAAAATCGACCGACGGCTGGTGCAGGCCGCGGCCCGGGCGCCGGTCCAACACGCCTTGGTATCAGCGATCTTGGACATGGCGCAATCGCTGGGGATCGATACCATCGCCGAAGGCGTCGAAACTCAGGCGGACATCAACACGATCCGCGCCTTGGGCTGTCATTGTTTTCAAGGTTTTGCCATTTCCCATCCGCTTTGCGAACGGGATCTGGAACATTTCCTGACCGCAGATTTTTTGACTCTGCCCGATCAGGACACAAAAAAATCCGGCAGGCCAAAAGGCGCTGCCGGACTTGGATCTGTGCACAACTTTCGCCGGTAATAACACCCGGCGACGTTGATTAGTTGCCTGTCGCGGAATCGATTGCAATCGAAACGCCAGGGCCCATTGTGGACGATACAGCAACTTTTTGCATGTATGCGCCTTTGGCCCCTGTTGGCTTGGCTTTTTGAACCGCATTGACGAAAGCAAGGATGTTTTCTTCCAGTGCTTTGGCGTCAAAGGATGCTTTGCCGATACCAGCGTGAACAACACCTGCTTTTTCAGCTTTGAACTGAACTTCGCCGCCTTTGGCCGCTTCTACAGCGGTTTTGACGTCAGGTGTCACTGTGCCGATTTTCGGGTTTGGCATCAGGTTGCGTGGGCCCAGGATTTTACCCAGACGACCAACGATTGGCATCATGTCAGGTGTCGCGATGCAACGATCAAAGTCGATCTTGCCGCCCTGAATGGCTTCCATCAGGTCTTCTGCGCCAACGATATCTGCGCCCGCTGCTTTGGCTTCGTCTGCTTTGTCGCCACGTGCGAACACAGCGACGCGAACAGATTTACCAGTGCCATTTGGCAGGGATACAGTGCCGCGAACCATTTGGTCAGCGTGACGTGGGTCAACGCCCAAGCACAACGCGATTTCGATGGTTTCGTCGAATTTCGCAGTCGCACCAGTTTTCAGTAGCTCAACAGCTTCTGCAACGGTGACGTCCACTTTGCCGGCGAATGCTTCGCGTGCGGCGCGGGTGCGTTTTCCAAGTTTAGCCATATTACTTAACCTCGATGCCCATAGAACGGGCAGAGCCCAGGATAATCTGCATCGCGGCGTCGATGTCGTTCGCGTTCAGATCTTTCATCTTGGCTTCGGCGATTTCTTTCACCTGAGCCGGTGTCACGGAACCAACGGTTTCTTTGCCGGGCAGTTTTGCGCCGGATTTCAGCTTGGCCGCTTTTTTCAGGAAATAGGACGCAGGTGGCGTCTTGATGTCCATGGTAAAGGACTTGTCCTGATAATACGTGATCACGGTTGGGCACGGCGCACCGGGCTCCAGGTCTGCTGTTTTGGCGTTAAACGCTTTACAGAATTCCATGATGTTGATCCCGCGCTGACCCAGTGCGGGGCCAACAGGTGGGGATGGGTTGGCTTGACCTGCAGCAACCTGCAGTTTCATCGTGCCAGCAATTTTCTTAGCCATTTGGCATTTCCTTTTATCAACACCCCTTGGACGCGTCCGCGGGGCCGTAGTTGACGTGGTTCAGATTGATGATCGCGATCACCGCCCCTCCCACGAGAGAATCTCGCCCGAAGACGATAAGGGTGCCGTTTAGGCCCAACAGGGCGAATTGGCAAGGGAAAGGTAGAGAGAACGTGTAAGGGTTTTGGTGAGTGTTTAAGATGCGCCATGCCACGCCAGTGAAATCGCCAGAACAATGGCCTGCAACGCAGTCAGGGCCGCTCTTAAATTTGCCGTGACCCGAGGGACTGATAGAAACGCAGCAAGTACCCGTCAGGATCAGCCACGACGAATTGACGATGCCCCATCTCCATATCATCCGTAACATACCATTTATCTTCGACATCAAGATAAAGCGGGATGCCGGCGGATTCTAACGACGACGTTAAAAGGGTAATGTCTTCAACCGCGATTTGGACGTTTAACCCCTTTCCAAACGGATAAGTGGCGGGCAAATGCCCATCATCAAAGGTTCTTCCAGCGCCAATTTGGTCGATCATCAACTCAGCATTGCCAAGGCTTAGGTAACAAAATCCTTCATCAGGTCTTTCATAACAGCAGGTAAAACCCAGAACGTCACAATAGAACGCCTTAGAGGCAATCCAATTGGTAACAGCAAATTCGGGGACAAGTGCGTTCGCCATAAAAAACTCCAGGATCAAGAATTACGCTGCCATCGCGACCTCGGTCAGGGACGACTCAAACGGCCAGTCGTTCCCCAATATCGCAGACCTTTTCCTTAAACAAAAACGCCGCGCAGGTTGTCTGCACGGCGTTTGAAATCTGGGATGTCAGGGGGCTTAGACCTGCTTTGAAACCTGTGTGAATTCCAGCTCGACCGGGGTGGCGCGACCAAAGATCGACACCATAACCTTGAGGCGCTGGTTCTCTTCGTCGACTTCTTCGACCATGCCGTCGAAATCTTCGAAGGGGCCTTCGTTCACTTTCACCTTTTCGCCGATCTCATAGTTGATCAGGGTACGTGGCGATTCTTCGCCTTCTTGTACGCGGTTCAGGATCTGGTTCACTTCGGCATCGCGCATCGGCATTGGGCGGCCCTGCGGCCCCAAAAACCCGGTGACGCGGTTGATGGAATTGATCAGGTGATAGCCTTCGTCGGACATTTCCATATGCACCAGAACGTAGCCCGGCATGAACCGGCGCTCGGTGGTCACTTTCTTGCCGCGACGCACTTCGATCACTTCTTCGGTGGGGACCAGCACTTCGTCGATCTGGTCTTCGATGCCTTTTTCCTCGACCGAGGTTCTGATCGATTCAGCAATCTTTTTCTCAAAGTTAGAGAGAACGCTGACTGTGTACCATCTTTTGGCCATTTGATCCGAACCCTTGCCGTGGTTGCCTGCCGCGTTGGGTCAGGCAAAAATTCCAATAATTACGGGGCCTTACCCCGCATCGCCCTGCCAATAAAAATCGGCGCGCAACTCGATTCGCGGCGCGCCAGACAGGGAAGTGTCGTGCAGATACCGCCAAGACCCAAAGGATTCAAGGGGTAACAGGCCGTTCCAGCCCAATCAGCTAAAGCCGTTTAGGATCGTGTCCAGGCCCGAACGAATGCCCAGATCAACCAAAGAGAAGAACACCGCCGTCAATGCCGCCATGATGAACACCATGATCGTTGTCAGGATCACCTCACGGCGTGTGGGCCACACAACCTTGGAAATCTCAACGCGGGTTTCCTGAATAAACTTTGCTGGATTGATAGCCATGTGCCGTCCTTTTGATCGCTTCACGCCACATACGGAATCAGCGACCCTTTATCAAGGCCATTACAATACCGGTCGCGATGTCTGGTAGAATTGGGTCGGCATTTGGCCGAATGATTTGGCAGGGGCAGCAGGGTTCGAACCCGCGACCTACGGTTTTGGAGACCGTCGCTCTACCAGCTGAGCTATACCCCTAAGGCCGGGGGACTGACTAAGCCGATTATGAGCGGGAATCAAGACGCCAATCTCACTTCCCGCATTATTTTCTGGTTTTAGGGGGCGGCCTTAGATCAAAGCCAGCGCCATCAGGATCAAACCGATCCACGCGACCGTCCAAGCCAGGGATCGCACCCACGGCACAGCCAACAAATACAGCGGCAAATAGGCGGCACGGGCCAGAACAAACAGCGCCGCCCCCTGAATGGCCCCGTCCATATCGGCCTCTGGCAAAACCATCGCCAATACCGCCAATGCCAGAAACGGCACCAAGTTTTCCAACATATTGCGCGTGGCCCGCTGGGCGCGACTGTGCATTGGGCTTGGCTCTGGCACAGAATCACGGCTGCCCATGTAGGCCGGAACACCGATCTGTGGGATCAAAAACAGCGATGGCAGGAACAGCCCCACATAATACAGGATTAGGGCCAGAAAAATCCAAGATAACATAGCGACGTCCTTTGTGACGGTGGTTGCAATTGTTGGGGTCAATTTGCACATTAAGGGGAATGATCCCAATTCCCTTGGAGGGAATAATGACGCAAATCGCAACCGTTTCTGAATTTGGGCATGTGCTGAGGGATTTGCGCGCGCAGCTTGGACTGTCGCAGGCGGATTTGGCCGGGCGACTTCGATCAACGCAGCGGCATGTTTCGTTTTTAGAAACCGGGCGATCGCACCCATCGGTTCATTTCCTGTCCCGTATATGCCGTGAACTAGAGCTAAGCGTCGGCCAGCGCGCCAACCTGTTTGAGGCCTCTGGCCTGCGCAACCCCTATATCCGCCGCGATTTTCAATCGGTTGAGGTCACCCAAGCCTTGGATATGATCGAAGCGCGGGTGTTGAACAATTGGCCGTTTCCGGCGTTGGTGCTGGACCCCAGCTGGAACATTCTGCGCCAAAATCAGGCGTTTTCGAACATGTTCGGCGCTCTGATCCCGTCAGAGAATGCCAGCCCCAACCTGTTGTCGGTCATGCTCAGCCCAACAATGCGCGACATGATCGCCAATTGGGATGAGGCCGTGCATATCCTGTATTTCCGTCTGCAATCGGCGGCCGCATCCGACCCGCATGTCGCCGACATCTTTGCCACGGCAAAGTCGCAAGGCGTGTTCGACAATTTGGAAAACCTGTTCAAAACCGATGCAGATGTACCCGTCTATGTGCCGATCCGCATCGCCTTGCCCGGCGGAGGCGAGCTGCAAATGACATCGCTGCTGGGGCAGCTTGCCTCGGTCCAAGATGCATTGGTCGAAGGGTTTGAAATCGAACTGATGATCCCCACAGATGCCCAATCAGAGGCATTGCTGCGTCAGATGTCAGCCGGGTAGTTTTGATAGGTCAGTTTTCACAGCCTTTGTCCGATGTATTTTTGCCCGCCATGAGCATCCTTAGTTTGAATGTGCCGCCCTGGTCGGTGGTCGCACAAAGAATATGCTACTTGAGCCGCCTGAATTTTCAGACGTGGAAAATTGTCGAAGCAGACTTTGACGCTGCACGGGGTTTGCAAAGCTAAGTATCCCGTCAGCCTTGAGAGCCGCTATCGTAACAGGATTGTTGGGGGGCTGTTCAATCTGGCGTATTTCGCGCGTAAACCCCATGAGCATGGATAACGTTTTCATGCTCCCAGCCATACTCTGAGCAAGGTTTTCTCCGGTTTCGCCTTGAAGAAGGGCTGTTGTTGCATCCAGTTCTACAACCAACTCTTCGAGCGCAATTACGTTCGGATCATCGGCCCCGGAACGTTGCCTGTTTATACGAGCACGCTCAAGCTCAGCGGCAGATCGCCTTTGGGTCTCTGCCTCAAAAATGTCTTGTAGCGTGGCGCTTTCATCAGCCCGCAAAGCAGCTGCATACCGCGCCAGTTGATCCGGTCGATAGATGGACAGAACGACCTCAACCATCTCAGAATTCATGCGCTCGACATATGGTGCAATATCTTGGTCCGGGATCAATTCGATAAACCGGTCGAAATCGGCAATTTCAACACTTTGTCCTGAAATTGGCCTGAAATATGTGGCGACAAACGCTTCTCTTAGCATCAGATTCACGCGATCGTCCCATGCCGGGCTCGAGCTGCGTTGCACAATGAATAGGGCATCTTCTCGGGGGGTCGCCAAGGATGCCTGCCCACAGAACAAAAGGGTGAACAACAGCGCTGGTTTGATAAAATCGAGCAAGGAGAAAACTCCTGTTTCTGGAAATGGTCAATGGTTTTTAGCTAACAACCACTCGAGTACAGAATATTTAAGGCCATAGTTTGGCACGTCAGAAGCGTCACTGAACATGACGGTTTTTCTGCGTCGCGATTAAATGTCACTAGGGCGTTTGCGTTTGTAGATTGGGCCAGCCAGTGTTTCAAACGGCGTTGGCGATGTGCTGCAATGCGGCCAGATCAGCACCACAAATGGCCGCTTCGTTTTTCAAAATCACCTCAATCGGCCAATGCCACCATTGGATGTCCAGCAGCGCCGCAATCGTTTCCGGGTCAAATCTGGACCGGATTGTCTGGGCCGGATTGCCCGCCACACTGGAATAGGGGGCAACATTCCCTGAAACCACAGCCCCTGCCCCCACAATACAGCCATCGGCAATCTGCGCGCCGGGCATGATCCGCGCGCCCTGACCGATCCAGACATCATTCCCGATCACCGTGTCACGCCCCGGTTCCGGCATCGAAGGTCGCCCATCCATCGCCCCCCCGTCAAAAATCGCAAACGGATAGGTGCTGAACCCATCATATCGATGATTGGCAGATGACGTGATAAACATCGCCCCATCCGCAATTTGACAAAAGCGACCGATCACCAGTTTTTCGGGTGAAAACGCAAACAGATATGGTGCCAAACAGGCGGCCCAATCCTCTGGCGGGGCAAAGGCACTGGCATAGGTGTAATCGCCCACGTGAAACCGTGGATGGTCAATGGCGGGTTTCAGAAAGACCGTCCCGACATGGCCTTGACCATCCGGCAACGTAATTGGGTGACGGGTGCCTGGATTGGGAAAGTTTGTCGTCATCGTATCCTCGTTTCGCCCCCTCACAGGCCATCAATAGCGGCGCATCACTTTGCCTGCTTCGACAAAATGCCCCAGCGCGATCAATTTGCGGGCAAAATAACCAACATCCTCGGGTGCAAGCCCGTTGCCCATCGCATGGTGAAACCTGTTCACCCCGGCGCTCACATCCCCGCCCTGCACCGTCAAGATCGCATCATAAAGCAGACAATACGGATCGTTGGGCAACGTATTCAGACAGATCGCATTGGCCGCATCTGCATCTTCAAATCGTTCTGCCTCGATCGCATAAAACGCAAGGGTCCGGTAATCCTGAGCGGCTGTGGTCAGGGATGCCAGCATATCTGTGATTTCATAGGCGCGGTCAAAATCGCCCTCATTTGCGACCACATCAACCATCCAAATCAAAAAGAAACTGTCATCTGAAAACTGGCTTAGCTTTTCCTCTAACAGCGCAATTGCATCCCCGCGCCGCCCAAGCGCCTCTAGCGATCTGGCCCGCTGCACAAATCCATCCGAAAAATCAGGTGCCATGGAAATCGCCAGATCAGCATCATTCAAAGCGGCCCGATTTCGCCCCAGCCCCCGCAGAATGAAACTGCGCAGGGAATAAACCAAATACCAATCCGGGCTCAGATCCGCGGCCTGATTGGCATAAATCAGTGCCTCTGCCGACTGGCCCAGTTCAGACAATGCCTGCGCCACACCATAAAGTGCAGAAACGTCAAATTCATCAATATCAAGCGCCGATTGATAGGCGGCCCTCGCTGCGGAATAATCGCTCAAGTCGTACTGGATGGACCCCGCTTCGCGATATCCCCAAGCATAATTCGGGTCCAAAGCCGTGGCCGTTTCCAACAAAGCAACCGCATCGGAACCGCTGATGTCGCCCAACCGATATTGGGCGCTCGCCAATCCGGCCAGCGCTTCTTGGGTGGGGTGCAAATTGAGCGTCCGCTCAAAACCGGCTGCGGCCGCTTGATATTCAGCCACAGACCAATCCGTCCAGGCCAATCCGTTCAACAGCACGACAGAATTGGGGGAAAACTCTAATCCTTTCAGATAGATGCCCCGCGCTGCATCCGCATCATAATTCCCGACCGCAGTGCCCCAATTGCTGTATATCCGCGCCTGCTCTGACGCGCTTAGACCTATGCTTTGGGACGCTAATTCGCAGATTGTTGCGATGTCTTCCCATGTATCCCCGATATAATCGAGGCAGAGCTGCGCGGCGGTTTCCTCTGAACTTGTGATCGGGGGCTTGGCGGCAACGGGCATCGCCAAACAGCACGCTAGGAAAACACTTGGAATTTTCGAAAACACTCTGACCCCTAAAGGATTGGACTATTGCAACGTTAGACCTGCAAATTTGGTTAGAAAAGCCTGATCATGCTGGAATGCCGAAAGAAATGGGGGCGCAACTTAAATGGTAATCCATCAAATCACATTCCGTTCGCGCCGTCGGGATTTGATCGGGCCTTCGGCAAACGGGTCTTGCGATTTTCCCGGCCGGGTCTTGGTCAGTTCTGACAGGCTTTGCCCTTGCAATCCGGGCATGGCCACCTGCGTCTGTTCTGGGCTGGGTCGGGCGGCAATCGCCTTGCGGGTGGGGCGACGGGTGCGCCAGCGTCGCAGTTTCACCACCCCCATCAAGGAAAAGACCAATGCGATGACGGGCAAGAACAACAAATCGAACCAATTTTCAAACCTGAGGTCCTGAAGCGCATCCGCGCGCGTGCCCCAATAGGGGGACAGCACCACAACCTCCATGTCGCTGGGCGCCCCAAGCTCTGCAAGATGGCGCGCCACAACCCGGGTTTCTGTTTCGGAACGCAGCCAAAAAGCCTTCAAAACCGGCCCGCCCGGCGAACCAGTGGTAAGGTTTAAATTGTGATGAAACGCAGGCGCGGTCATCGATTCCGCCTGAACCGCAAACAACACATCCTGCCCCGGAATGATCACATAGTGGGACAATAAATTGGCAACAGACGTTTCAATAACCGGATAGGTCAAATCAGCGTTCAACAACAATGACACCTCGTTCAAGGTGCCAAAAACCGGGGTGGCCTGCCAATTTTCAGGACGCACCGATGCAGGAGGGTGCTGATAGGATGCCGTCGCCAATTCGGTCTGTTTGGTCAGTGTATCTTCGAACGTGTCCGCCGCCAGAAAACAGATCAGACCCCCAATGCAGATAAAAAGCCACCAAGGGACAAACCGGATTATCAATCTAAACATAAAGCAATTCCAAAACGAAAAAGGGACGCGATCAAACGCGTCCCTTTGGATTAGATCAAATTGATCTATGTTTGTCGATTACTCGATGATTTTTGACACGACGCCGGCGCCGACGGTGCGGCCGCCTTCGCGGATGGCGAAGCGCAGGCCGTTTTCCATGGCGATTGGGGCGATCAGTTCAACGTTGAACTTCAGGTTATCGCCGGGCATCACCATTTCTGTGCCCGCTGGCAGTTCAACTGTGCCGGTCACGTCTGTGGTCCGGAAGTAGAACTGTGGACGGTAGTTCGCGAAGAAAGGTGTGTGACGACCGCCTTCATCCTTGGTCAGGATATAGGCTTCTGCTTCGAACTTGGTGTGCGGTGTTACAGAACCCGGCTTACACAGGATCTGACCACGCTCAACGCCTTCACGGTCAACGCCGCGCAGCAATGCGCCGATGTTGTCGCCAGCTTCGCCGGAATCCAGCAGCTTGCGGAACATTTCAACACCCGTACATGTGGTTTTGGATGTGTCTTTGATGCCAACGATTTCGATTTCGTCGCCAACGTTGATCACGCCACGCTCAACACGGCCAGTTACAACTGTACCACGGCCAGAGATCGAGAACACGTCCTCGATTGGCATCAGGAACGGCTGGTCAACAGCACGAGCAGGTGTTGGGATATATTCGTCAACAGCGGCCATCAGTTTGTTGATGGAATCTTTGCCGATCGCATCGTCGCGGTCTTCCAGAGCGGCCAGAGCCGAACCAGGGATCACTGGGATGTCGTCGCCAGGATATTCGTATGAATCCAACAGCTCACGGATTTCCATTTCAACCAGTTCCAACAACTCTTCGTCGTCAACCTGGTCAACTTTGTTCATGTAAACAACCATGTAGGGGATGCCAACCTGGCGACCCAGCAGGATGTGCTCACGGGTTTGTGGCATTGGGCCGTCAGCCGCGTTCACAACCAGGATCGCGCCGTCCATTTGCGCCGCACCGGTGATCATGTTTTTGACGTAGTCGGCGTGGCCGGGGCAGTCAACGTGGGCGTAGTGACGGTTTTCTGTCTCATACTCAACGTGGGCTGTTGAGATGGTGATGCCGCGGGCTTTCTCTTCGGGCGCGCCGTCAATTTCGTCATACGCTTTGAAGTCGCCAAACTGCTTGGTGATCGCAGCTGTCAGCGTTGTCTTACCGTGGTCAACGTGACCGATTGTGCCGATGTTTACGTGCGGTTTGCTACGTTCAAACTTTTCCTTAGCCATGATGGCGCCTCGTCATTCGGGGGCCCTGCACCACGCGTGGACCCGGATCTATATGGCGGGGCATTTATTGACTTGTGGACAGAAAATCAAGCAGGAGTTGAACCCAGCAAAAACCCTGTTTTTCTTAGCGGCAAATCTGCTGCAATGATGCCCATTGGTCAGGTGTCAAAAGTTCATTGAAAACAGCATCTTCTGGCGTTGCATCCCGCGCGGCCTGTATTCGATCACCCAGTTCGGGATGCGACATAAAATGTTGTGCAATTCCGAGATTTAACTCGTTGCCCTGCATACGTTCAAAAAACGTGGCAATCGCCGAGGGTGGCAAATCTGCGGCCAGCAACACCCGATAGGCATAAGAATCTGCATCTGCTTCTACGGTGCGATTGTAATCGGCCTGGATCAAACGTTCGGATGCAAACAGCAACAGCGCCCCCCCGGCAAAGTCGCCAAACAGCAGGCCCAGCACCCCAACCGACCCTGCCGATCGCAGTGCAACACGCGTCGCATCACGATGTTCCACATGGCCCATTTCATGGGCAAACACTGCGGCGACCTCTTCTGGGGATTGGGTCCGCTGTAGCAACCCGTCAAAGAACACGACATGCCCACCGGGCAGCGCAAAGGCGTTGACCATCGGGTGATCCAACACTGTGACCTGCAACGGATATGGCAGGTCAGCATGGGGCGCCAACCGGTCCTGTATCTGCGTCAACGCCGCGATCCCGTCTGGATCGTCACAGATACGCAACCCGCCAAATCCATCCGCATCAAGCGCCCCGCGTATTTGTTCCAAGGTCACGTCACCTAACGCTTTTTCGCCCTCAGCCGGCAGCCAGTCCGCCAATTGATTTGCCAGCAGCGGAATCAGCACCGTGATGATCAACACAACCGAGCCAACCGCAGCCAGCCCCCACCCCATCATCGCAAACGGCCGTTGCAATCGGGGGCGTTTTCCCAACTGACGCGCGCGTCCGGCGATCAAGTCCATGTCGTCTTTGGATGTGATGATCAATCGCTGAACAGGATCATCCGCCAGATGCAAAATCGTGTGATCCCCACCGGCCTGATCCGCCAATCTACGGATGTTTGCATAGGCCCATTTGGTGCCATCCCGCCCGTCAGGCGTCAGGGACATCTGCCCTGCTGTGTCATCCATTTCCAACCGGACCGATATCGGTTCGGCGCTGTCGCCCGGCAACCACATGCCAACAGCGATGGCAGGTTCTGCGGCGGCACCGACATGAATCACACTCATATCGCGGCCCCCAAATCAAGCGCCTCAGCGAACCCTTCGGCTTGGCTTAGATGGGCGCGGTCCCGCTGTGCAATGTCAGGCAGCGTCTGGGTGCCATGGATCACCAATGTTTCCGCATAATGCCGCCAAACAGGCAATGTCACCATCACGTGGCGCAAACTCGCCCAGCTGAGAAACAAGAAGAAATAAAGCCCTGTGCCAATCGTCCAGATCAGCCAGGATGGCAGGCCTGACAACGCGGTCATGCCCGGTGCAACCTCTTCCATCTCCATAAAGCTGAAATAGATCATCGCCGGCAAAAGCGGCAACAAAATCAGGATCAAAGCCGTCACATAGCCAAATCCGGTGATCCGCAGAATTCTGGTTGGGCGGGGCGTAGCAGTGAGCCACAAATCGCCTGCGCGTTTGGCATTTGCCATCAGCCGTTTGGCATCCACCAGATAGACAAAAATCCCATAGATCAGCCATGGCACCGAAATCAGCAAACACCACGCCATTAGCCACACGCCCAACAGCGCAAACCCAATGCATCCCAGCGTGAACACAACGCCGATGACCACATGGGCAAAGGCGGGCCACAACATGCGCCAATCCCCGGTTTGTTCCAGCTTTTGATCCCCGAACCACGTGCGGTCGGTTTTGAATTTCTCTAAATCAAACGTCATCCGCGGCCACAAAAGCCCCAGCGTCAGCAGCGTCGCCACCCAGCGCCGGATCGCCAACCACGCAAAGGCCCAAGCCCCCGCATCCAACCCAAACCGAATGCCACGCCAGCGGGTGCGCCCCAGCACATATTGGCGCGCACGGTAACGAGCGAAAAACCACAACGGGATCACCCCAGCAAACGACAATGCATAGGCGGCGCTATTGTTAGCGATCAGTGAAAAGCTGACAAAAAACAGCAGCAGGTTCACCACGCCAACATAGAAGGACAGCAACACCACCACCATCAAAAACCCAAGCAGCTTTTCGCTGGGGGTGCCGGTATATTCCAATGGCAATCCGCCCGGGCGAATGGCGGACCAATACCACCGACGCAATCGGGTTTTCATCCAGAACCGGTACAAACCTAACGTGAGAATGGTCAACATTCCCATGCGGATTGCCATCCAGAACAAAGGCTTACGTTGACCAACAAAACTGGTCCCGAGCCGCTGAGGCCCGGTTTCTATCAGGGAAACGTTGGGATCAGGTGAACCGATTGTCACGGGGGAATCCCCTAGGGGCCATACGACCCGCCGCGGCGCGTTTGGCCATCCATTCGGACAATTCATCGCCAATCACAGTGCGTGTGCGTCCCGCCGGGTCCAGCCATGACAGGCCATTCTCCAGCACAAAGGTGTGCGCATCTGACAATCCACCATCTTTGTATTTCTGCAACCGCACCCCTTTGCCGCGCCCCATTTCAGGCAGTTCATCAATCGGGAACACCAGAACTTTGCGGTTTTCACCGACCACGGCCACGTGATCCCCAACCACAGATGTACAGACCAGCGCGGTCACATCCCCGCGCACGTTCAACACCTGTTTGCCGGTGCGGGTCTGGGCGACCACGTCGTTTTCCGCCACGACAAACCCGTCCCCGGCGGATGACGCGACCAGCAATTTGGCATCTGGTTTGTGGATGAACAAATCGACGATCTGCACTTCGTTGGGCAAATCGACCATCAATCGCAACGGTTCGCCCATGCCCCGCCCACCGGGCAGATTGGACGCGCTGATCGTGTAGAACCGCCCATTGCTGCCAAAGGCCAGCAGCCGATCCGTGGTTTCGGCGTGGAACACAAATCGCGACCCGTCGCCGTCTTTGAATTTCAACTCGCGCGTTAGATCGATATGGCCAGTCATCGCCCGGATCCAGCCCATCTGCGAACAGACCACAGTGATCGGTTCGCGCTCGATCATCGCTTCGATCGGCACATCTTCGATCACGCCGGCTTCGGCAAATGTGGTCCGGCGCGCGCCGCCTTCGTAGGTGGCGCCAAAGGTTTTGCGCACTTCGCGCACCTGTTCGGCGATCCGCGCCCATTGCAGGTCTTCGCTGTCCAGCAAATCTTCTAGTTCGGCACGTTCTTTCATCAACGCGTCCCGTTCGGTGATCAGCTCCAGCTCTTCTAACCGGCGCAACGACCGCAAGCGCATGTTCAAAATGGCTTCGGCCTGCACTTCTGTCAGGCCCATTTCGGTGGCGGCCGCAGGGCTGATATAATCGGCCTCATCAAAGGCGCGTGGATGGTCCTTGCCCCAATCTTCGCGCATCAACGCGGCTTTGGGTTCGTCATCATAGCGGATGATGTCGATCACACGGTCCAAGTTCAGAAAGGCAATGATAAACCCTTCGAGCACTTCTAACCGATGGTCAATTTTATCCATCCGGTGTTGGGACCGACGGATCAAAACGTCGCGACGGTGATCCAAAAACGCGCGCAACACTTCTTTCAGGCTGCAGACCCTGGGGGTCACGCCGTCAATCAGCACGTTCATGTTCAGGCTGAACCGGACCTCTAGGTCGGAATGGCGGAACAGCATGTTCATCAGAACATCCGGGTCCACATTGCGCGACTTGGGTTCCAGAATCAGGCGGATATCATCGGCGGATTCGTCGCGCACATCGCCCAGAATCGGCACCTTTTTGGTTTGGATCACCTCAGCCAGCTTTTCGATCAGCCGAGATTTCTGCACCTGATACGGAATTTCCGTCACAACGATCTGCCATTGGCCACGACCCAGATCTTCGACTTCCCAGCGTGACCGCAGTCGGAACCCACCGCGTCCGGTCGCATAGGTGCGCGCGATGCTGTCTGCGGGTTCGACAATCACGCCGCCGGTCGGGAAATCCGGACCGGGAATGTATTTCAGCAGGGTTTCGTCGCGTGCATCCGGGGTTTTGATCAGATGCAGGCAGGCGTTGCACAATTCTTCTATGTTGTGGGGCGGAATGTTGGTTGCCATGCCCACGGCGATCCCGCTGGACCCGTTGGCCAGCAGGTTTGGGAACGCGGCGGGCAACACGGCAGGTTCGCTCAGCGTGCCGTCATAATTGTCCCGGTAATCAACGGCGTTTTCGGTCAACCCTTCCAGCAACGCTTCGGCGGCGGCGGTCATGCGCGCCTCGGTATACCGGCTGGCGGCGGGGTTATCGCCGTCGATGTTGCCAAAGTTGCCCTGCCCGTCGACCAACGGATAGCGCACGGCAAAATCCTGCGCCAAACGTGCCATAGCATCGTAAATCGCAGCATCCCCATGCGGGTGATAATTGCCCATCACGTCGCCAGAAATTTTCGCCGATTTGCGGAACCCACCGGTGCTGGACAGACGCAATTCGCGCATTGCGTACAGAATACGCCGATGCACCGGTTTCAACCCGTCCCGCGCGTCAGGCAGGGCGCGATGCATGATCGTGCTCAGCGCATAGGTCAGGTACCGGTCGCCAATGGCGCGACGCAGGGGTTCAACAGCCGTGGCGGCGGATTTATCTGGATCAATCGTATCTGACATATGAATGGGATAAACCCAGCCCGCGGCATGGTCTAGTGGCATTCTGCAAACAAACCACCATAGGTTGCGGTTATTTTCAAAAATGAGGCCATTTTGTTAATTTTTCCCCTGCCCAAATTGGACAAAACACGCTAAGGTAAAATCCTGCTACGTTGTTATTTGGGGGATGCGCTGGTGACGCGCTTTATAGTACTTACTTTTGGGTTTTTGGGTTGGGGTTTTTATGAGTTTTCAGGTGGGGCGGATTTCAAACCGCAGACCCGCTCTGAGGTTGAAGCCCGGATTGTGCAAGCTGCCGCACAAGAGGCTCCGGCGATTGAGATACCGACGCGAAACGCCAATATTTCACTGATTTCGGTTTCTGCCGAACCGAATACTGTGCGCGAAACCAATTTTCGCACGGCCCCTCAGGCTGCGACACACGCTGTCGAAGGCTTGGTTCAGGCCAGTTTGAATGTCGAACCCGAAGCCGCCCCAAAAGAAGAAGTGTTCTTGTTTGAGAGCCTGGTCGAAGGTGCCCCAACGGCCGAGGATCTGTTGGGCGCAGCACAAGCCAGCGAAGCGGATGCGATTGCCGAAACCCGCGCCGAAGAAACCCACAATTTGTGGGAAGTGGCAGGACGACGCGTGAATATGCGCGCAGGTCCCAGCACAGGCCACGGCGTGATTGTTACCCTGACACAAGGCACAGAGCTGGACATTCTAGAAGTGGGCATTGACGGCTGGGCGCAGGTTCGGGTTCTGGAAACAGGCGCAGTTGGCTGGATGGCCGAACGGTTGCTGACACCTGCGGGCTGAATGATCCCTCGAAACAAATGTTGCCAGATTGCCCCGTCCAACGCATAGACGGGGCATGACAAAATCAGTTTTAATCACCGGCTGTTCCTCAGGTATTGGCTATGATGCGGCGCTGGGACTGCAGGCGCGCGGCTGGCGCGTCTTTGCCACCGTGCGCAATTCAGCAGATCAGGCACGTTTGACCGAAATGGGGCTGACCACGCTTATTCTGGACTATGAAAAACCTGATACGATTGCAGATTGCGTCGCGCTGGTGAAACAACAGACCGGCGGGACGCTGGATGCCCTGTTTAACAACGGCGCTTATGCCATTCCCGGCGCTGTCGAAGATCTGCCACGTGGGGCGTTGAACGCGATCTTTGAGGCCAATGTATTTGGCTATCACGACCTGACCCGCCAAGTGATTCCCATGATGCGTGCCCAAGGTCACGGGCGGATCGTCAATTGTTCCTCTGTTTTGGGGCTGGTCCCGATGAAATGGCGCGGGGCTTATGTCGCGACGAAATACGCGCTGGAAGGTTTGACAGATGTGTTGCGATTGGAAATGGCCGGAACCGGGATCAAGGTGATCCTGATCGAACCCGGCCCCATCACATCGCGCATCCGGGCCAACTCGATCCCACATTTCGAACGCTGGGTAGATTGGGAACATTCGCCACGCGCCGATGAATACCGCGCGACCCTGCTAAAACGTCTATATGAATCCAAGGGCCCTGATCAGTTTGAGCTGCCCGCATCCGCCGTGACACGAAAACTGGCCCATGCATTGGAATCCCGGCGCCCAAAGCCACGCTATTACGTCACAACCCCCACCTATTTGATGGGTGCGGCGCGCCGTTTACTGCCCACAGCTGCGCTGGATTGGCTCATTTCCAAAGGTTAGCCTTGGAAATACCAATATGCCTGCTACATCTCTGGTGACCCTGAAAGGAAACGCCATGGCTTCGGACCCTCTCTTTACCATCGCATTGATCGCTTGTGCGGCTGTTGTCGTTGTTTTGTCCCTTGGGCTGGGCAGCTTTGGCAAAGGTGGTGAATTTAACAAGAAACATGCCAACAAACTGATGCGCTGGCGGCTGGGGCTGCAATTTCTGGCCGTGGTTTTGGTCGTCGTGATGGTTTGGCTGCGCGGAAACGGAGCAAGTTAATGGTTGTCCTAAACAAGATTTACACCCGCACAGGCGATTCCGGTGAAACTGCATTGGGCAATGGCGACCGGGTCGCCAAACATTCCGCCCGCGTCAACGCCTATGGCACCGTGGATGAAACCAATGCGACCATCGGCATGGCACGTCTGCATGCCAGCGGCGAAATCGACACCCAATTGGCCGCGATCCAGAATGACCTGTTTGATCTGGGGGCTGACCTGTGCCGCCCCGAAATGGACAAAGACGCCGAGGCAGAATACCCGCCCCTGCGCGTCACCCAATCGCTGGTGGATCGGCTGGAATCTGAAATCGATGTGATGAACAAATCGCTGACGCCACTGCGCAGTTTCATCCTTCCCGGCGGGTCCGCTTTGGCCGCGCATTTGCACATTTGCCGGACCGTGTCGCGGCGTGCCGAACGGCTTGCTGTCGAACTCTCAACCCTCGAATCGATCAACCCGGCGGCGGTGAAATACCTCAATCGATTGTCCGATTGGTGCTTTGTTGCGGCGCGTATGGCCAACGATCAGGGCGAAAATGACGTGCTTTGGGTGCCCGGGGCGAATACGTAAAAATACGTGGTTTTTGCGGTGCGCTGATTCTGCCGAAAATTGGCCGATCTTTTCATCCCTATGAAAACTAGGAATTGTTATCGCAAACATTTCCAATGCGCTGCAAAAACGCGACGTTTCAATCAACTAACGTGACGATTTTGCTCTGTTGTGATGGGCGTTGTCCGGCTATCAAAAGCGGGAAACGAAAAGGAGGCGCCCGTTCGGCCCCTCTGTCCAAATTGGGAGACAACGCCAGATGAAGGTACTCGTGCCTGTAAAGCGCGTGATTGATTATAACGTGAAAGTTCGTGTGAAAGCGGACGGAAGCGGTGTCGATCTTGCCAACGTTAAAATGTCCATGAACCCGTTCGACGAAATTGCCGTCGAAGAGGCCATTCGCCTAAAAGAAGCGGGCAAAGCGGACGAAGTGATTGCCGTTTCCATCGGCGTCAAGCAGGCGCAGGAAACATTGCGCACCGCCTTGGCGATGGGCGCAGATCGCGCGATCCTGGTTGTAGCTGCGGACGACGTGCACACCGACATCGAACCATTGGCTGTTGCTAAAATCCTGAAAGCCATCGTTGACGAAGAGCAGCCAGGCATCGTTCTGGCCGGCAAACAAGCCATCGACAACGACATGAACGCCACGGGTCAAATGCTGTCGGCATTGCTGGGCTGGTCACAGGGTACATTTGCATCCGAGCTGGACATTGATGGCGACAGCGCCGTTGTGACCCGCGAAGTGGATGGCGGCCTGCAGACCATCAAGGTCAACATGCCTGCGATCATCACGGTGGATCTGCGTCTGAACGAACCACGATATGCATCGCTGCCAAACATCATGAAGGCCAAGAAAAAGCCGCTGGATGAAAAAACCGCAGCTGATTACGGCGTTGACGTCACACCACGTCTGGAAATCGTCACAACCAGCGAACCAGAGGCACGTGCCGCAGGGATCGTTGTTGGGTCCGTGGACGAACTGGTTGAGAAACTCAAAGAAGCGGGGGCTGTGTAATGGCTGTTCTTCTATTGGCAGAAGTGACCGACGGCGCCTTGGCGATGGACGCCACCGCCAAAGCGATTTCCGCAGCGACATCTTTGGGTGACGTGACGGTTCTGTGCTGTGGCGCATCCGCTGCCGCTGCAGGCAATGAGGCTGCAACAATCGCAGGCGTGGCCAAAGTTCTGGTCGCCGAAGACGCATCACTGGGTCACCGTTTGGCCGAACCAACTGCGGCATTGATCGCAGGCTTGGCTGGCGATTACGAACATATCGTCGCCCCAGCCACCACAGACGCCAAAAACGTCATGCCCCGCGTGGCTGCGTTGCTGGATGCGATGGTGATTTCTGATGTGACAGCCGTTGTGGACGGCAACACATTCGAACGTCCGATCTATGCGGGCAATGCCAACCAGACCGTCAGATCCTCGGATGCGAAAAAGGTCATCACCTTCCGCACATCCACATTTGACGCCGCTGCCACAGGTGGATCCGCTGCGGTTGAAACCATCGCTGCCGCTGAAAACCCCGGCCTGTCCTCTTGGGTCGAAGACAAAGTTGCTGCGTCTGACCGTCCAGAACTGACATCTGCGGGTGTGGTTGTGTCCGGTGGCCGTGGTGTTGGCTCAGAAGACGATTTTGCACTGATCGAAAAACTGGCAGACAAACTGAACGCTGCCGTTGGCGCGTCCCGTGCTGCGGTTGATTCAGGCTATGCGCCAAACGATTGGCAGGTTGGTCAAACCGGCAAAGTTGTGGCACCTGATCTGTACATTGCGGTCGGTATTTCCGGGGCTATTCAGCACCTTGCCGGGATGAAAGACAGTAAGATCATCGTCGCCATCAACAAAGACGAAGAAGCTCCGATCTTCCAAGTCGCCGACTTCGGTCTGGTCGCGGATCTGTTTGATGCCGTACCAGAATTGACTGAAAAACTGGGCTAAGCTCAGCTTGCAAAACTTCCAAAAGGCCCACTTTGTGTGGGCCTTTTTTGTTTGGATCAGATCATCGTATTCAACACAGCACACATTTGTTCCGCCGCGGTTTCATGGGCCGTAAGCCCCAGCATTTGCGCCGCTGAATGCGCCTCAGCCGGGCCGTAAATCAGTGCCTCTGCCCCGCTGGCCAAATCGGCTTGGCTGGGTACGATTTCAACATATCCTTGGGTAAGGGCAGAAATTTCATCCAGCATATTGCGCGAAACAAATAACGGATCAGACCGCATAATTGTTTCTTCGTCATCCGGCGCATGTTCTGCCATCCACAGCAACAAAGCCGGACCCCGAATTTCTGCCAATAAGCTCTGCATCGAATGCAACCATTGGGCCTGCAATTCCTCGCGGACCAATTCAAACCGTTCAGGCGATGTCAGCAGCAAAACCGCCAGCATATGCCGTGTGAACGTGAAATTGGCAAAATCCACATCCGGATATAACGTGACAAGAGCCGCCGTCGGGCGCAGAAACCGATCATTGCGACGCGGATGCACCGTGTAGAACCGATTTGACTGGTTTTGTGCGCCCATCACCTGAACCACCACCGCAGCCGCATCATGACAGGCCGCCATCATGGCGCTGTCACGAATATAGGCATCAATCCCAGCATTCACACAGCCGAAATTCACACAAGTCCGCCCCAGTTGGATCTGCATTAAATCTGTAAACGTCGTCGCAAGGAAACGGCCATATGTTTCATTACCACCGATACAAGCCACATAATCCCCATCCAGGGATTTGCGCGGCCCACGAAAGTACAAGCGACTAAGCCCGTACTGACACGGGGCGTAATCAAGACCAAACTGGCCTAATGTTTCTAGTTTCATGGTTCCCACCACATTTTTTACTCACCACGGTCAAGTTTCGCGCACAGGTCTTGCCAAATTGCTAAATCGCGGCGTTGAAACAAAGTTTAATGACCTTCTCACCTTGTCCCTGCCCCATCCCCGTGCCTATCTTGCGCAGACGCCACCCAGAACAGCACATAAGGGATCTGAGACATGGATATCGAACGCGTAGGGATCGTTGGCGCAGGCCAAATGGGCAACGGCATCGCACACGTGTTTGCTTTGGCCGGGTATGACGTCTTGATGACGGACATTTCGCAGGATTCCCTGGATGCTGGACGTGCACTGATCTCCAAAAATCTGGATCGTCAGGTCGCACGGGAAAAAATCAGCCAAGCCGCCAAAGACGCAGCAATGGCGCGGATCAACTCTACTTTGACGTTGACCGATTTGGGGCAAACGGACCTGATTATTGAGGCCGCAACCGAACGCGAAACCGTCAAACAGGCCATTTTCGAAGAATTGGTGCCTCATCTAAAACCCAACACAATTCTGACGTCCAACACATCGTCAATCTCGATCACACGACTGGCAAGCCGCACCGATCGCCCCGAGAAATTCATGGGATTTCATTTCATGAACCCTGTGCCGATCATGCAATTGGTTGAATTGATCCGCGGCATTGCCACCGACAAAGATACATTTGATACGCTGCATGCCGTGGTCGAAAAGCTGGGCAAAACATCCGCAACAGCCGAAGATTTCCCTGCCTTCATCGTTAACCGCATCCTAATGCCGATGATCAACGAAGCGATTTACACCCTTTATGAAGGCGTCGGAAATGTGCGCAGCATTGATACTTCGTTAAAATTGGGGGCAAATCACCCCATGGGACCGCTGGAATTGGCGGATTTTATTGGGCTGGATACGTGCCTTGCGATCATGAACGTGCTGCATGACGGGCTAGCGGACACTAAATACCGCCCATGCCCCCTGCTGACCAAATATGTCGAAGCAGGCTGGCTAGGCCGTAAAACCAATCGTGGGTTTTATGATTATTCCGGGGAAACACCGGTTCCGACCCGATAGGGCACATCCAGTTTCAGCCCCAATCAGGCTGGATCAATATCCGGGTTCTTACCCAAGGCCAGCGTATGTTCGCGCAGATAGGTCATAAATCCACGTGGATCTTTGCCCAGTTCATTGGCCAATTCCGGTGTGATCGGTTTGCCAATAATGGGTGCCTGAGGTTTATCAAAGGCGTGCACAACCTCATGGATCAGCAGGCCCTGACGCAATGATGGCGAAATATTCGCCGCCATTTGATAGGCCCGCGAGTTTGATCCCTGAAAGAAGCAAGGCACAACAGTCGCCCCGGATCTGCGGATCATTTTCGCAGTGAAAACATTCCACTCGGCCTCTTCTGCGGGGCCAAACATGGATTTCGCCTGTGCGACGACCCCAGACGGAAACAAGGCGATCATGCCGTTTTTATCCAGATGATCCATCGCCTTAGCGCGCATTTCGATCATCTTGCGCTGCGCGTCATCCTCATGGGGGAATGGCACCGGGATCATGTAACTGGCCGCGCTTTCATCAATACCTGTCAGCATGGCGCGGGTCAAAATCCGGTAATCATTGCGCCGACGTCCAATGACATCCGCCAAAACCATGCCGTCGATCATCCCATGTGGGTGGTTTGACACCAAAATAACCGGACCTTCGGCGGGAATGCGATCCAATTGCGATTGGGGCGTTTGAATGTCGATCCCCATGATCCGCATCGTCGCTGGCCAGAATTCTTGGCCTGCGGGAACGCCGCTTTTCTCAAAGGCACGGATGCGCCGAATGACCTGAATTTTACCGGTGGCCCATTCGATTGCTTTGATCAACAGCCGTTTGGCCGGATTGTCAAAGGTGTCAGAATACGTGAGCGCCCGCCGATCATAGATGCGGGGTGCATCTTTGCCTTTCGGTGTGGTCGCATTACGGCTTGTCATATCTGTCAAACGGCCCGTCCCTGACTCATCATTCTTGGATTTGGGCCTTTGGGCCTCAGTTACCTTCGCCGAATTTATCGGCAACCAGCGCTTCGATTGCACCTGCAAGCTTTTCCGCCTCAGGCCCACTGGTTTCAACCTCAATAAAGGTTCCGATTGACGCTGCCAACATCAAAAGCCCCATGATCGAATCGCCCGACGCATCCATCCCGTCCTTAAAAACAGTGGCGTTCGCGTCATGCTGTTCGACCACTTCGACCAATTTGGCCGAGGCGCGCGCATGCAAACCTTTGATGTTCACGATTTCCAATTTACGCATAACTGCCTGTGTCATGAACCCGCATCGCCCCCTGTCATCATATGAGCATTGATATATTTTCGCCCGGCTTCCAGTGCTGCGTTCACAGCTTCTGGTACTGTCTTTTTACGACTTTTTGCCAATTTGACCAACATAGGTAAATTTGCGCCATATAAAATGCGCCGATTGTCGCAATTACAGGCCAACAAAGACAAATTTGACGGCGATCCACCAAACATATCCGTGACGATCACCACGCCTTGGCCGCTATCAACCGCATCGGCCGCTTCGCAAATTTCGATTTGCTTTGCGCCTCGGTCTTCTTCGGCCTGGATCGGAATTGCGCGCACACCTTTTTGCTTGCCGACAACATGTTCGACGGCATTCAGATATTCCGTAGCAAGACCCCCATGGGCCACTATGACAATGCCGATCATTGACCGGTTTTCCCCGATTTTGCAGGCGCCAAAACATCGGCGCGCCGTTCCAATTCCCGATGCCGTATAGACACCCGCCAATCAGCACGCGCAAGGGATTTGGCCATTCTTTCCGTCACTGCAACCGATCTGTGTTGCCCTCCGGTACACCCAAAACCGATAGACAGGTGTGATTTGCCCTCAGCCTTGTAGGATGGCAGTAGAAATGAAATCAATTCAAACACGCGATGGTAGAATTCATCGAATCGCTCATCCGCGGCGACATAGGCATCCACGTCTTTGCTGCGCCCGTCCATTTGCCGCAATGAGGGGTCCCAGTAGGGATTGCGCAAAAACCGGCAATCCAAAACAATGTCGATCCCGCGCGGCAATCCCCGTTTATATGAAAACGACTGCACCGACACACCGAAGCCCTGCGCGCCGTCAGGTGCAAACCAAGCTTCGATATCGGCCTTTAGATCATGGGGCGACAGGTTGGATGTATCGATCAAGAAATCCGCACGCGCCCGAATGGGAACCAATAATTCGATTTCCTTGGTGATCCCGGACAATGGCGGATCGGCAGGGGCCAATGGATGGCGGCGGCGGGTTTCTGAATACCGCCGCACCAGAACCTCGACCGAACAATCCAGATATAACACCTGCGCATCCACGCCCGATCCCGCTGACAGACGATCAATCAACGAAATCACTGTATCCGTTTGGAAATCCCGGTTTCGCACGTCCAGCCCCAACGCCAATGGACGGCCAATTGGTGGCGCGTCCAGCAGATGCGGCAGAAGGCTGATCGGCAAATTGTCGATCACTTCATAACCCAGATCCTCTAGTGTTTTGATCGCTGTGGACCGCCCTGCCCCCGAAGGACCTGTGACAAACAAAACATGCTGTGAGGCATCGTCGATATCCGTTTCGGATGTCTCTTTTGTTTGGTCAGAAGGCGTCAAAGCAGGCATCAGGCGGAACGTCCCCGTTTCAAATATTGCAGGATCATATAGGCCAGATGATCCCTTCCCTTGCCCCAAATCAAGGGCAATTGCACATCAAGGAATGTCACATTCCGATGAGGTGGCAGGCGGTCGGGTTCAACATGGTCCAAATCAACACAAAGCGCGAGCGCGGTGGGGTCTGCTGGATTGGCGTTCAAAATGCCGACATGTCGTGCTTCTATTTTGCCGGACAGTTGCGATGGAACCGAGGCGATGATGCGGTCATCCAAACGGTTGAGAATGGTTTTGTCATCCGCAATCAGCGCGCAATTCAACGCCATCAACTGCAACGCCAATGTTGATTTCCCGGTTCCAGATCCCCCCATTATCAGCACTGCGCGCTCTTGGAACGCGATCGCGGATGCATGCACACATATCGTGTGATCAGATGGGCAGACCAACGACAAAGCGTGCTCCCAGGGGGTCAGAGGTGATATCGGCTTCGGTGGGGCGGATGTTTTCGGCCCAGATCACGCCGCCATGCGCCTCTACAATTTGTTTAGAAATCGCAAGCCCAAGCCCGGAATTGTTGCCAAATTGCTGTTCGGGGCGTTCTGAATAGAACCGCGTGAACACCTTGGTCAACGCGCCGTCCGGAATACCGGGGCCAGTATCTTCGACGACGATCAAAACCCGATTTTCGCGGCGTCGCGCCCAAACCCGGATCGCATCCCCGTCTTCACAAAACGAAATCGCATTGGTGATCAGGTTGACAAACACCTGTGCCAATCGGCCTTCCAGCCCATGCACTTCTATCGGGCCGTCTGGCAGGTCGGAAATAAACTCAACCCCGTTGGCCTTGGCTTGTTCGCCCAAAAACTGGTTGATGTTTTTCAAAACAACCAACAGATCAAAGGCTTGCTCTTCTTCGCGTACCAGTTCGGAATCCAACCGCGAGGCGTTGGAAATATCGCTGACCAATCGATCCAAACGGCGCACATCGTGATCAATCACATCCAGCAATTGATTGCGTTGATCGTCCCGTTTGGCCACCCGCATCGTGCCAACGGCCGATTGCAAGGACGCCAGCGGGTTCTTGATTTCATGCGCCACATCCGCGGCAAATTGTTCGTTGCCCTCAATGCGGTCGTAGAGCGCCGCAACCATCCCGCGCAACGCGCCGGACAGGCGGCCAATTTCATCGGGACGCCCCGTCAGATCAGGAATTCGAATGCGTGTTGGGGCCATTTTGCGGGCATTTCGATCCCGTCCCAGCTCTGCGGCATCGGCCAAATCGGAGAGAGGATTGGCAATGGTCGATGCCAACATCAGCCCCAGACCAATGGACACAATCGCACCCAGAATGAACATCTGCAAAACCAATTCGCGCTGTTGCCGTACCAACGCGTCGATTTCGCC
This sequence comes from Aestuariibius sp. HNIBRBA575, assembly GCF_040932005.1. NCBI lineage: Bacteria > Pseudomonadati > Pseudomonadota > Alphaproteobacteria > Rhodobacterales > Paracoccaceae > Aestuariibius > Aestuariibius sp. HNIBRBA575. The sequence goes on from NZ_CP162414.1 coordinate 2,778,024, forward strand.
GGCTGGGCTTACCAATGCGATGGTGCCAACCGGCGTTCCTTCATGCAAAATCGGGCTTGCGACCGTAAACACTGTTTCCCCTAGCGGGGTCAGAATGGTTTTTGCAATAGTGTCACCTGTCAGGCTTGGCTCTAACAGATCATCAATAGATTCAAGGACATGAAAGGTCTGGTCAACCTCTTCCCCACCGGGAAAAATGCTCTCGATACCCAACCAGATTGCCGCCAAAAAGTTGGAGACAACCGGAACCCGTTCCTCTTCGATTTCCAGCCCGGCAACCGGCACGTCCTCTGCAGCGGATTTCGATGCGACCAATGTCAGGCTGGGGTCAAATACGAACACCTCAATGCCACCCCGCAGGTCAAGACCTTCGAGGGTTAAAACCGCATCGACCCCGTCGCCGGACACCAAATTGACCGGCGCACCGGCCGGCAATTGCGCCTCAAACGCGTCAGCAATCAGTTCAGTTTCGGCCACCAATGACGCTGCGCGCTGCGACACCAAACTGCCACGAGACGGGTTCAGATACAGCACCCCCGCAACCAAAAGGATCAACGCCAACAGATTAAACGTGATGATTTTGCGCGCCAAAGGCGACCGTTTTAGGGTCAGCCACCCACGTTTGCGGCGGATCTGGCGATATTCGCGGTCATCGGAATTGGTCGGAACAACCCAATCGTCGCCCAAAACGACATCAGCCTCTGCCGCCGCGCGGCGGACAGAGTTTAGGTCACGAATGTCAATTTCGGGCGCAGATGTCATCGCCGGTATTATCGCCTATTCTTCGTTGTAACGGTAGCCGATACCATAAAGCGTCTCGATCGCCGAGAATTCACCATCCGCCATCCGCATTTTTTTGCGCAGCCGTTTGATGTGGCTGTCGATGGTGCGGTCATCCACATAGACCTGATCGTCATAGGCCACATCCATCAGCTGGTCGCGGGATTTCACAAAGCCCGGACGCTGCGCAAGCGCCTGCAGCAACAGAAATTCCGTGACAGTCAGCGACACGTCACGGCCTTTCCATTTCACGGCATGGCGCAGGGGATCCATCACCAGATCGCCGCGGTTCATCACTTTGTTTTCTTCTGTATCAGCAACCACTTCGCCAGAAATCGCATCCTGACGGCGCAGCAATGCGCGGATGCGTTCCACCAGCAAACGTTGGGAAAATGGCTTTTTGACGTAGTCATCGGCGCCCATACGCAGGCCCAGAACTTCGTCAATTTCGTCGTCTTTGGATGTCAGGAAAATCACCGGCATCGACGTTTTTTGGCGCAAACGCTGTAGCAGATCCATGCCATCCATCCGTGGCATTTTAATATCCAAAACAGCCATATCCGGCATCCGCTTGTTGAAAGCGTCCAGCGCAGATTGACCATCATTATAGGTTTCGACCTCAAAGCCTTCTGCTTCGAGCGTCATGGACACAGATGTCAGGATGTTCCTGTCATCGTCCACCAATGCAATTTTCGACATGGGTTTACCCTTACTGCTCTCAAGTTCTATTTTTTGCCTGCTTTTTCAACATTAATGCCCCGCAAACACCGAGCGAATCAAGCAAATGTGCGAATCACGTCGTAATCTGACTCTATGTTGTGACTTAAAAGCCTTACGAACGGCTAAATTCCGCCCATTAACCAAGCTGCCCCCAAACGTTGTCGCTACCGTTTGCGCTAACCGGAACTTGGTTGCGCTAACTGCCCCGGACGGGCCTATTCAGTTCCAATTTCAGCATGTTAAGGGAAAGACCTACTTGGGCAGCAACGCCCCATAATCAGGAGCAAGACTTATGGACCACGGACGCGTGAATCCGACCATGAAACTCGAAGATCAAGGCATCAGCGGGCTAGGTCAGGTCTATTACAACTATCTTGAACCTGACCTGATCGCTGAGGCGATCAAACGGGGCGAGGGTACATTGGGCAAAGGCGGCGCCATGCTGGTCACCACCGGGAAATTCACCGGTCGCTCCCCCAAAGACAAACATGTCGTGCGTTCCGCCAGCACCGAAAGCACCATCTGGTGGGAAAACAACACCGCCATGGAGCCCGATGCATTTGATCGTCTTTATGACGACATGACCGAGCACATGAAGGGTCGTGAATATTTCGTTCAGGATCTGGTGGGCGGCGCGGACCCGCAGCTGCAACTGGACGTGCGGATGGTCACCGAACTGGCGTGGCATTCCCTGTTCATCCGTCACATGCTGCGCCGTCCGGCCCGCGAAGACCTGATGAGCTTTGCGCCCGACTTCACCATCATCAACTGCCCAACCTTTAAGGCGGACCCGGAAAAACATGGCTGCCGGTCTGACACAGTGATCGCGATCAACTTTGACCGCAAAATGATCCTGATCGGTGGCACGGAATATGCCGGTGAAAACAAGAAATCGGTGTTCACATTGCTGAACTACATCCTGCCCGGCAAAGGCGTGATGGCGATGCATTGTTCGGCCAACCACGCCATTGGCAACCCGGTTGATACGGCCGTATTCTTTGGTCTGTCCGGCACGGGTAAAACCACATTATCCGCTGATCCTGGCCGCGTGTTGATCGGTGACGACGAACATGGTTGGTCCGATCGCGGTACGTTCAACTTTGAGGGTGGCTGCTATGCCAAAACCATCAATCTGAACGCCGAAGCCGAGCCTGAAATCTTTGCGACCACGTCCAAATTTGGCACTGTGATCGAAAACATGGTGTTTGACCCAGAGACCAAGGAACTGGACTTTGAGGATGACAGCCTGACCGCCAACATGCGTTGCGCCTACCCGCTGGAATACATTTCCAACGCGTCGGAATCCGCACTGGGTGGCCACCCCAAAAACATCATCATGCTGACCTGCGATGCTTTTGGTGTTCTGCCCCCCATCGCGCGCCTGACACCGGCCCAAGCGATGTATCACTTCTTGTCTGGCTTTACCTCCAAGGTCGCAGGCACAGAGCGCGGCGTAACCGAACCAGAGCCAACATTTTCGACCTGTTTCGGCGCGCCATTCATGCCCCGCCGCCCAGAAGCCTACGGCAACCTGCTGCGTCAGAAAATTGCGTCCCATGGCGCAACCTGCTGGCTGGTCAACACCGGCTGGACCGGCGGTGCCTATGGCACAGGATCACGCATGCCGATCAAGGCCACACGTGCCCTATTGACCGCCGCGCTGGACGGGTCCCTATCAGAGGCAACGTTCCGCAAGGACCCGAACTTTGGCTTCGAAGTGCCCGTCACGGTTGATGGCGTAGACAGCAAATTGCTGGACCCTCGCGCGACTTGGGGGGATGCGGCGGCCTATGATGCGCAGGCGCAGAAACTCGTCGAAATGTTCTCGGACAATTTCGAACAATACCTGCCCTTTATCGACGAAGATGTGCGCGCAGCCGCGATCTAAGTCAGCTTACAAATCCTCAAAAGGCCGTCCATTTGGGCGGCCTTTTTTGTGGCACATTGACTTCGATCCCGAAGTTTCTGATCCTGAGGTCATTCCAATGATCTAGGCCCTATTATGTTTCGTTTTGCCGTCCCTGCCGCAGGTTTCATCGCCACCTTCGCCCATTTCGCATTTGCCCAAGTGGCCGAGGATTACATCGCGCCACAGATCGCATTTCTTGAGGCAGGGATTGTCTGTGAAACGCCGTCCACGGGCACCCGCGTCGCACCGGATACCGCCATCGGCTATATCGACGTGATCGAAGGGTCGCCCGATTTTATATCCAACAGCCGCGTTGTGCCCGCCGTGCCCGGCATCCATTTCGGGATCAAAGCCAGCATCATGGGGGATGCGGATTTAGACGGGATCACCATCCACACCTACCACCCGCCGTTCAAGGATACAGGCCTGACCCATCAGCAATACCAGACATCCCTTGCGGGTTCTGGCCCGCCCAGCGGCAGCTATTACGGTTTGGATTTCGATTACGAAGTGGTCACCGGCACTTGGGTGTTTGAGGCCGAGTTTGAAGGGTTTACCCTGTACCGGGTGGCGTTCGAACTGGTGGACCCAACGTTGGTGCCGGAACTGGCCGAGGCGTGCAATTATTCCGATTTGTTTTCTTAGGTGCTGACGTCCTCTGAGCAACCTTTGTTGCAACTCAGCGAAACGTCTGAGTGATGATGATCTGACCCACAATGGCGTTGTTGAATGCATCCATTTCTTCGGCGGGAATCCAATACTCTAAATGTGCTCGACCACCCGCTTCCTGAACGTCATAGGCGTCCAAATAAGACTTTAGCACTTCAAAGCGCGTGACAAACCCTGAACCGCTTGCCTTCACATTCCAATCCCGAGCGATCTTGATGGCGTAATCTTCGGTCAAAACGGGATAAAAATAGGTTGTTCGGGCAAACGAGGCGGAAATACTCGCATATCGGTTTGCTCAATAAGCACAAGCTCCTCTGGCCCTATCGGCCGCCAGAGCGTCACAGTTTGAATATCATTTTCCATACCAATCTATAAACACCGGTCCACCACAATTTTCAAGATGGGAACGTCACAATAGGTTCAGCCCGGCGATCACAAAACTTGTGGCAGTTACGACCAAACAAATGGGTTTTTCAACGTCCGATGCGCGGGACAAAGCTGCCGTCTGCCGAATACTATTCTAGCGTCGGCGTTTGGCAAACTAGACAATGAACGATGGTCTTTGGCGACCTTTTCATCGTACTATAACACTTTGAACGACCCCCTTTGTGGAGGCCAAGTTGCCATGATTTTTAGCCAGCAAGAGCAGAAAGCTGTGGACAGCCTACTGGAAATATCACTCCTGAACGATCCGATGTTCTCACCCGAACTATTTCACACGTTGGCAGGTATAACCCCCGAAGAAGTCTCACATCTCTTGAATAATTCTGAGGCTACAGTTGAAAGTCACTTCATGACGAGGCGTTTGGTATTTGATGTACTTAACAATTTGGTGAACTATCCTCACCGGCAGAGCGCACGAATTTTGTCTTGTACCGGGCTGACCAATGGCCCTGTACGCGAATTATGTGACAGACTTAGGGCACTTGGGGTCTAAGCAGCTTTTCAAAGCGGTCACTTAAGTTCCGCGCAGCATCCTTCAGTTTAGGCTCTAAGCCGACCTTCTCAGCAGTTTAAACCGATATCCGCCAAGCGAACTTGGTGCTCATTCAGTATTCAAGCGATATTTAAGAAAGGTTGCCCCGCCATAGTCAATTTCCGCGACGAATATTGCGCCAAGTCTTTTGAGCGCCCCAAGATTTTTACGCGACGGTGGAAGCAGGAAAGTAACGAAGGGGATGCGCTTATCAGTGGTCGCAAATTCGATCGCTTTTTTAGAGATGCGAGTACCCAACCCAAAAGAATTGGGCTTAAGAACCAGACCAAAATCCCACTCATCTCCTTCCTTTTGAAATCCACCCCAACCGACGTATTTTCCGTTCAGAAATATAGCCCAATGGCCAAGCCCATCGCGACGCCAGCACTCTTCTTTGGCGGCGACAAAACTGGCAACGGCCGCTTCATCCCACTCAAAAGTCAGCAGCGGCATATGCTCGCCTACGCGGGGATCGGACATATGAGCGATGATTTCGGCTGGATCGACCTCGGTCAATCTGGCGAATGTAATGCTGTGTTTCAAAGGCCCTACCAACGATATGGATCGGATATTTCAATACTCGAACGCCTGATCCCAAACAATAACAATTGGCATAAACCGCGTTTAGTCACTGGCATTTGAACGGCTCAATTCGATGGACGGGTCGACCCTGAAACATACCTTAAATCAGCCCGCGCCGGATTAGGTTCAGCCCGGCGATCAACAACACAAACAACGTCAATTTACGGAACGTCGCCTGATCGATTCGGTCATGCAGCATAAAGCCGATCCGGATGCCCAGAATGGCCGGCAGCAACAAAAACACCGAGAACGGTATGGTTTCACGGCTCAAGATGCCCGAATTCAGATGCCCAAACAGCAGCACAATGGCGCCGATACCATAGACCACGCCCTGGACGGCGATCTGTCGGGCTTTGGGCGTGTCCAGCGCCACCAGATATAACACGGTTGTCGGCCCCCACGTGCCAGCCAGCCCGCCGAGCACGCCTGAAATCACCCCAATGATCACCGACGCGATCCGGTGTTTGTCCGGGCCGACCTGCAATCTGAACCCGGCCAATTGCATGGCACATAACAACGTCACTGGAATGCCCAAAACCAAATACATAACTTGGGTGGGGATCACGGTGACAAATTGCGCAGTGATGAAAATCATCACGCAAACAATCGCAATATACAGACCAAAGTCGCGCAAAGCCTGCCGCGCGGTTTCCATCCCCCCGCGCATGATTTGCATCACATTGGTTAAAACCGTAGGCAGGATGATTCCCGCGACTACCAATTTGGGGTCCAGAACCATGCCCATTCCGACCACCATAATCAGCGGCATGGCAAAGCCAACAGCGCCTTTGACGATCCCGGCGCAAACCGTAACCGCAAAACAAAACGCCAATAGGTCATAGGTTAAAACGTCAGGAAGCCATGTCATTTAATGTGTTTACCCGGTCTGACATTGCAGCGCAGCAATATTTACGCGCGACATTAATGAACATAAAGATACTTAACTGCGTATTATTATTGCGCTGCGACTGCAAAGTGGGTATCTCTGCACCTGCGAAATAAAGGATGTTCACAATGCCCCATGACGGACAGGATATGACCCAGACCACGCCCCATTCCCCGATCCTACCGGATGTGTTGACCCTGACCGGTGCGGCGATTGCCCCGGCAGAGGCCGTGTTGGACAAAGCCAAAGCCAGCGTGCGCGCCCTATGTGAACAGGACGGGCGTGTATCCGGCGGATTGATCGAACAACACCAAGGTGCAGCGCATGGGCTGGCGTGGTTGGCCACATATGTGGAATCTCTGCGTCAGATGCAGGCTTGGGCCACGCGATTGCAAGCTGACGGCAAATTCGGCGAAATCGAACAATTGCTGCATCAGATCGCCTTTGGTGAATATCTGTGGCAGATCTACGGCGGCATCCCCATGAACCAAGGCGAAGTGGTGCGCCTACAGGATATGGGGCTGACCCAAGATGACGCGCGGGTTTTGATGACCCCCGAGGTGATGCAGCTCTGCGATAATGGCAATTCCCAAGCCGCGCGGTTGCGGTTGGTGGTTTTGATGCAGGAACAATCCGCCAATATCACGGTGGGGGCATCGGGGCTGGACGAAGAGCTGGAAATGATCCGCGAACAGTTCCGCCGCTATGCGGTGGAAAAGGTCGAACCCCATGCCCATGATTGGCACCTAAAGGACGAATTGATCCCGATGGAAATCATCGAAGATCTGGCCGAAATGGGCGTTTTCGGCCTAACCATCCCCGAAGAATTCGGCGGTTTCGGCCTGTCCAAAGCGTCGATGGTTGTCGTTTCTGAGGAATTGTCGCGCGGCTATATCGGTGTCGGATCACTGGGCACCCGGTCCGAAATCGCAGCGGAACTGATCCTATGTGGCGGCACCGACGCGCAAAAGGAACATTGGCTGCCCAAATTGGCCAGTGCCGAAATCCTGCCAACGGCTGTGTTCACCGAACCCAACACTGGGTCCGATCTGGGCAGCCTGCGCACCCGCGCCGTCAAGGATGGCGACGAATACTGCGTCACCGGCAATAAAACTTGGATCACCCATGCGGCGCGCACCCATGTGATGACCCTGCTGGCCCGCACCGATCCTGACACGACCAACCACAAAGGTCTGTCGATGTTTCTGGCCGAAAAAACGCCGGGCGATGATGCAAATCCATTCCCGACCGAGGGCATGACTGGCGGCGAAATCGAAGTGCTGGGTTATCGTGGCATGAAGGAATACGAGCTGGGCTTTGATAATTTCAAAGTAAAGGCCGAAAACCTGCTGGGCGGTGAAGAAGGCAAAGGCTTTAAGCAGCTGATGGAAACCTTTGAAAGCGCACGCATTCAAACCGCCGCGCGTGCCATTGGCGTGGCGCAATCGGCGTTAGATGTGGGCATGCAATACGGCATCGACCGCAAACAATTCGGCAAAAGCCTGATCGAATTCCCACGTGTGGCCAGCAAATTGGCGATGATGGCCGTGGAAATCATGGTTGCGCGTCAGCTGACCTATTTTTCCGCTTGGGAAAAGGATCACGGTCATCGCTGCGATCTAGAGGCGGGCATGGCGAAATTGCTGGGCGCGCGCGTGGCTTGGGCTGCGGCGGATAATGCGTTGCAAATCCACGGTGGCAACGGCTTTGCCACAGAATACAAGGTCAGCCGCATCCTGTGTGACGCCCGGATTTTGAACATCTTTGAAGGGGCGGCCGAAATTCAGGCGCAGGTGATCGCGCGGCGTTTGCTGGGCTAATCAGACGTGAATTGATCAGGGGCGCGGTGCTGCGGCACGGCGCAACCGGTCATTAATCGCAAGGCCAAGGCCAGTATTAGGGATGGGGGAAATGGCGATTTTATCTGCACCCATCGCATCCAATTGATGCAGCATTTCAAACAGATTGGCCGCCGCTTCGATCAGATCCCCGGTCGGGGACAGGTTCAACGTGGCGTCCACATAGCCAAACCCCAACAACACCTCGCCCGACTGTGCAGCATCCGCGTTCAGCCGCACATCCCCACGCGGCGCGTAATGCGAACTAAGCTGTCCGGGGGCGGTGGGCATGTCGGCATTGACTATGTGCCGCAAAGGCTGACCAAGACAGGCCTCGATCGCCTCAACCGGAAGGCCACCGGCGCGCAGCAGTACAGGATCGGGGTCAAACCCGATGATCGTGCTTTCGACGCCGACACCGCATGCGCCGCCCAGCACCACAGCGGCGATTTTTCCGTCCAGCCCCGCCATGACGTGATCCGAATGGGTCGGGCTGATGCGCCCGGACGGGTTGGCCGATGGCGCAGCAACCGGCCCGCCAAAATCGCGCAGCAATGGGTGCGCCAGCGGATGGTCCGGCACACGCACCGCCAACGTATCCATCCCTGCGGTGACCAATTTAGACACGCCTGCATCCGGATTGAGGGGCAACACCATTGTCAACGCGCCGGGCCAGAACGCGGCTGCCAAACGCCCAGCGCCGGGGGTGAAATCCACCAATTTGCGCGCCATGGCTTCGTCTGCGACATGGGCGATCAACGGATTGAAACTGGGGCGGCCTTTGGCTGCGTAAATCCCGGCAATGGCAGTGTCGTTGCAGGCATCTGCGCCCAGCCCGTATACTGTTTCGGTTGGAAAGGCGACTTGTGCACCGGATTTCAACAATTCTACCGCACGACGGATGCCAACCGGATCGTTGGTCAGTTTTTCTGTCTGGCTTTGGGTTGGGGCGGTTTTCATGACGTGGCGTTCCGGTTTCAGCAGCGCCCCTGTCGGGCTACGTTTAGAGGGTTCCGGTTGCATACCGATTGATTGCACCGGTGCCAAGCATTGTGACCTTGGGAGAGACATATGCCATATCGCGCACCCGTTGCGGATTACCGTTTTCTGATGGACCATGTTGTCGGTTTCAAATCCGTCGCTGATACGGACCGTTTTGCAGAAGCCACGCCAGATTTGACCAATGCGATCCTCAGTGAGGCGGGCAAGCTGAGCGATGAAATCATGGCGCCTTTGCAACGCAACGGCGATTTGCATCCGGCGGTTCTGGAAAATGGGGTCGTGCGCACGTCACCCGGATTTGGCGACGCCTTTCATGCCATCGCCGAAGGCGGCTGGCTGGGCATTTCCGCTGATCCTGAAAACGGCGGCATGGGGCTGCCGATGACGTTGACGACGGCGGTAAACGACATGATGTCGGGCGCCTGTCTGTCGCTGCAATTGAACCCTTTGATGAGTCAGGGCCAAATCGAAGCGCTGGAACATCACGCCAGCGATGAAATCAAAGCGATTTACCTGCCTAAACTGATTTCCGGCAAATGGTGCGGCACCATGAACCTGACCGAGCCCCAAGCCGGGTCGGATGTGGGCGCGCTGCGTTCCAAAGCAGAACCCAACGGTGATGGCAGTTGGTCTGTCACCGGGTCGAAAATCTTTATCTCTTGGGGGGATAATGATTTTGCGGAAAACATTTGTCATTTGGTACTGGCCCGCACCCCGGATGGCAAACCCGGCACCAAAGGCATCAGCCTGTTTATGGTGCCCAAATTTATCCCCGATGCGGATGGCAATCCCGGTGAACGCAATGATCTGCGGGTTGTGAGTTTGGAACATAAAATGGGGCTGCACGGATCGCCCACCGCCGTGATGGAATATTCCGGTGCCAAAGGCTGGCTGGTGGGGCCTGAATTTGGCGGCATGGCGGCGATGTTCACCATGATGAACAATGCCCGTTTGGGCGTTGGCACGCAGGGCATCGGCAGTGCCGAAGGCGCGCTGCAACAGGCGCTGGATTACGCGTCCGAACGCAAACAGGGTCGTGCCGATGGCAGCGGCGCCATTATCGAACACGCCGATGTGCGCCGCATGTTGGCCACGATGAAGGCCGACACATTTGCCGCCCGCGCCATCGCCATGGCCTGTGCTGTGGCGATAGATATGTCCACCGCCACCGGGGATGACGCATGGAAAGCCCGCGCTGCATTCCTGACGCCCATTGCCAAATCCTTTGGCACCGATACGGGTATTCGCGTGGCCGAATTAGGGGTTCAGGTGCATGGCGGCATGGGCTTCATCGAAGAATCCGGCGCGGCGCAATGGTCGCGCGATGTGCGCGTGACGGCGATCTATGAGGGCACAAATGGCATTCAGGCGATGGATCTGGTGGCGCGCAAAATGATGGATGGCGGCGACGCGGCGTCCCGTCTGCTGGATGAAATCGAAGCCGGGGCAGAGGCAGCGCGCCCCACCCGCCCTGTCATGGCCGAAGCGGTCTGGCAGGCGGCCGAAAACCTACGCGAAGCCACCGATTGGCTGGTCGCGCAGGACAATCTACAGGATCGCTTTGCCGGGGCTGTGCCCTATCTGAATGCGTTTGCGCGGGTTCTGGGCGCACATTATCATCTGGCCGCCGCGATCAATGGCGACGTAGCACGGGTGAAACTGGCCCGGTTCTATATCAAACGGTTGCTGCCGGAACATGTCGGCCTGTTGGTCCATGTCCGTCAGGGCGCAGAGGATTTGCTGGCCATTACACCTGATGAGTTGCGCGCCTGATGTCTGAACCTATCCGCTATCCTTGGGACACGCCCCCAGCCGAGGGCGACGCGATCGAAGTCGCGCCCGGTGTGTTATGGCTGCGTCTGCCCCTGCCGATGAAACTGGATCACGTCAACATTTATGCGCTGGATGACGGCGACAGTTGGACCATCATCGACACGGGCATGACTTCACGGCGGTCTCGTGCGATCTGGCAGGGATTGCTGGACGGGGTGCTGGCTGGCAAACCTGTCGGGCGGGTGGTGGTCACCCATCATCACCCCGATCACATCGGCAATGCTGGCTGGCTGATGGAACGCGGCGCGCAATTGGTCATGCCGCGCACGGCCTATCTGATGGCGCGCATGCTGACCTTGGACGTACAAGAAACCTGGCCCGAAGAAAGCCTGCTATTTTATCGTCGTGCAGGCATGATCCCAGAGGTTTACAATGCCCGCAAAGCGGACCGTCCCTTTAATTTTTCTGACACGGTTTATCCTTTGCCACTGGGCTATACCCGCATTGTTGAGGGTGGCGTGATCCGGATGGGCGGGCGTGACTGGGATATCCGCATGGGCGCAGGCCACGCCCCAGAACACGCCACATTCTGGAGCCGGGACGACAATTTGGTGATCAGTGGCGATCAAATCCTGCCATCGATCAGCCCCAATATCGGCGTTTACCCAACCGAGCCAGAGGCTGATCCCGTGACAGATTGGCTAGAGGCCTGCGAACGATTAGCCCCCTTTGCACGCGAAGATCATCTGGTGCTGGGCGGGCATAAATTGCCTTTTACCGGCCTGCCAACCCGAATGCGGCAATTGATCGACAACCACCATGGGGCCCTCAACCGGTTAGAGACGTTCCTGTCAGAACCCAAAACCGCCGCGCAGTGTTTTATGCCTCTGTTTAAACGTGAAATTTCGGGTGGGGAATATGGTTTGGCCTTGGTCGAAGCATTGTCGCATTGTCTGCATCTATGGCATGCGGGCCGGGTTGATCGGGCGTTGGACGGGGATGCTTGGGTCTGGCACGCCAAACCAAACCCATCGTAACGTTCTGCAAATCGCCGCCCGCGTCGATTTCTGACAAACATCTGCGTGAGCTCCCCTTGCGCAGCGCCTCATCGCATGTTCCCCTATCCCAAAGGCAAGGGAGAGCCCGTTGGACAAAATGATCGCCACATCCGCAGAAGCCGTTGAAAACAGCATTCTGCCCAAAGCACACGAAGTGCATACAAACCCCGAACAGACCCAAGTGGATGTTCCGGCAGAATTACAGACCCAAGACCAACCCAAAAGCCCGGCCCGCTGGGCCTATGAACGGCTGATTCTGTATATTCAGAACTTTGAAAAGCAGCTGGATAACGAACACGAAGTGGCCATGGGGTTCACCGGCGGCGACGCGGGCGTGATCAAAATCGAAGGCATGGGGTATTTTGACCCTGATATCGTCACGTTTTACGGATCTGACCCCGGCGGCACCAAAACTCAGCTCATTCAGCATGTTACGCAGCTAAACGTGATGCTGCGTGCCCTGCCCAAAAACATCGATCAACCAGAACCCAATCGTATCGGGTTTCGTCTGGCGTCGGATTTGACCAAAGGCGGTGAAACCGCATCGACAAAAAATGACGCAGGGAAAACGGGCTGACAGCGGCGTCTAAATCCTCTATCTGAGCCCAAAGAGAAAATCGGAGAGAAAATCATGGCCGACCACAAGCATGGCGAAATGGACATCAGCGTTCAGGAAAAAACCTTTGCTGGCTTTGCAACCGCAGCGACACGCACGTCGATTGCGATCATTGTTGCGCTGATCCTGCTATACCTGATCAACGGTTAATCAGGTAGATATCGGATGAACCGCCGCGCGTTTATGTTGGGTGCGCCCGTGGCCTTAGCGGGCTGCGGCGCGAAATCCGTTTGGGCCCCTGACGATCATATTGCGCGGGTGCGCTATTCCCATCCGGGGCCGCGGTCGTTGACGCTTTATACGATGCGCAACACGACGTCGGACAATGGCGCGCATTCCAGTCTGCTGATCAATGCCAGCCAGCGGGTGATTTTTGACCCCGCCGGTAGCTTTAGTCATGCGTCGATCCCGGAACGCAATGATGTGGTGTTTGGCGTCGATCCTCGGGTCGAAGATTTCTATGTCTCGTACCATTCGCGCATCACCTATTACACGCAAATCCAGCACCTCGAAGTGCCCGCAGACGTGGCCGAACAGGCGTTGCAGGCGGCGCTGAATTTTGGCCCGGTTTCACAGGCCATGTGCACGCGATCCGTTTCCACAATCCTAAGCCAATTGTCCGGTTTTGAACGTGTGAATGTCACATGGTTCCCCGAAAATCTGGCCAACAGCTTTGGGGCTATTCCTGGCGTTGTCGAAACCACGCGTTTTGAAACAGATGACGACAACAAAGATCTGGCCCGCCAGGCCTATGACATCCAACTACAAGAAGAAGCCGCCGCACGCGCGCAGGCCCAGCAGTAATTCGCGATTGAGCCGCGCAATCACAGGGCGCCACCCGCGAAATTGTTCTGTTATCCGGTGATCCACAGCCCGGTATATAAAACCGCTGCACCCGCAAAAATCGCCCAAAGCAAGCTCTTGCTGAAATAGCCAACAATCAGCGCAGCGGCGGCGGCGCTCATCCGGACTGGGTCTGGCTGACCATCGGTTGCCGCCGGCCAGATCACCAATGGCGCCACCATGCCCGGGATGACCGCCACAGGCGTGTACCGCAACATGCGCAGCACCCAATCCGGCATGGTCCGGTTGCCGATAATGCCCAGAAACGAAAACCGGATCAGATAGGTTCCAAGTCCAAGGACAGCCACGATAAACCAGACCTGACCATCAGATAGCGTCGTCATGATGGCACCTCTGTATCCGTTTCAACCTGATCGGGTTTTGCGCGTTTTTCCATGCGTGTTTCGACAAATGCCCCGGTCATCATCGCCAGAACCGCCGCAATCAAAAGCCCGGCACCAGATGGCAAACCTGACAATAACAGCGCCACAACTATAGAAACCAGCGCCGCTGCAACATGCGCGATCGTGCGCAATGCCGGGCCCATCATCGCCAGAAACGTGATCGGCAGGGCAAAATCCAAGGCATATTCAGGCGGAATTGACGCGCCAATCACTGCGCCTACATAGGCCATGCCGATCCATGTCGGCACCATCAAGGTGGCAGAACCAATGAAATACGCAAATTTCTGAGCAGTCGAATTCTGCGGAAACGCATCATATTCGTTCTGTGACACGGTATAGGTTTGATCAAATAACAGATAGGCCACCATGGCCCGTTTCCACAACGGCGCGGCCCCCAAATGCGGCACCAACGCCGCCGAATACATCGCCATACGCACATTGACGGCCAAGGCCCCCAACAGCACCATCGCAACCCCGGCATCGTCGATCATCAATTGCACAGCCGCAAATTGCGCCGCCCCTGCAATCACCAATGTGGTAAAGGCCATGACCTGCGCAATATCCAGCCCGGCATCCGTGGCAACGACCCCAAACAGCATCGAAAATGGGGCGGCGACCAATAAAAACGGCGATCCGTGGCGGACGCCCTTCAAAAATGATTTCATGGTGGCGGAGCTCATACGCATAGCCTAAGTTTTGTGAAACGACCCGAAAATGGTTCATAAGGAGAGGTACTTGGCCCAGTTGGACGTTACAAGCAATTACCTGATCGCCCCCGATCCGGATGCCCCGCGTCTGACCCGCAAAGTCACCGGCAAAGACCATAATGGGGACGCCATCGACATCAATGTCGTCGAAGAGCGACCCCTGACGATCTATCTGAATTCACAGGAAATTGTGACCGCCATGACCATTGGGGATTATCCCGAATATCTGGCACTTGGATTTTTGCGCAATCAGGGCATGCTGGCCGATGGTGACGACGTAACAGCCGTCCAATTTGACGAAGAATTGGATGTGGTTGTGGTGCGCACCGCGTCCAAAACCACATTCGAAGACAAACTGAAAAAGAAAACCCGCACGTCGGGCTGCGCGGTGGGCACCGTATTTGGAGACATGATGGAGGGACTTGATGGCGTGACCCTACCTGATGCGCCGCTGCGCACGTCGTGGCTTTATGCGCTGAGCCATCAGATCAACCGCACCCCGTCACTGTATCTGGATGCAGGCGCGATCCACGGCACGGTTTTGTGCCAACAGGATCGTCCGCTGGTCTATATGGAAGACGTCGGTCGCCACAATGCGGTCGATAAAATCGCGGGCTGGATGCTGTCTGAAAACGTCGCTGCTGCGGATAAAATTCTATATACAACCGGGCGATTGACGTCAGAAATGGTGATCAAAACCGCCTTGATGGGCATTCCCATACTGGTGTCACGGTCGGGATTTACGGCATGGGGCGTAGAAATCGCACAGCAAATCGGCCTCACGCTTATTGGGCGGATGAAAGGCAAACGGTTTATCTGTCTCTCTGGTGAAACCCGGCTGATTCGCGATGCAGATCAGGATCAAATCCCTGATGAGCCCCAAAAATCAGCCCGAAAAGGTGCGCTATGATCCAACCCTTAGGCGTCATCCTAGCCGGTGGGTTGGCCACCCGGATGGGCGGCGGTGACAAAGGTCGGCTGCGGCTAGGCCATGGCACGATCCTGTCCCATGTGATCGACCGGTTTGAACCTCAGGTGGCGGGGCTTGCGTTGAATGCAAATGGCGACATTTCCCGATTTGAGGATCTAAACCTGCCCATCATCATCGATTCTATCGTTGGATATGCCGGGCCTTTGGCTGGGGTGCTGGCGGGTATGGATTGGGCGGCCAAACAGGGGGCGACCCATGTGGTCAGCGCCGCCGCTGACACGCCTTTTCTGCCCTGTGATCTGGTGCCTAGATTGCTGATGGCCGCAGAAAACAGCCGCACCGGGCTGGCCATGGCCGCCACACCGGACGGGCGACAGCCGACATTTGGCCTATGGCCACTGGATTTACGGGATGATCTGCGGGATGCCTTGGACGGGGGGCTGCGCAAGGTGGTGCTGTGGACCCAGCGCCATGATTGCGCCATGGCCGAATTCGACGATTCAGACGCGTTTTTCAATGTAAACACCCCGGATGATCTGGCCCAAGCAGAGGCGATGCTATGAAAATTTACGGCGTTGCGGGGTATAAAAACGCGGGCAAAACTGGCCTGATGGAACGGCTGGTGACCGACATCACGACACGCGGATTGCGGGTTTCAACCATCAAACACGCCCATCACAGTTTTGACGTCGACCAAAAGGGCCGAGATTCCTATCGCCACCGGGATGCGGGCGCGCAGCAGGTGCTGCTATCGTCTGGTCAGCGTTGGGCGCTGATGACGGAATTGCGCGACGCGCCCGAGGCGACGCTGGATACATTGCTCGCTCAGCTTAGCCCGGTTGACCTGGTTCTGATCGAAGGGTTAAAACGCGAACCTCACCCGAAAATCGAAACCTTTCGCAAAGAGGCAGGTCACGATCTGATGGCCCCCGGTGATCCGTCTATTCGCGCTGTGGCTGCGGATTGTGACATCCCCACGCCCTGCCCCCGGTTTGATCTGAATGACACGGTCGGGATCGCTGACTTTATTCTGGCGGAAACCCATTTATCATGACGCAAGGTCCAGCTCTGACGCCCCCGCCCCTGACAAATGATTGTTTCGCCATGCCGCGCGGCACCCATTGGACGCCTGTGGATGACGCATTAGACCACCTGCGTCAGAACCTGCATGGCGTGACCGCAACAGAAACCATCGCGACCAGTGACGCATTGGGCCGGGTTCTGGCTGTTGCGCCAACAGCCATTCGGTCCCATCCGCCCGCTGCGAATTCTGCTGTGGATGGCTATGGCTTTGCCCATTCACCTGATCAAAACGGGGCTACCATTCTGCCCCTACATCCGGGGCGATCCGCAGCGGGGGTGCCGTTTGATGGCTCTGTCCCGGCCGGGCATGCCCTGCGCATATTGACCGGTGCGATTTTGCCCGCAGGCGTTGACACCGTCATCCTAGAAGAGGACGTAAACACCGACGGCACCCAAATCGCATTCCAAGGCCCCCTGAAAAAGGGCGCGAATTGTCGTGACGCGGGCGAAGACATCACCCAAGGGCAGCACATTCTAGCGCCAGGTCGCGTGTTAACACCCGGCGATTTGGGCACATTGACCGCCGTTGGTATCGCTGATGTCACCGTGCAAAAACGGCTGCGCGTTGGGGTTTTGTCAACGGGGGATGAGCTTCGAAAACCCGGTGAAATGGCGGATCTGGGGCATGTGTATGATGCCAATCGGCCCATGCTACAGGCCTTGGTGATGCAATGGGGTTATGATGTTTGCGATCTGGGGATTGCGCCGGACGACAACACACACCTGCGCGCGATCCTGAATGATGGGGCGGCACAATGCGACGTGATCCTGACATCGGGCGGCGCATCCGCAGGGGACGAAGACCACATGTCACGTTTGTTGCGTGAAACCGGATCGATGCAATTGTGGCGCATTGCCATGAAACCCGGTCGCCCCTTGGCGTTGGGATTATGGGATAATGTGCCGGTTTTCGGTTTGCCGGGTAATCCGGTGGCGGCGATAGTCTGCGCGCTGATCTTTGCCCGCCCGGCCCTGTCGGTTCTGTCAGGTGCAGCGTGGATTTCCCCGCAAGGGTTTGATGTTCCAGCCGCTTTTACCAAAACCAAAAAGCAAGGCCGCCGCGAATATCTACGCGCGCGCATCCGCAATGGCCGCGTGGAAACCTTTCCTTCGGAAGGGTCAGGGCGCGTCTCTGGCCTGTCTTGGGCCGAAGGGCTGGTTGAATTGGGTGATGAGGCACAACACATAGAACAGGGTCAACTTGTGCGTTTCATTCCATTCAGGAGCTTTGATCTGTGAGAATAACCCAAGGGTTCAACGAGGTGGACCGACAGCGTGTGGCGCATCTGTATTGGGATGCGTTTGGCGAAAAACTAGGGCGGGTGATGGGGCCTGACACCAAAGGGATTGCCTTTATTGAGCGGGTCGCGCGGCCTGATCATGCGATTTGCGCCTATGACGGCGACGATTTGCTGGGCGTTGCCGGGTTTAAAACCGCTGATGGTGCCTTTGTGGATGGCGGAATTGCAGATATGGCTGCGATTTATGGCTGGATCGGATGTTTGTGGCGCATCGCGCTGCTGGCCGCGCTGGAACGGGATGTCGACAATAAACGGTTCCTGATGGACGGGATTTTTGTGTCCGCCGAGGCCCGCGGACGTGGGGTGGGTTCCACCTTGCTGGACGCTTTGGGGGCAGAGGCACTGCGCCGGGGCTACAATGAAATGCGATTGGATGTGATCGATAAAAACACCCGCGCACGGGCCTTATATGAACGCAAAGGGTTTCGCGCCGTGCACACGTCCGGCACTGGCCCATTGCGACATGTTTTTCGGTTCAAACAGGCGACCATGATGGTGCGCAACCTGAGCTAGTCGAACGTCCCGGTCACCCGCCCCAACAGCATAAAGGCGCGCGCTGTGCGGGTTTCGCCCAATTCGGACAGGTCTTCGTCGCTGGCGCGTTCTTCGAAGGCGACCAGCATCTGATCAAACCGACGCAAAAAATGATGCGTTGCATCGCGAAAAATCGTGTCTTCGCGCATGCGGCCCGCCGTCAATGCAAGGCTGGATCGATCGCGCACACCGCCCATACCCGCAATGACCCCGCCCCGTTCACCTTGGGCAAAGCGGCGCCAGATTTCGGGCCGCGCACGATCAGGGCGCAAATCGTCCATATAGATCCCATCTTGGGACAACAGCGTCAAAACATCCTGACTGGCCTGAACCAATTGGCGGGCCTGCCGATCCTTTAGCGCGCGGCGCAGTGCTGCAAAACCGGCTTCATCCTTTTCGGTATCCGGGAAATTCAGCGCCCGGATCATGTCTTTGTTGTCCAAAGGCGGCGTGATTTCTTCGACCTGCGTGCCCAGCGCCAAACGCGGCTGATCACTTTGGGCATCAATGGGCGCTTCGTTGTCGCGGGCCGGAGCCGCAACGGCAGTGGGCGTCGCGGCCACGTCTTTGCGCATGGTCGTGAATGTCGCCAGCGCCGATTCCGTCTGCCGGGTCGCTTGGGCGATTTCGTTCAGCTTGCGTTCCATGTTGGATTGCGCCGACGCTGATCCGGCAAATTTGTTCTGTTCCAGATAGGTTTTGCGCATCCCATCCACAGCCGCCTGAAGCCGCTCTGATTCTTCGCGCATGACCCGGCTGGATTTGGCGGCCATCACCGCAACCCAGATCATCGCAACCGGCATAAAAATGGCGATCAATGTCAGCAGGAATCGCAGTGAATCGATGCCATTTCCCTCTGGCCCGCTGGGCAGGATCAGGAAAAACAGCCCAACCGCGACCAGCCAGACGACCGACAGACCGATCCCGATCACCTCGGTTGCACCCAATCCGGGATCGCCGCTGGCACGTCGGGCGATTTCGGTGGCTTTGGAAACGGGTCGGTCTACCATGTTTGGCTCCCGCTTGGCATGTGGCGCATCAGATAAAGGAAACGGTCAGAATCTCGTAGGATTTTAGCCCGCCGGGCGTGCGAACTTCAACGGAATCGCCCGCTTCTTTGCCGATCATGGACCGGGCCAGCGGTGATTTCAAATTCAACAGACCGGCTTCAATATCGGCCTCATATTCGCCAACAATCTGAAACTTTTTCTCTTCGTCCGTATCTTCGTCGACGATTTCGATGGTCGCGCCGAACTTGATCCCACCTGACAATTTCTTGGGATCAATCACATCCGCCAATGAAATCACGGCTTCCAGCTCTTTGATGCGGCCTTCGATGAAGGATTGTTTTTCCTTGGCCGAATGGTATTCCGCGTTTTCTGACAAATCCCCAAGTTCGCGTGCTTCTGCAATGGCGCGAATGATCGTTGGGCGTTCCACACTTTTGAGGTGCTTCAACTCGGCGTCCAGTTTGTCGAAACCGGCTTGGGTCAGCGGAATTTTATCCATATGTCGTGCGCTCTCACTTTAGCGGGGCTACCTAATAATCGAACGTTCATAACGCGGTCTGGGCCGGTGAAGTCAAGTGCCGTGGTCGTTCAACGACGCGTTTGTGCGCAATTCCTTTCCTTTCGAGCCAAAAAAATAGGATTCAGTGTCGCGAGGGGCGCAATTGTCGTCGTGTCGCGATTGCCCTAGACGCCAAGTCGGGATAATCCTTCGCGCAACAATATTACAACTGAGCCCCAAATCGGGCCAGTTACGACATGCAAGGAGAGCCACATGGCCGATATCGAACGCGAAGCGATGGAAGTTGACGTAGTCATCGTTGGGGCAGGCCCCGCAGGTCTATCGGCCGCGATCCGTCTGAAACAACTGGACGAAGACCTGATGGTTGTCGTGCTGGAAAAAGGGTCCGAAGTTGGCGCGCACATCCTGTCGGGCGCGGTTTTGGACCCCTCGGGTCTGGATGCTTTGATTCCGGATTGGAAAGAAAAAGGCGCACCGCTGAACACGGAAGTCAAAGAAGACAATTTCTATATGCTGGGCGAAGCGGGCAAACTGCGCATCCCTAACTTCCCAATGCCGCCTTTGATGAACAACCACGGCAATTACATCGTATCGATGGGCAATGTCTGTCGTTGGATGGCCGAACAAGCCGAAGCGATGGGGGTCGAAATTTACCCCGGCATGGCCTGTTCCGAACTGATCTATGACGACAAAGGCGCGGTCAAAGGTGTGGTCGCTGGTGAGTTTGGCAAAAACCCAGACGGGACCCCGGGCGATTCCTATGAGCCGGGCATGGAGCTGTTGGGCAAATACGTGTTCCTGTCCGAAGGTGTGCGCGGGTCCCTGTCCAAAGAAGTGATCGGCAAATATGATCTGGCCAAAGATGCAGACGTTCAGAAATACGGCGTCGGCATGAAAGAAATTTGGGAAATCGACCCCGCCAAACACAAAGAAGGCACCGTCACCCACACAATGGGCTGGCCACTGAATTCAAACGCAGGTGGTGGGTCTTTTGTCTATCACCTTGAAAACAATCAAGTCTATGTCGGCTTTGTGGTTCACCTGAACTATAAAAACCCACATTTGTTCCCATACATGGAATTCCAGCGGTTCAAACATCACCCGATGATTGCGGACCTGCTAGAGGGTGGCAAACGCGTGGCTTACGGCGCGCGCGCAATCACCGAAGGCGGCTATCAGTCACTGCCAAAAACCGTGTTCCCAGGTGGGGCGCTGTTGGGCTGTGCGGCGGGCATGGTCAATGTGCCCCGCATCAAAGGCAACCACAACGCAATGCTGTCAGGCAAAGCGGCGGCTGAATCCGCTTATGCGGCCATTCAGGCGGGCCGGTCAGGCGATACGCTGGAAGATTACGACACAGAAGTGCGCACCGGCCCCATCGGCCAAGACCTGAAACGTGTGCGCAACGTCAAACCGATCTGGTCCAAATACGGCCTGTTGGCATCGCTGGTTGCAGGCGGGTTGGACATGTGGACCAACACGTTCGGCTTTTCGCTGTTTGGCACCGTCAAACACGGCAAAAACGACGCACAATCCACCGAAGAAGCCAGCAAACACAAGCCGATCGATTATCCAAAACCCGATGGCAAACTGTCCTTTGATCGGTTGACCAACGTGTCTTTTGCGATGACCAACCACGAAGAAAGCCAGCCCTGCCATCTGCAGCTGGCCAACGAAGACACGCCCATTTCGGTCAACTTGCCGAAATTCGCAGAACCCGCACAGCGCTATTGCCCGGCGGGCGTCTACGAAGTGGTCACCGAAGAAGGCAAAGACCCGCGCTTTGTGGTGAATTTCCAGAACTGCGTGCATTGCAAAACCTGTGACATCAAGGATCCGTCCGAAAACATCACATGGACAGTGCCACAGGGCGGCGACGGGCCAAACTATCCAAACATGTGATTTATCACGACATAATCACCGAATTAGGGCCCCGTTTTGGGGCCCTTTTTCGTCAGGTGCGGATTGTTCGCGCAAAAAACCACGTCATTCACGTGATTTTCGCAAGGCCCGTAAATCCAATTCAGGTGTCGGATTGAACGCCTGCACCTTGGTCTGTTTTTCCGACATCGCCTGATCACTGTCGATCAAGGCCATTGCCGACGCGGTCCAGCCCCATGCATGCAGCCAAATCAACCCCAAACCCGCCAACACGCCTGTGATGATGAATTCCGGATCAAAATCGGGAACCGTTTGGAAAAAGATCATCGCCACAAAGGATCCAAACAACAGCAAAAGGGCAAAGAAAGCGCTGATAAGGTTAAAGAAAAACTGCAGGAAAAACGTCAGTGTAAAGACGCAGAATAGGGGGATAAATTTACGGCCAAACCCGTGGAAAAACCCCGTATGCTTTGATCGATGCCCGGCGCGACGCGCCGCACTGGCCAGCGGGACCGCCATCGCCACGTGAACCAACGTATAAAGCACAAAGGTGAACACGATATTTGCGCTGATCGCATAAAGCGCGAAACCCGACTGCAATGCGCGTTCGGCATTCACCAGATTTTGCACTGAGACTGCGGTTCCTAATTGCCAATCGGCAAAAATGACGGCGCTGAAATTAGAAACAAGCACTGCCCCGGCCTTGGCGATCATCAAAACCAAGCCATAAAGCACCGCATAAAGTGCCAAGATGTCATAGCTGGTTTTGCTGTTGTCCCCCAACACAGAAAACGCCGCGCGCATCCCCATTAAGGCAATGAACGTCGCCGTGATCGGCCCGCTTATGACATCAGAATAGCCAAGCGAGAGCATGCTCAGAATGCCCCAAATGACGGTGGCGACAACAAAAACCCCTAAAAGCGGCCAAATCATCCGCCCCAACACTGAAAAAGACAAAACAAATGATTTATAAATAAGTGCCATCGGAAATACCTGTGGCCTCCTCTTTAAACAGTAACAATCGTGATTTGGATATTCCCGCATCGTGACGAAATTAAGGTTGTACCGCGCTCAATCTGTTGCGCGTCACATGCAGCGACCTGGCCGATGGTTGCGCAAAAACCGGATCATGACGTGACGGATCACAAATGTTTGATTGTTCCTTGCGCGCTGCTTGGCTAGGCTCCGGTCTGAGCGAAACGACCAAGGAGCATTTGCTGCATGATACGATCCCTGCGCGCTGTCTTACTCTGTACTGGAATGGCCATATCGGTTCCGTTCTGGTCTGCCCCTGTTGCGGCCCAAGAAGACGCGGGTGCCTATCTAGCCGGACGATCCGCCAGCAATGCCAATGATTTCGAAACAGCCGCTGGGTTCTTTGCCCGATCTTTGATGGCCGATCCCACGAACCCCGCCCTGCTAGAGGGCGCGCTGGCATCCTATGTGGGCACCGGCGATATGTCACGGGCGGCCTATATCGCTGATAATATGATAGATTTGGGGTTGGGGTCACAATTGGCCTATATGGCGTCGATGTCACAACAGGCCAAACAGGGCGATTGGGACGCATTGCTAAACGCCCAAGAGGCCGGTCAATCCATCGGCCCATTGGTCGACGGTATGGCGCGCGCATGGGCGCATATTGGTCGTGGTCAGATGACCGCCGGCATCGAAGCCTTTGACGAAATGATCGAAGCAGAAGACGGATCGCGCAGCTTTGCGCTGTATTTCAAATCTTTGGCGCTGGCGTCGGTAGGGGATTACGAAGGCGCGGATGCGATTCTGGGCATGTCCCCAATGCAAGGCATGCAGCGTACCCGCCGATCCACATTGGCCCATGCGCAGGTTCTGTCACAACTGGAACGCAACGCAGACGCGGTTGCATTGATCGATGCCGTATTTGGTGAACGTGTGGACGCCAAAGTCGCCGACATGCGCACCCGCCTCAGCAATGGGGAAACCGTGCCGTTCACTTATGTGAATTCCCCCGCCGAAGGCTTTGCTGAAACGCTGTATTCTGTGGCGCAAATTCTGGATGGCGAAACCGACGATTTCAACACCTTGATCTATGCGCGACTGGCCATTGATCTGGACCCGACCCACACCGACGCGACCCTGCTGACGGCGCGGTTGCTGGAACAGATGGGACGGTTTGAACTGGCCGATGCCACCTATCGCCAAATTGCCCCCACCGACCCCGCCTATAGCGAGGCCGAGTTGGGCCGCGCCAAAGCGTTGATTCACGCAGATCGCCGCGAAGCCGCGGTCGAAGTGCTTCAGGCATTGATCCGCCGCAATCCTGAACAGGCCATGGTTCATGCCACATTGGGTGATACATTGCGCCAATTGGACCGCATGCGGGATGCCAATGACGCCTACACGCAGGCGCTGGACCTGTTCCCTGCGGATTCAAATGTCCGTTGGTTTGTGCTCTATTCTCGGGCGATTACCCATCATGATCTGGACAATTGGCCCGCCGCCGAGGCCGATTTTCGCGCATCATTGGCCCTGAACCCGGACGAGGCCCGCGTGCTGAACTATCTGGGCTATTCACTGGTGGAACGTCAGGAAAAAATGGACGAAGCGTTGGATATGATCGAACGCGCCGTCGCATCCCGCCCCGATAGCGGTGCAATTGTCGATAGTTTGGGCTGGGTTTTGTACCGTATGGGCCGCTATGACGAAGCCGTGGGCCATATGGAACGTGCCGCATCCCTGATGCCGTCCGACGCGGTGGTTAATGACCATTTGGGCGACACATATTGGGCCGTGGGCCGCTACACAGAGGCGCAATTCCAGTGGAACCGCGCTCTATCCTTTGATCCAACCGAAGAAGACGCCGCCCGCATTCGCCGCAAAATTGACGTCGGACTGGACGTGGTTCTGGCAGAAGAAGGCAGCGACCCTTTGCAAGTGGCCAATGGCAATGGCGGCTGAGGTGATCCGGGCCTTTGCCCCCGCCAAAATCAATCTGACGGTTCACATCACTGGAAAACGTGACGACGGATATCATTTGCTTGAATCGCTGGTCGTGTTTGCCCGTGATGTCGGGGATCATATGACGTTTGCGCCCGCATCCGACCTGTCTCTGACCGTCACTGGTCCCTTGGGGGATGGTGTGCCAACGGATGGTCAAAACCTGATCCTAAAGGCCGCAGAATTGCTGCGAAACCTGCGTGATGTCACAAGGGGCGCGGCGATCACACTCGACAAACATCTGCCACATGGCGGGGGCATTGGCGGCGGGTCCTCAGATGCGGCCACAACGCTTAAGTCACTGGCGCAGCTATGGAATGTTGCGCCACTAACCAGCGCAGAGGCGCTAACGTTAGGCGCGGATTTACCGGTCTGCCTCTGCGCCCCTGCCCCTACATTGATGTCGGGCATCGGCGAGATCCTTCAACCTGCGCCGGCATTGCCGAACATGTGGTTGGTGCTGGTCAATCCAAACATCCACATCGCAACTGGTGACATATTTGACCTGTTATCAGAGGCCTTTGGCACTGATAATCCGCCCATGGATGCCCTGCCCGATCCTATGGATATCGACTCTTATGCCATTTGGCAGCTGGAACAACGCAACGACCTGACCCGCCCCGCAGCGGAAATCGCCCCGGAAATCGTGCGGATCATGTCTGAATTCTGGGCGATCGACGATTACGTGGATTGCGACATGTCCGGGTCAGGCAGCACCTGTTGGGGCCTGTTTGAAACCCAGCAAGATGCGGAAAACGCAGCGAAAACGCTGCGTCAGGAATTTCCGGACTATTGGATCAAAACAACCGCAATCAGCTGACGCGGGCCACCACGTAATCGGCCAGATCAATCAGCATCTGTTTGATGTCGTGATCGGGCAATGGCGCCAGCGCTGCCTTGGCCTGATCAGCCCAAGCAACGGCTTCAACGCGGGTTTCTTCCATGGCGCCGTGTTTGGCCAGCAGGTCCAGCGCCGTTTGTAAATCGCCGTCTTCTTGTTTGCCTTTTTGAATGGTGCGCACCCAAAATGCGCGCTCTTCTTCGTTCGCGCGGGCCACCGCTTTGATCACGGGCAAGGTCAGTTTGCGTTCGCGAAAATCATCGCCGATATTTTTACCAGTCGCGTCTGAGCCCCAATAATCCAGCAAATCGTCCACAATCTGGAACGACACGCCCAACGCATCCCCATAATCAAACAGAGCTTTGACCAGCGTTTCATCGGCCGCGGCGATCACTCCGCCGACCTCCATTGCAGCAGAAAACAGCGCCGCTGTTTTGCCGCGCACAACCTTTAGATAGATCTCTTCGGAGGTGCCCAAATCCTGCGCCGCCGTCAGCTGCAACACTTCGCCTTCGGCGATGGTGGCAGAGGCATTTGCCAGAATATCCAGCACCCGCATATTGCCGGTTTCGACCATCAACTGGAACGACCGCGCAAACAGATAATCGCCAACCAAAACAGAAGATGTGTTATCCCACAACAGGTTAGCCGTCGGACGCCCACGCCGCTGGGCGCTTTCATCGACCACATCATCATGCAGCAAGGTCGCCGTGTGAATGAATTCCACCGTGGCGGCCAGATGCACATGATAGGGGCCGTCATAGCCACACATATTCGCCGCCGCCAGGGTCAGCATTGGACGCAAACGTTTACCGCCTGCCTCAACCAAATGCGCCGTCACCTCTGGGATCCGAGGCGCATGTTCAGACGCCATACGCGCCCGAATGAGCGTGTTTACCTCAGCCATTTCACCGGCCAAAACCTCGGCCAGTTTTTCGTGTGGTTTCGTCGCCGCAACATCAAGGCTCATAACTGCTCCGTCTGCTCATGGACAAAGGCGTAAGATTCGCCTTAGCTATAGGATATGAAAGAGCTTTTGCGCACAAACGACCCGACAGTGATCGCCTTCGCGACAACGCTCCTCAGCGGCGAAGGTATAGACTGGTTTGAACTGGACGTAAATATGAGCATCCTAGAAGGCAGCATCGGCATAATGCCGCGCCGGATTATGGTCGCAGATCGCGATCATTTTCTGGCGATGTCGGTGATGCGCGACAATGAGATCGACATTGGACGCTGAACTGACATGTGATGCCTTTTTGGGCGGGCGGTTGTCGATCTGGCAGCCGCGCAAAGGCTATCGCGCCGGGGTCGATCCCGTTTTGCTGGCAGCCGCAACACCCGCACAGGCCGGTCAGAGCGTCCTGGAACTGGGATGCGGGGTTGGGGTCGCTTCGTTTTGCTTGGGCGCGCGGGTTTCTGGACTGTCCCTGACGGGGATCGAAATTCAGCCCGATTACGCAGATTTGGCGCGTCGGAACGCGTCTGAGAACGGCGTCGACATCAACATCATCAACGCGGATTTGCGCGCCCTGCCCATGGATGTAAAGCAAGCCCAATTTGACCACGTTATCGCGAATCCCCCCTATTTTCTAAGGGACAAAGGCATTTCCGCCGACAATCCGGGACGGGAAACCGCATTGGGCGGCGACACGCCTTTGACCGACTGGATCAACATGGCCGCCCGCCGATTGGCCCCCAAAGGCGTGTTTACGATGATCCAGCGAATTGACCGTCTACCAGAAGCGATGAGCGCCTTGCATGGCCGGTTAGGGTCGGCCGTTTTACAGCCCTTGGCGGCGCGACAAGACCGCGCAGCCCATCTGTTTTTGCTGCAAGCCCGCAAAGGTGGGCGCGCCGATTTCAGGCTCAATTTCCCGCTGGTTGTGCATCGCGGCCCGCAGCATTTGACCGATGGCGATGATTATTCAGAAGATTTTTCAGATATCTTTCGGCACGGCAAATCTTTGCCTTTGAATGATTAACTATTCATCAACACTTTTAATGCGACGCTGATCTCCGCCGACATGCTGCCGTGCGGCGTGACATGGTCAAAAATCTGTGATGCAATCGTTACATCAACAACCCTTAGAGGAGGACACACATGGCCCTAACTTCACATATTGAAGAACTAAGGAAGAAGCACCAAAACTTATCCACAGCCGTAGAAGCCGCACAACGCAGCGCAGGCTCTGATGATCTTGAAATTGCCAAGATGAAAAAGCAAAAACTCCAACTTAAAGAAGAAATTTCACGCCTCGTGGCGACCTGATTTCTAATTCTTTGCGCTGGCCCGTGCGGCCAGCGCTGCCCCGCCCGCAATCAACGTCGCTGCGACCAGCAATGCGATTGTCGCCGGCGCAACACCTGCCAAAATCAGTACAATCGTTGACAGGACGGGCGCTGCGTATGACAGCACGCCCAGTAATTGGATGTCGCCGCGTTTCACCCCGATATCCCAGATAAAAAACGCCAGCCCAACAGGACCAGTGCCCAACGCAATTACCGCGGCCCATGCCAATGAACTGGATGGCCAAACTGTTGTTTCCAATAGAAAATGGGCGCCCACTGACATGCAAGCCGCCAACAAACAAAACACCGTGACGCTGTCGGTCGGCACCGCGCCCAATCGGCGGGACAATACAGAATAGCCAGCCCAAGTTATGGCACACAGCAACGCCAGCCCATAGCCCGGCAGGTTGTCGGGATCATACCCGGCATCCCCGCCTGTGATCAAAACGGCCGCTCCGGTGAATGCAATCAGCCCTCCGATAATATGGCCGCGTCGCAATTGTTCACCCGGCAAAAATCCCGAAAACAAGACGATCAACAGCGGCCATAAATAGGCGATCAAACCGGCCTCGGCTGCGGGGGCCAATCGCAACGCGGAAAAGTACAGCAAATGGTATCCAAACAACCCCGTCGCCCCAAAGGCATACACTTTCCACGAAATGGTTCGAAGCGTTCGGATCCCCCCGGTTTTGGCCCCCCAAATCAGCCCGATCGCACCACCAATCGAAAAACACATCGCGTTTAGCTGCAATGCTGGCACTTCGGTTGCTCCGACCGCAAACAGGGCCAAAAACGACCATAACAGGATCGCCCCAAAGCCAACAAACGTTGCCTGTGATCGGGTCATAGCGCGTTCCCATCCATGTCCACAAAGGTGCGGCATTCCTCAAACGACTTCATATGGCCCACCTGTTCCAGTACCCAACGTTCAAAAGCCGCCACATGGGGGCGTGTTTCATGGCCCTTTTGGCACAAAAAACGATAGCGATGCGGCAACCGGATCGACAACGCAAACGGCGCCACCAAACTGCCCGTGCGCAATGCATGTTCAGCCAAGGAATAGCGCCCACAGATCACCCCGGTTCCGGCGATCGCCGCATCAATTGCATGATCCGCTTGAGAAAAACGCGGGCCCCCTTTGGGCGGCGCATCTAACCCTTGGAACCGAAACCAAGTGCCCCAATCCAGAGAACGGTCATCAAACGGGTACAAATCCTGATGCAAAAGTGTCGCCTGTCCCAGCTTGTCTGGGGTCGTGATGACAGATGCCAAATCGGGGGTCATCATCGGCGTGATCCATTCATCAATCAGATCCGTGGAATGAAGCCCTTGGTCTTTTCCTTCTCCGAATCGGATCGCAACATCGATGTCGTCGCGTTCAAAATCCATCCGCCGCAACGTCGCTGAAAATCGCAACTCGATTTCAGGATGGGCGCTGGCAAATTCAAACATGCGGGGCGCCAGCCATTTTGATGTGATCGCAGGCCCGGCCGTGACGGTCAAAACGCTGGTATCACCGATCCGACGCGCTGCGCGCCAGGCTGCGGTTAGCGCCGAAAACCCACTTTCGACCCCCGGCACCAGCGCTTTGCCGGCATCGGTCAGTTCAACAGCCCGGTTTAATCGTCGGAAAACCGGCTGACCCAGATGCTCTTCGAGAGATTTAATTTGAAAGCTGAGCGCGGCTGGCGTGACATTCAATTCGTCAGCCGCCTTGGAAAATGACATGTGGCGCGCGGCGGCATCAAAGGCGCGCAATGCGGTGAGAGGGGGCAAACGATCATCCATCTCACACAAGTATTACTTAACTGAACCTTTGAAAAGTCTCGTTTGTCAAAACGCCTCAACTTCCCAATATTCAGGACAACACACAGCCAACGCTTTGGAGGTTCTCATGTACGAAGCCACAACACATCGTCGCACACGTGACGCATATCAGAATGCCCATGCGCTGCGCGGTCAGGTCCTGTCAGATTTTTTTGCATGGGTCGGCCGCCGTCGTCCAAAATTTTCGTCGTTCCGGTGGGCTTAGGTTCTGCCCGTTTCACCGAGCGTCAAAACAAAGGGCCGATCACATGATCGGCCCTTTTCAGTATGATGATGGTCGCAGCTAAACGTCTTAGACGAAAAACTGTGCCCCATTTGCAGAGATCGTTGAACCATTGATGAAACCGCTGTCATCTGCAGCGAGGAACGCCACACAACGTGCAATTTCTTCTGGCTCACCCAAGCGACCTGCGGGGATTTGACCTATGATGGATTCGCGCACTTTTTCAGGGACGGCCATCACCATTTCAGTTGCGATATAGCCCGGGCAGATGGCGTTGGCGGTGATGCCAGCGCGCGCGCCTTCTTGGGCCAAGGATTTAACAATCCCCAGATCGCCCGCTTTGGTCGCGGCATAGTTCACCTGAGCGAACTGACCTTTTTGACCATTGATCGACGAAATCACGATCACACGGCCGAATTTGCGTTCCCGCATACCGGGCCAAATCGGGTGAACTGTGTTGAAAACACCGGTCAGGTTGGTGTCGATCACCTGTTTCCACTGATCCGGCGTCATTTTGTGAAAAGGCGCGTCCCGGGTGATGCCAGCATTGGCCACGACGATGTCGATCGGGCCCACTTCTGCTTCGACCTTGGCGATACCCTCTTTGGATTCGTCATAGTCAGCGACGTTCCATTTGTAGGTCTTGATACCTGTTTCTGCCGTAAACTTTGCGGCAGCTTCATCATTGCCCGCATAGGTCGCAGCAACTGTGCAACCAGAAGCCTGAAGCTGTTTGGAAATGGCGGCGCCGATACCGCGGGATCCGCCTGTGACGAGTGCAACGCGAGACATATGATTCTCCTTCAAGAATTTCTTTGAGTAATCTTATTAGTATTGGAGCTATGGATGCGCAAGAATGTTGCGCATCCAAATTCAACTTAATTATGGGCGCTCAACACAAACAGCGACACCCATGCCACCGCCAATGCACAACGTCGCAAGGCCTTTTTTCGCGTCGCGGCGTTTCATTTCGAACAACAGCGTGTTCAGAACGCGACAACCGGACGCACCGATGGGGTGGCCGATTGCGATTGCGCCGCCGTTGACGTTCACAATTGCAGGGTCCCAACCCATGTCTTTGTTCACCGCGCAGGCCTGCGCTGCAAAGGCTTCGTTGGCTTCGACCAGATCCAGATCGCCAACAGACCAGCCCGCTTTGTCCAGTGCTTTGCGCGATGCATAGATCGGGCCGACGCCCATGATCGATGGGTCCAGACCCGCAGTGGCATAAGATGCGATACGGGCCAACGGCTCGATCCCGCGTTTTTCGGCGTCGTCCGCAGACATCAACAAAGTCGCCGCCGCACCGTCATTCAGGCCGGATGCGTTGGCCGCAGTGACCGTACCACCGTCACGCACAAAGGCTGGGCGCAGTTTTTGCATCGCTTCCATGGTGGCGCCGTGGCGGATATATTCGTCGCTGTCGACAACAATGTCACCTTTGCGGGTTTTCACTGTGAACGCAGCGATTTCATCGGCGAATTTACCGGCCTTTTGTGCGGCTTCAGCTTTGTTTTGCGAAGACACCGCAAATTCGTCCTGCATTTCACGGGAAATTTGCCACTGATTGGCAACGTTTTCAGCCGTTTGCCCCATGTGATAACCGTTAAACGCATCCCACAGACCATCGCGGATCATGGTGTCGATATATTTCATATCACCCATTTTCTGACCATTGCGCATATGGGCCGCATGGGTCGACAGCGACATGTTTTCTTGGCCACCGGCGGCGACAATCGACGCATCACCAAGCATGATGTGCTGGGCCCCCAGCGCAACAGCGCGCAGACCAGATCCACATACCTGATTGATCCCCCAAGCGGCTGCCTCTTGGGACAGACCGGCATTGATATGGGCCTGACGCGCCGGGTTTTGACCCTGCGCCGCTGTCAGAACCTGACCCAGAATGGTTTCGCTGACTTCTTCTTTGGCAATGCCGGCACGTTCGACGACGGCTTCCAATACGGCGGCCCCCAGATCATGTGCAGGTGTGCTGGCAAGTGAGCCACCAAAGCTGCCGACAGCAGTCCGGGCAGCAGAGGCGATAACGACGTTGGTCATGGGAGACTCCTATAGCGTTCAGTTCCGACGACGGAACCGGCGCTACGCGCGAAAGCGCGGACCCCGTTTGCCGCCATTCACTCTACTTCTAGGACGTGCATGCCCTATGGGCAACGCCATTTGGGTGTGACCAATGCGCATATTCGCGAAACTTTTGTAAATAAATTTGACCTATAGGGTCATTTTTGGAATTCCAATGTGGAATCCCTGCAAACAATCCATGCCGATTTTCATCATGAATTGTGCGGCGGCTTCTGATTCGATCCCGCCAGAGACCGCAAACATTTCGAATTGATGGGCGACGGTCATCAACGCCTCTGCCAGAACCTGATTGTCGGGGGAATCTTCGACGCCTCGGGCAAAACACCGGTCAATTTTGACCATATCAAAGAAGAAATCCTTTAGGTGGCGAAACGAAGTCGCCCCCGCCCCGAAATCATCCAGCGCAAAGGCCACGCCACGCGGCTGTAATTCATCCATGAACCGCACGACCACCTCATGCAGGTTCATCGCTGAGCTTTCGTTGATTTCAACAATCAAACGTTCGCCCACCGTTTCATCCTGCAACAGGTTGGATTCCAACGTCCGGCGCCATTTTCCATCGGCTAGGGATCGCGCAGAAATATTCACTGACAATCGAATATGCGGATTTTCCCGCAGCATTTGAAACCCGGCCTTTAGGCTGGCCGTGTCGATTTCGCGGCCAATTTCCGTTTCTTCAATCGATCCCATGAACTGATGGGCGGGAATGATCCGGCCGCCTTCGTCCAGCACACGGATCAGCCCCTCATAAAACGCGACCTGATCGCGTTGATCGGACCGCACCACCGGTTGAAACGCCAGTTTGCACCGTTCGGCCGCCAAGGCGTTGCGCACCAAAGACATCACATCTTTGTCACGGCTGGCCATGGCATAATCCAGCGGATTTGACGCCTCTTTTTGTCTGGCGGTTTCGCTCATTTTCTGGACCATCAACAGATTGCAATGCTGGCACCTTGCCTCATCCGCCGCTAATGTCGGGTTAAGAGTTCAAATTTGAACCATTTGGGGAATGTAATGACGCGTTGTGGTTGGGCCGGTCCGGAACAGATTTATTTTGATTATCATGACACCGATTGGGGTGTGCCGGAATGGGACAGTCGTGCCCTGTGGGAAAAGCTGATTTTGGATGGGTTTCAGGCTGGATTAAGCTGGATCACGATCCTGAAGAAACGGGAAAATTTTCGCGACGCATTCGAAGGGTTTGACCCAAATGTGATCGCAGGTTGGGGCGAAGAAGACGTCGAACGTTTGCTGCAAAATGCGGGCATCGTTCGGTCGCGCGCAAAAATCGAAGCCACGATTAAAAACGCACGCGTTTGGCAGAAAATTGAGCAACGCGAAGGGTTTGATCAGTTTTTGTGGAACTATATGGATGGCAAACCGTTGCAAAACCATTGGGCAACCCTGGCCGATATTCCTGCAAAAACGCCGTTATCCGAACAGATATCAAAGGATCTGAAACGCGAAGGGTTTAAGTTTTGCGGCCCCGTGATCGTCTATGCCTTTATGCAGGCCGTGGGGATGGTCAATGATCATGTCATCGATTGCCCGCGTCACAAAGATTGTGCCGAATTGGCGTCGCGTTAGGTCCAGCGATCCAGCGCGTCTTCGTCTTCTTCCTTAGAGGCGACCCAATCCGACCCGTCGGCGGTCATTTCTTTTTTCCAAAATGGCGCACGTGATTTCAGGTAATCCATCAGGAATTCAGCGGCTTGAAACGCGTCAACCCGATGGCGTGACGCAGTTGCGACCATCATGATCGGGTCATCCGCATGCAGATCACCGTGGCGATGGATGACCAGAACATTTGTCAGGGAAAACCGGGATTTAGCATCTTCCATCATCGATGAAATGGCCTTTTCGGTCATGCCGGGGTAATGTTCGATCCGCATCAGATCAAGCCCACCGGCCACGTCACGCACAATCCCCGTAAAGCTGACGATTGCGCCCGCCCCGGCCACATCGGCGGAAAACGCATTCAGTTCCGCCCCCGCATCAAACGGGGCTGTGTCGACCACCAGCCGCATCAGCCACCTGTCATGGGCGGGAAAAACGCCACCTCGCGGGCCCCGGCCAGTGGGGCGTCAAAATCGGTCAATTCCTGATCGATGGCGACCTTTAGCGCGGTGATATCTTCGAATGCAGCGGCATAGCGATCTTCGCGCTCGCGCAGTTCGTTGACCAAATCCATGACGGTTTTTGCGTCGGTTTCCACACGTTCCTTGGGCAGGCCGATCCGTTCACGAACCCAGGCAAAATACATCACATCAATCATGGGTGTTCCCTTAGATAAGGCATGGCTTTGCGCAGGTAATCCCAGCCGGTCAACACGGTCAGCGCCGCCGCCACCCATAACAGCGCGATCCCACCATAAAAACACATATCCCAGCCTAGCTGTTTCCAACGCAGGCCAACTTCGTCCACGACATCCCCGTCAAGGATCGCTTGGACCAGCGTGTAATCCATGCCGACGGTATGTGCGATCAGGTAATGTTCAAACGCACCTTTGGCGAACAAAACCGCAATCGCGACCATCTGAAACGTGGTTTTCCACTTGGCCAAGTTGGTCACTTTGAGAGTGCCAGCCGTGTCGCCCAGAAATTCGCGCAAACCTGATACGAACACTTCGCGGAACATGATCAATGTGGCAGGCATCAAAATCCATGGGTTCATGCCTGAAAATCCGGTGATCACCAGCAGAGCAATCACCACCATTGCCTTGTCCGCGATTGGATCCAACATGGCCCCGAATTTTGATTCCTGTTTCCATGCACGCGCCAGATAGCCGTCCAGAAAATCGGTCACCGCAGCCACAACAAACAGGATCAGCGCAAACCAATCCGCATGTGGGCGGGCAAAGTACAAAAACATGATCGCAACGCCGGGGGCCGCCAAAAGGCGCAGCAACGTCAAAAGATTGGGTAGGTTCCAAGTCATAGTCTGTTGTTAACCTGTCTGGTTCTTGGGGGGAAGCGGATCATGCGGCGTTGATGTCGCAATAACGTGAGCATTTGGACCAACAAACGCCTAGGTCCCTTCGTGAAAGAAGCCATAGATCGTTTCCGCCAGCTTTTCAGACACGCCCGGCACGGCCTTTAGGTCGGCCAGATTGGCGCGGCTGACGGCCTTGGCCGATCCGAAATGCGCCAGCAATGCCCGTTTGCGGGTGGCACCCACGCCGGGCACGTCATCCAGCGGGGTTGCGCCGATGGCTTTGGTGCGTTTGGCGCGGTGTGTGCCGATGGCAAATCGGTGCGCCTCGTCGCGCATGCGTTGGATGAAATACAGCACAGGATCATTGCGTTGCAGGGCCATCACGGGTTTGCCTGTGCGGTGAAATTCCTCTTTGCCGTGGTCGCGATCAACGCCTTTAGCAACCCCGACCATCGGCACGTCATTCACGCCCAATTCGCGCATGATTTCACGCACGGCACTGACCTGACCTGCACCCCCATCGATCAGTAGCAAACCGGGCCAGTGGCCTTCTTGTCGATCTGGGTCTTCTTTCAGCAACCGTTTGAAACGGCGCGTCAGCACCTCTTTCATCATGCCGAAATCATCGCCGGGCGTCAGGTCTTCGCCTTTGATGTTAAACTTGCGGTACTGGTTTTTCATGAACCCTTCGGGACCCGCACAGATCATCGCCCCAACCGCATGGGCGCCCTGAATATGCGAGTTGTCATAGACTTCCACCCGCTGGGGCACCTCTGGCAAATCAAAGGCTTCTGCCAAACCACGCAGCAATTTACCCTGCGTGGCCGTTTCTGACATTTTGCGCGCCAGACTTTCGCGGGCATTGCGCAACGCGCCTGACACCAGCTCTGACTTTTCGCCCCGTTGGGGAACGATGATTTCAACCTTGCGCTCGGCCTTATCGGTCAGGGCCTGGGTCATCAGATCGGGGGCGTCCAACCCATGTGACAACAGCACCATGCGTGGCGGTTCGCGGTTGGAGTAAAACTGCCCGACAAAGGCTTGCATGATTTCAGCGCTGTCCTCTTCGCCGTTCAGTTTGGGATAATAATCATGGTTGCCCCAATTCTGATGCGACCGAATGAAAAACACCTGCACACAGGCCTGACCGGAATGTTGATGCAACGCGATCACGTCAGCTTCGGCGGTGTTTTGCGGATTGATCCCTTGGGAAGCCTGCACCTGCGTCAGGGAATTGATCCGATCCCGCAGGGCCGCGGCGCGTTCAAATTCCAGCGCGTCAGACGCGACTTGCATTTCCTTGGCCAGCGATTCCTGAATTTGCGTGGTTTTGCCAGATAGAAACTGATGCGCATCCCGCACCTGCACATCGTAATCCTGCGTGCTGACATACCCCACACAGGGCGCAGAGCAGCGTTTGATTTGATATTGCAGACAGGGGCGCGTGCGGGCCTCAAACGTGGCGTCGGTGCAATTGCGCAGCAAAAACACCTTTTGCAATTGGTTCAACGTCCGATTGACCGCGCCCGCACTGGCAAAGGGGCCGTAATAGCTGCCCTTTTCTTTCTTTGCGCCACGATGTTTTTTCAGCTGCGGATAATCATGTGACTTGCTGATTAGAATGTTGGGGAAGCTTTTATCGTCGCGCAACAGCACGTTGTAGCGCGGTTTTAGCTGCTTGATCAGGTTTTGCTCTAGCAACAAAGCTTCGGTTTCGGTGCGTGTGGTCAGGAACATCATCGATGATGTTTCTGAAATCATCCGCGCAATCCGGGCTGAATGACCATTGGGGCGGGCGTAGTTGCTGACACGCGCCTTTAGGTTGCGCGCCTTCCCTACATATAGAACCCGCGCCTGATCATCGAGCATCCGATAAACGCCCGGCGATCCGTCCAATGTCCGCAAATAAGCATGTATGCAATCATGCCCTTTTAGCGGCGGTTCGGCGGGGGTGTTTGTGGGCTGCTCTGACATGGACACGCTTTCGTGATTCTGCGGTATTGCTGCAATGATACAGCGATTGAGGCAAGAGGTAAGGTTTCCACTGAAACTGTGGATAAGTCCGGGGACATCCTGCGGTCAAATCGATATTTCCCTTGTTTTCGGCCCATTTCGACGTACTGCCTAAAAAATAGGCAAACCCATAAGTCATTGATTTTCATGCGCAAAAAAGTGTATCAATTGTAAGCGCTTGAAAACATTACCAAATCGTAAACAAAATGTGACACCCAAACTGCCCCCGTGCACAACTTTGCACGATGCCGGCCAAACCCCCATAAAACCGACGATTATTGAGACCAAATCGCCGCAATTGTCCGACAATCAAAAGCGCGTGATCTGCCACGTCCCACTTGAGAAAGCTGTGCGCAGTATTCAGGTTTCGACAAAGGGTTTACAGATCGCAGTCAGCCCGGTTTTCCCGCCCTGTGGCGCGACGCATCGGGTTACCCCAACACAATCGCCACATACACAACATAGAGTGCGCTCAGCCCAATGCCCCAAATCCGGGTGATGTCCTGTTTAAAGAACACAAACGGCACCAACATCAGCGATGCACCCAGCATGATCCACAGATCAAAGCTCAGAACCGAAGGTTCGACAGGGATCGGACCAACCAAGCTTGCGATGCCGATAATGGCCAACAGGTTGAACATATTTGACCCGATCACATTGCCCAATGCGACTTCTGCTTGGCGACGCAATGCGGCCATAACCGTCGTCGCCAATTCCGGCAATGATGTCCCCAACGCAACCAAGGTCAAACCAATCGCCGTTTCAGACACACCGAAATCACGCGCAATATTGACCGCGCCATCCACCAACAGGCTAGCGCCCAGTGGCAGACCGACCATGCCCAGACCCAGGAATAACAGGATCTTGGGCCAGCTCATCGATGGATCCGCACCTTCGATGTCTTCGTCTGGGTCCAGCATAGCACAGGCTGACCGGTGCTGCATCGCGGACCGGGCCGCATAGGCCAGCATCGCAAACAAAGCCGTCAGCAGGATCAAACCATCCACCCAAGTGATGGTTCCGCAGAAACACAGCACGATAAACAGCAATGTCGCCCCGATCATTTGCAGGAAATTGCCGCGGGTGCTGCATTCGGATGTATGCATGGTGGCCAACAGCGCCGGCACGCCCAGCACCAACAGGATATTGGCGGTGTTTGATCCCACAACATTGCCCAAAGCCAATCCGGGGACACCATCCATGATCGCTTGGATCGAAATCAACAATTCTGGCGCAGAGGTCCCAAAGGCGACAATCGTCAGGGACACAATCAACGCAGGTACGCCCAGACGCAGCGACAAATTAACAGCGCCCCGCACCAATGCATCCCCTGCGAGCAGCAAGATCACGAGACCCAGCCCCACATAGATCCAATCCATTGCCATGTTCAGCGCGTCCCCCTGCAGGGGCACGGCCCCTTCCCAATTCTAAAACGCCCACATCTGGCGCATTTGGCATCCGCCAATCGTTGCTGCCCCGGAAAGCGCAATTTCCCGAACATGGCAAGTACCACCATGAAGATCAGAAAGAGAAAAACAATTTTCACAACCATTTTACAACTTTCTTACAACCCAAACTGGGCATAGGCGGCGCGTTCTTCAACCGTAGACACAGCGTCACGAACGATTCCCATCGACAAACGCGACAACAGGGATCGCCGACTGGGCGACAGAACACGGAATTGAACTTTGTCGCCGAATTTTTCCTTCATGAAAGGCACCAAATGCCCCACATGATCGGCCAAGCCCATTTCGACGCCTTTGTGGCCGACCCAAATTTCGCCGTTAAACAAATCCGCATCCGCCAATTTGTCACCGCGTCTGGATTGCACATGTTCCTTAAACGTCGCGTGGATCTGTTCCAGCAGGACCTTTAGGCGTTCAATATCTTCGGGGTTTTCCGCCTTGAACGGGTCCAGTTGCGATTTGGACGTGCCCGCCGTGTAAACCCGCCGTTCCACGCCATGTTTTGCAATAAAATCCTGAAGCCCAAAGCCAGAGGAAATCACCCCGATGGATCCGATCACAGAAGACGCATCCACGATGATTTCATCGGCAGCCGCCGCCAGCCAATAGCCACCTGACGCGGCGACATCTTCGACAAAGGCGTAAACGGGAATGTCTTTTTCGTCCGCCAAACGCCGGATTCGCGCACCGATCAGCGAAGATTGCACCGGGGAACCGCCCGGCGAATTGATCACCAAAGCGACGGCATCCGGTTTGGATCGGAATGCTTTTTCAACGATTGGTGCCAATGTCGCGTCGTTCAGCCCACGTCCGCCGGACGCAATAACGCCGTTCAGACGGATGACAGCGACGCGCGGGTCGGATTTGATAAAAGGAATGAAACGTTTCATGCCCTTCATGTAGGCGGCAGTTCGTCGCGGGACAAGGGAGCGAAGCCAACGCTTTTCCCCTGTCCTGCGCCTGTGGCCTGTTTGTCGCGCTTATTGGCGGACGCGCCAGCCGGTTCGGAAAATCCACCAGATCACGCCAAGACAGATGAGTGTGAACAATCCAATCGCCCCCAGGCTAAGCGCGATTGGCACATCTGCCTGCCCAAAAAACGACCAGCGGAACCCGGAAACAAGGTACACAACCGGGTTAAACAGCGTGATTGTCTGCCAGATGGGCGGCAACATTGAGATCGAATAAAACGACCCGCCCAAAAACACGAGCGGCGTGATCACCAGCAATGGGATCAGCTGCAATTGTTCAAAATTGCCAGCCCAAATACCGATGATAAACCCAAGCAGTGAAAAGCTGAGACAGGTCAGAACCAAGAAGGCGAGCATCGCAAACGGGTGCTGGATTTGCAAATCCACGAACAAAAACGCCGTCGCCAGAATGATCACTCCGATGAACAATGCTTTGGTGGCCGCCGCGCCCACATATCCAATGGTGATTTCCAGAAAATTCACCGGCGCAGATAGCAATTCTGAAAACGTGCCGATGAATTTCGGGAAATAAATCCCAAAAGAGGCGTTTGATGTGGCCTGCGTCATGGATGACAACATGATCAAACCGGGCACAATAAACGCCCCATAGGGGATGCCGTCCACTTGGTCGATGCGCGACCCAATCGCCGCCCCAAACACCACAAAATAGAGCGCGGTCGAAATCACCGGCGACAGAAAGCTTTGCATAAGGGTGCGGAAAAACCGTGCCATTTCAAACCGGTAGATAGATGCAATCGCCTGCGTGTTCATACTCATTCTCCTACAAGTCCAACAAAGATTTCTTCGAGCGAACTTTGTTCTGTGCTGAGGTCGCGCAGATGTAATCCGGCCTTTTGCAGATCAGACAACAACGCGGTAATCCCGGTGCGTTCTGCCGTGGTGTCATAGGTGTAAATCAACTGATTTCCCTGATCCCCCAGCGCCAGATTATACTCTGACAAACTCTCTGGCAGGGCGTCCAAACGTTCGGTCAGTTCAATCGACAGCTGTTTTTGCCCCATCCGGCGCATCAACGCGTCTTTTTCCTCAACCAACAGGATTTCACCGTTGTTGATCACGGCAATCCGGTCGGCCATGGCTTCGGCTTCTTCGATGTAATGCGTCGTCAGGATGATCGTGACCCCCTGCTTTTTAAGCTCGGCCACGGTTTCCCACATGCTTTTGCGCAACTCGACATCCACACCGGCACTGGGTTCGTCCAAAAACAGAACGCGCGGCGAATGCGACAGCGCCTTGGCGATCAGCACACGGCGTTTCATTCCGCCCGACAGCATCATGATTTTGGCTGTGCGTTTATCGCCCAACGACAGCTGCCCCAGAACCTGATCCAAAAACGCATCGTCGCGTTTTTTCCCGAACAACCCTCGCGAAAACCGCACGGTGTTGATCACGGTTTCGAACGGCTCCAGATTGATTTCCTGTGGCACCAGCCCAATCAAGTCACGTGCAGCGCGAAAATCGGTTTCGGTGTCATGCCCGCCGACGCTGATTGTGCCATCTGTGGCCTTGGTAATACCGCAAATCGTTGAAATCAGGGTTGTTTTCCCCGCACCATTTGGCCCGAGCAACGCAATAATTTCACCTTCTTCGATGTCGAGGTTCACAGATTTGAGCGCCTCAAACCCGCCCGGATAACGTTTGGTCAGATTACGGACCGATACAATGGGTGCCATGTTAATTCCCTGAAAAATGGTCAGGGCACATTAGCGTTCACCTTGGGATTGTCCATCAACACCAATGCACACAAGCCATGCTAAATTGTATAGATTGACGCCACTGACCGCGATCTGCCGATCAATTTGGGGCCCCGATTAGTGAGCCAGATTAGTGGGCTGGACGGGATACCGGATCGATCAAGCTGCGCCCGCCATCCACGGTTACGATCTGCCCCGTCACAAAGCTGGACGCGTCGCTGGCCAGATATTGCACGGCATCAGACACTTCGGTGGGTTTGGCGATCCGAGACAAAGGCGTGGATTCAATGATGCATTCCCGCAGCCCTTCAGTTTCGCGCAACGCGCCTTTTAGGCTGGCGCTCATGACGGACCCAAACGCAACGGCGTTGACCCGAATCCGATGCGGAGCCAAAGCCACCGCCAAGGACCGGGTCATTTGATCCAATGCGGCGGTTGAGACGGAATATGCCAACAATTCAGGATGGGTGCGCCGCGCCGCAATAGAGCTGAGATTGATAATCGACCCGACCTGTCCTTCGGTCTGACCTTCGGCTTGTTTGATCATGCGTTTTGCCACCAATTGCGACAGCCGCAAGGATGTGATCAGGTTTTGGTTCAGCAGGGTTGTGACCGCGTCATCATCCGCATTCAACGGATCAGACATAACCACCTGACGTGACGCATTCACCAGAATATCCACCCGTTCAAACGCGTCAATCGTCGCGGATAACAGGTTCGCCAATGTCAGCTTTTCCCGCAAATCCCCTGCGAAAACTTGCATACGCGCCTCTGCGGCGGCATCTTCGCCCACTTCTTTTTGCAGGTTGGGTTCGTCCATATCGGCAAACACCACATTGGCCCCAGCCCGAACAAAATGCCGTCCGATGGCCAGCCCCACGCCATTTGCAGCCCCAGTGACGATGGCGGTTTTACCTGCGATGGAAAAGGACATGTGTTTCTCCTGTGACCCAGATCAGACGCTATGCGATTCTAGCGTTTGGGGCGAGAGGCATGGAAAAGCTTAAAGGAATTATCCCCATAAAGTTCTTCTCCGTTGCGGAAAGTATCTTTGAGATGACGTTCGTAAGGCAGATGCCGATTGGCAACCAGCCACAGATGCCCAGACGGTTTCAACATCCGAGCCGCCGCCGCAATAAACGCCCGACCTAACGCCGGATCAGCCGCGCGGGATGTGTGAAACGGCGGGTTACAGATGATCGTATCGTAGGGGTCAGACGGGGCAAATGTGGTGGCATCCGCCCAATGAAAATGCGCCCGTTCATCGGTCACGTTCAAACGCGCGCAATCCAGGGCCAGCGCTTCTGCTTCGACCAGATCAACGGATTTTACCTTTTCATACTTCAGCGCAGCAAGGCTAAGATAGCCCCAGCCCGCACCCAGATCTGCGACACGGCCGAACAATTTGGGCGGCAACGCATCCACCAACAAAGCCGACCCGCGATCAACCTGACCATCCGAAAATACCCCAGCCGTCGTGTAATAGCCATGATCGCCACGCGCCGGGTCAGGGACCAGCCAGTCGTCAAACTTGCCTTTGGCGGCATCCGCGT
Organism: Aestuariibius sp. HNIBRBA575; assembly: GCF_040932005.1. Taxonomy (NCBI): domain Bacteria; kingdom Pseudomonadati; phylum Pseudomonadota; class Alphaproteobacteria; order Rhodobacterales; family Paracoccaceae; genus Aestuariibius; species Aestuariibius sp. HNIBRBA575. The sequence goes on from NZ_CP162414.1 coordinate 2,820,961, forward strand.
CAAACCAGAACAGCCGCCCATGTGCCTTGGGAATGGATGGCAAATCGCCCAGCCGTTTGCGACATTCCTTGAATACCGCATCAGCGCCGTCGGTTTTTTGACCATCAATGATCACGATCCCACTGGACAGGTTGCAGGCCCGTGCCACCATATCACGTGCCAACGCTTTGGCCCGTGGCAGCACCACAATCATCGCCTCGGCAGGTGACGCTTTGGGCATCACCTGATATCCACGCCGGTCCCATGCATCGCAATCGGGTTTGAACGTATGTTCGATCAACACCTGATCTGGCGCGACCGGCAGGTCATAATCCGCAGGGGGACGCAGCACCGCAATGGGGCCTGAAAACTCGAAAGCGCCCTGATCGAGCGCTGTTTGTAGACGTGAATTTTTGGACATGAGCGGCGTCTGGCGCCTATTCCTTTTCCATGGTGCATTGCAGCGGGTGCTGGTGACGCTGTGCGAAACCCATCACTTGCGCGACTTTGGTTTCTGCAATCTCATGGCTGAACACCCCGACAACGGCAACGCCTTTTTTGTGAACCGTCAGCATCAGTTCGAACGATTGCGCATGTGTCAGGCCAAAAAACCGTTCCAACACCATGACGACGAATTCCATCGGTGTGAAATCGTCGTTTAATATCATAACCTTGTACATTGGCGGACGTTTGGTCTTGGGGCGTGTTTTCAGCGCCAGACCCGGTTCATCAATCCCGTCATCTTCGCGATCTGCCATCATATAGAAATCAGCCAACATCTGGATTCTGACCTTTTGTCATTCTGCCACCGGGTCTGTAATATAAGAGAGTTCAGGATTATGAAAACCCCAACCGCGCGTTATCATGGTAAAAGTCACACATTTGATATCACCGCCACGTGCGACACTGCCTTTTCTGACCGTCTAAGTCCCACAATTTCCTTAAACCTTTCTTAATCAATTGGGGCAATCAGATTGCCCTGCCCCTCTATCTAGCGACAATTTTGGAATACGCCGCTATATCTGGATTGCCTTGCATGAAAGACACACTTCATACCATTGAAAATAAGGTATTTTTAAGATGCCCATACCCGTGCTAGGGTGATTTCATAATTTGAGGTGCCACCAAAAAAACCGGCACCCATGAGGCAGAACATCGAGAGGCTCACGACGTGTACAGTCGTTTAGGGAATCCCGCCCGAACCGGGATGCTATTGCTATGCGTAATGCTATTGGCCGCGCTTGCGCCATTGGCCAGCCGTGCCGCACCATATGCGGCATTGGTCATGGATGCCCGCAGCGGCGAGGTTTTGCATTCTCGCAATGCAGACACACAATTGCATCCCGCGTCATTGACCAAAATGATGACGCTCTACATTGCATTCGAAGCGGTGGAACGTGGCGAAATCGGACTGGACACGATGGTGACCATTCCCCGTGCCGCCGCGGCTGAACCTCCGTCCAAGCTGGGGCTTCAGGCAGGGCAACAAATCCGGTTCCGCTATTTGATCCGCGCGGCGGCCGTGAAATCCGCCAATGACGCAGCCACCGCGATTGGCATTACGATTTCCGGGTCCGAAGCCGCCTTTGCCCGCCGCATGAATCGTACCGCGGCCGCGATGGGGATGACACGCACCCAATTCAAAAACGCCCACGGTTTGACCGAAGTTGGCCATATGTCCACGGCCCGCGATATGTCCATTTTGGGGCGGCACATGATTTATGACTGGCCGCAATATTATAACATCTTTTCGCGTCGTTCTGCCGATGCGGGTATCCGCACCGTCAACAACACCAACCGCCGTTTTCTGAATGCATATCAAGGCGCTGACGGGATCAAGACAGGCTATACACGCGCCGCTGGTTTCAATTTGGTTGCCTCTGCCGAACGTGGATCAGAACGCATTATTGCAACCGTTTTTGGCGGCTCCTCCACCGCCAACCGCAACGCCCGCGTTGCGGAACTATTGGATATGGGGTTTAGCCGCGCCCCCACCCGCGTCGCGTTCCGCCCTCCATCCAGACCGGCCTATCGCGGCAATGAACCCGGAGCCGGACCGCGTGTCGTCAGGGTCAGCGGCGCCGTTAGCCGATCATTGCGACCACAAATGCGAACGCCGACACAGCCGCCTGTGGTCATGGTATCGGCCGATATCCTCCAAGAAGCGATGGAAACACCATTGGCAGAAGCCCCCGCACAGGTCCCCACACAGGCACAGGCACCCGCCCAGATTCAACCGCAGGCGCGGCCCGAAAATCTGGTGATGGCCGCCGTCGCCACGCCGCCGCCACCTGCAGAGGTTGCGCCAGAAATTGTCACCCGCGTTTCATCCTCTGGTGGACGCCATTGGGGCATCAATGTCGGGCGCTACACCACCCGCTATCAGGCGGAACGGGTTTTGCTGCGTGTTGCCCTAAATGAAATGAGCACACTAGACGGATCACTGCGCCGCGTGTCGTCATCTGCACGTGGACATGATGCAAATTTCATGGGGCTAAACCGCGAAACTGCTGAACTAGCGTGCCGTCGATTGCAAGCCCGTGGAACGACATGCTTTATGATCGGACCTGATTCATAATCAAAGGCCAGATCATGGCACAACTTGCATTTCACACGCCTTCGGCACCCGTTTTGCCGACCACACAATCTGATGTTTACCTCCCCGTCCGGCGCATTTTTTGCGTCGGGCGAAACTATTCTGAACATGCGATTGAAATGGGCAATGACCCAGCCGAGCCGCCGTTCTTCTTTACCAAACCGGGCGATGCCATTGTGCGATCCGGATCAGAAATCCCGTTTCCCAAGGCCACGCAAAACCTGCATCACGAGGCGGAATTGGTTGTGATCATTGGGAAATCTGGCAGCGATATCGCTGTGGAAAACGCGCTAAGCCATGTTTGGGGCTATGCGGCGGGCAATGATCTGACCCGCCGTGACATTCAATCCAAAGCAAAAGAGCAGCGCCGTCCATGGGACATGGCCAAGGGGTTTGACCGTTCCGCCGTGATCGGAACTGCGGCCCCTGTTTCTCAGGTTGGGCATTTAAATGCGGGGCGCATCACATGTCATGTCGACAATGAATTGCGTCAGGACAGCGACCTGTCACGGATGATTTGGCCGACTGCGGATGTGATCAGCTATCTGTCGGGATTGGTCGACCTGGCGCCCGGTGATCTGATCATGACCGGCACACCCGCTGGCGTTGGACCGATCCAGTCAGGGCAAACCTGTGATGTGGACATCGACGGGCTTGCCCCTGCATCGGTTACGTTTCGCTAGACCGCCCTTCAAACGCTGCGGCCATCAATTGCCGTGTATATTCGGTCTGAGGCGCATCAAAAATCTGATCCACGGGCCCCGCTTCGACGACATCACCCTGTTTCATCACCATCACTTTGTGGCTCAGGGCGCGCACGACCTTTAGGTCATGGGAAATAAACAGATAGGCTAGCTGGTGTTTCTGCTGCAATTCACGCAGCAATTCCACAATCTGAACCTGCACTGTCATATCCAACGCCGATGTCGGTTCATCCAGAACCAGCAATTTCGGGCGCAAGATCATCGCCCGTGCAATCGCGATCCGTTGCCGTTGCCCGCCTGAAAATTCATGCGGATAGCGATCCATCACGGCGGGGTCCAACCCAACTTCGGTCATGATTTCCGACACCAGAACACGTTTGTCCGCCTTATCGGCAATGCCATGCACGGCCAAACCTTCGGCGATGATTTCGGCAACGGTCATGCGCGGCGACAACGATCCAAACGGGTCCTGAAACACGATTTGCATATCACCACGCAGCGGCCGCATTTGGCGGGGTGTCAGATCTTTGATCTGTTGATCCTGAAATTCGATCCCGCCTTCTGAGTGGATCAAACGCATGATCGCCAACGCCAATGTGGTTTTGCCCGACCCGCTTTCGCCCACCACGCCCAGCGTTTCCCCGGCCCGCACCGACAGTGTGGCGTCATTCACCGCTTTGACATATCCAACGGTCCGCCGCAGCAATCCGCGATGGATTGGGAACCAGATTTTCAAGTTTTCAGTCGACACGATTTCGGCGGCACCGCCAGGCACAGGTGCAGGTGTTCCCGTGCTTTCGGCGGCCAACAACATCTGCGTGTATGGATGGCGCGGATTGTCAAAAATTTCCGACGTTTTCCCGGTTTCGACGATTTCTCCATCCTTCATCACACAGACCCGATCCGCGATTTTGCGCACAATGGTCAGATCATGGGTGATGAACAGCAGGCTCATGCCTTCGGAGGTTTTCAGATCCGCCAACAGATCCAGAATTTGCGCCTGAATGGTCACATCCAGCGCTGTGGTCGGTTCATCCGCCACCAGCAATTCGGGACCATTGGCCAGCGCCATCGCGATCATGACCCGCTGACGCTGCCCCCCCGACAATTGGTGCGGATAGGAATTCAGGCGACTTTCGGGGTCGCGAATGCCCACTTTGGTCAGCAATTCAACGATCCGGGTCCGCACAGCTTCGCCGCGCAGGCCCTGATGCAGCTCAATCGATTCCGACAGCTGTTTTTCCAGCGTGTGCAGCGGGTTCAGCGACGTCATCGGTTCTTGAAAGATAAAGCTGATGTCATTGCCGCGCACGGCCTGCAATTCTGTTTCGCGGGCGCCGACCATTTCACGCCCACCATAGGTGATGGACCCGTCGATATATGCGCTGTCACCCAACAGGTTTACCGTCGACAAGGCAGTGACCGATTTGCCCGACCCGCTTTCGCCGACCAGCGCGACGGTTTCGCCTTTGGCCACGTCAAAGGACAAACCGCGCACAGCATGGGTGGTTTCGCCGTCTTGGCGGAACCGAACGTTCAGGTTTTTCACCTTCAACAGGCTCATGAGAAGGTCTTTCTTGGATCAAATGCATCGCGCACACCTTCGAAGATAAAGACCAGCAGCGACAGCATGACAGCAAAGGTAAAGAAGGCCGTAAAACCCAGCCATGGGGCCTGAAGGTTCTGTTTGGCCTGCAACGACATTTCCCCCAACGACGGGGCCGATGACGGCAATCCGTAGCCCAGAAAATCAAGTCCCGCGAGGGTCGAAATCCCGCCCGTGATCAGAAACGGTAACATGGTCACCGTCGCAACCATCGCGTTGGGCAGCATATGACGGATCATGATGGTGCGGTCACTGACCCCCAGCGCCTTGGCGGCGCGGATATATTCAAAGTTGCGCGCCCGCAAAAATTCAGCCCGCACAAGCCCAACCAATGCTGGCCAGCCGAACAGAACGGTCAAAAACACCAGCAATCCGTAACTTCGCCCCAAAATGGCAAAGACGATGATGATGACATATAGCGACGGAATGCCGGTCCAGACTTCGATCACGCGTTGGAACACCAGATCGACCCAACCGCCAAAATAGCCCTGCACCGCCCCTGCGACGATCCCAATCAATGACGCGAAAAACGTCACAGTCAATGCAAAGAAGATCGACAGGCGAAAGCCATAAATCACTCGCGCGGTCACATCGCGTTTGGTGTCATCTGTGCCCAACCAGTTTTGATTGGTCGGGGGCGATGGTGCCACGCCACCGACATCCACAATCGTGTTGAATGAATAGGGAATAATGGGCCAGATGGACCAGCCTTTGTGGAAATCAGGATCATCTATGCCCTGCTCGGCCATGGCGATGAACTCTTCTGGTGCATCAAAACAATCGACCAAGCCACCGGTGGCGATCAGGCATTGGACTTCGATGTCTTGATAGGCGGCCTCGGACGGGAAGTCCCCGCCGAAATCACGTTCTGAATAGAAGTTGAAAATCGGCATCCGCAATTCGCCGCGATAGGACACAAGTATAGGTTTGTCATTGGCGATAAATTCGGCAAACAGGCTAAGCCCGAACAGCACGATGAATATCCACAGTGACCAAACAGCGCGGCGGTTGCGTTTGAAATTGCTCAGACGACGTTGGTTAAGGGGGGATAAACGCATGATCAGCCCCTCCCTTCGAAATCAATTCGCGGATCGATCATCACATAGGTCAGATCAGTGATGATCCCGACAACCAACCCGATCAACGAAAACGTAAACAAGGTGCCAAACACCACCGGATAGTCCCGCGCGACGGCGGCCTCAAACCCCAATCGGCCCAATCCATCAAGGCTGAACAAGGTTTCGATGATCAAGGACCCGCCAAAAAACACCCCGATAAACAGCGCCGGAAATCCCGAAATCACGATCAGCATCGCATTGCGAAACACGTGGCCATACAGCACTTTTTGTTCTGACAGGCCTTTGGCCTTGGCGGTGGTAACGTATTGTTTTTTGATCTCGTCCAGAAACGAATTTTTGGTCAGCAGCGTCAATGTGGCAAAGGCCGAAATCGTCGACGCCAGCACGGGCAATGCGATGTGCCAGAAATAATCGAGCACTTTGCCGATGAGACTGAGATCAGCGAAATTGTCAGACGTGAGGCCGCGCAGCGGAAAGAGCCGCCAATAGGACCCGCCCGCGAACAGCACGATCAACAGCACTGCGAACAAAAAGCCGGGGATCGCATAACCGACAATGATCGCACCGCTTGTCCAAGTGTCAAACCGGGACCCATCGCGGATCGCCTTTTTGATGCCCAAGGGGATCGAAATCATATAGGCCAGCAAAGTCGACCAAAGCCCCAATGTGATCGATACCGGCATTTTTTCAACCACCAGTTCTACAACGGAAATATTGCGGAAATAGCTGTCACCAAAATCAAACCGAATGTAATCCCACATCATATTCAGGAACCGTTCGACCGGTGGTTTGTCAAAGCCGAACTCTTTTTCTAGCTGTTCGATGAAATCATCCGGCAGGCCGCGCGATCCAAGATAATTATCGCTGTCACCGGTCTCTGCCAATTCAGACCCGCTGCCTGAAATGCTTTCAAACACGTCGCCGCCGCCTTCTAGGCGGGCAATGATCTGTTCGATCGGCCCGCCGGGCACAAATTGGATCAACGCAAAGTTGACAATCATGATGCCCAGCAAGGTCGGAATGACCAGCAATAGGCGGCGAAGAATATAGGCTCCCACGGTTCAGATCCCCTTAGCGCAGCGCGCCAGCGGCCTGCAGCGCAGCGCCCGCCTCTGCGTCATACCACCAAAAGCTCAGCTCGCCCCGTGACAAGGGTGGCAACGGATCAGGATAACGGTATTGGTCATAATAGGCGACGGTATGCACCTCTTTGAACCATTGCGGCACCCAGAACCCTTCGGCACGCAAAACCCGGTCCAAAGCATGGGTGGCCGTGGTCATATCTTCCAAATTCTCGGCCTCGATCACCACATTGATCAATCGATCCACGGCTTCGCTGCGCAGACCCATCAGATTGCGGCTGCTATCCTCGGCTGTTTCTGATCCGTACCATTGGCGCAGGCCATTGCCCGGTTCATAGCCCATGGAAAACCCGTGATTGACCAAGTCGTAATCAGCCGACCGGCGGCGTTCGATATATTCCGAATTATCAACCCGTTCCAACGTTGCCTGAACGCCAAGACGTTGCAGGTTTTCCACATATGGATTCACGATCCGGTCGAATGCAGGGCTGCGTTGCAGGATCACCACGGTCAGTTCTTCGCCATCTTTGCGACGAATGCCGTCATCACCTGAAATCCAACCGGCTTCGTCCAGCAATTGCGCGGCGCGGCGCAGATTACGCCGATCCGCCAGTGATGTGCCGGATGTGGGCGACATCACGGCCTCATCCGTCAGGATGGACGCATCCAACAGGCCATCATCGACCAAAGGCTGCAACAGCGCCACTTCGCTCTCAGACGGTGTGCCTGTCGCTTCTAGTTCGGAATTTTCCCAGAACGAATTTACCCGTGAATAAAGCCCATAAAACAAGGTTTCATTGGACCATTCAAAGTTAAAGCCAAGCCGGATCGCTTCGCGGACATTTGGATCCTGCCAGCGTTCATCGCGCAGATTAAACACAAAGGCCTGTGCATATCCAATCGTGCCATCTGGCAATTCTTCGACATTTACCCATTCATTTTCAACGGCTGGAAATTCATAGGCAGTTGCCCATTTCTTGGACGAATTTTCACTGCGGAACGTGTAATCGCCCCCCGTGAACCCCTGAAATGCAGCATCGCTATCAGCGTAATATTCCACGCGGATCGCATCAAAATTGTTTTGCCCCACATTCATCGGGTGGTCCGCACCCCAGAAATCCGGGTTCGCGCGATAGATCAATTGCCGATTGATATCAAAGCTTTCCAGAACATATGGCCCGGTCCCCAGATATGGCGTGTCAGCACTTTCATCAATCCGCGCGCCGGTTTCTTCGAACCAAGACTTTGAAAACGCCTGCGTGCCCCCGGCGAAACCAATCACGTCGCGGCGTGACGCCTGTTCTGTAAACGTAAACTTGATCCGGTGCGTGTCCAGCACATCAACGGATTCGATAAACCCACCATAGGCGTTGCGATATTCGGCGATGCCTTGTTCCATGAACAGATCAAAGGTGAATTTGACATCTTCTGCAGAAAAAGGCCGACCATCGGAAAACGTCACATCATCGCGCAGATTGAAGATCACCCAATCCAAGCTGTCAGGATATTCCATGGTGGTGCACAGATAGCAGTAGCTGCCATAGGGATCATCCGCGGTGCCGACCAGAATGCTTTCGAATAACAGCGTCACCTGAGCGGCGGCCACACCTTGGCGTGCATATGGGTTAAAGCTGTCGAATGTGCCCTGCGCCCAAATGCTGATTTCGCCCCCTTTGGGTGCATCAACATTGACGTAATCCAGATGGGTGAAACCTTGGTCGTATTTCAATTCCCCAAAATTCGAAAACCCGTGGCTGATGGTGATGTTTTCGTGGCTATCTGCCAAACCCTGCCCGGCCCAGATAGCGCCTGCAATCAAACCGCCCCCCAACAATCCATATTTCAGCATGGAAATAGGTGCCGTGGTCGCGGCAATAGCGGCTTTGGGGGATCGTCGGGGCATGGTCGTCGTCATGGCGCACTCCTGATTTCGAAGAATTACTTCAAATTGTCCGAATTTCGTTAACGTCTAGCTAAAGGCCGCTGGCCGCAACATTCAAGTTGAGAATCCGTGAACACGGCGTGATCGCACCGTTCGGTGGGTGTTGCGCAACAAAAAAGGCCGCTCCAATGGAACGGCCTGTTTTAATTCGATTAGAACGGCTTAGTCGTCAAGGCTGTCGAGATAGGCGATCAGGTTCGCCCGGTCTTCGATTTTGCGCATACCGTTAAAGGACATGCCTGTATCTGGGATCAGACCTTTGGGGCTTTCTAGGAATGCATTCAACAATTCTGGGGTCCAGACATCAACGATTCCGTCAAATGTGCCTTTGTAGCTGAATTCTGCTACGCCGCCTGCTTGTCGGCCAACGACACCGTACAGCGAAGGACCAGTACCGTTTACGCCTTCTTCAATCGAATGGCATGACCGGCAGCTGCGCCATTGGCCTTCGCCGGCGGCTGCATCGGCGGATGCGTATACTTCTTCAAAGGCGGGGCCTTCGTCGACGACAACATCTTCGCCACCCGCTTGAGCAACTTCAATTACGTATCCGGGGTGATCACCATGGCCAGCTGTGTGATAAATGCTTTCTGCGGCCCATTTGCCGAGAAGAAATACCAGAAACGTGGCAATAATACCGGCAGATGCCTTAGTCAGGGTCATTGTGTCGAACATGTCGCGTTCCATTTAGATCAGTGTTGAGGGGTGTGTATCCGCTTCCCCACTGCTCTTGCAAGGTGTAGCAGCGCGACCAAATGCCCATTTTGGCGTGAAGGGGAAAAAAGATGACTGGAAAGATAGCTTTTCAAGGTGAAATGGGGGCCTACGGACATCAGGCCTGTGTCGAAGCCCGTCCAAATTTTGAGCCTTTGCCCTGTGCGTCCTTTGATGATGCCATCGAATCTGTGCGCCGCGGGGATGCTGATCTGGGGATGATCGCGGTCGAAAACTCCACTTATGGGCGCGTGGCGGATGTGCATTCCCTGTTGCCGGGCAGTGGGCTGAACATCATCGACGAAGTGTTCATCCGCGTGCATATCAACCTGCTGGGCATCCCCGGATCGCGTCTGGACCAAATCAAAGAGGCCCATGGTCACCCGGTCATCCTGCCGCAATGCGCTGATTTTTTGCGCGAAAACGCGATTTCTGGGGTGTCGACATCTGACAATGCCCGCGCCGCCCGCGAAGTGGCCCAGGGTGGCGATCCAACCCGCGCCGCGCTGGCGTCTGAATTGGCGGCCGATATTTACGGCCTGTCCATTCTGGCACGTCACATCGAAGACCACGATCGCAACACCACCCGTTTCCTGATCATGGCACGGGATCCAGATCTGACCCGTCGCGGCAAAGCTGGCATGATGACCGCCTTTGTGTTCCGCGTGCGCAACATTCCGGCCGCGCTGTACAAAGCGATGGGTGGATTCGCCACAAATGGCATCAACATGACCAAACTAGAAAGCTACATGGTCGGCGGCCATTTTTCCGCAACGCAGTTTTACGCAGAAATCGAAGGCCACCCCGACGATCGCAACGTGCAATTGGCGATGGAAGAGCTGGATTATTTCACCGATCATATCAAGCTTTTGGGTGTTTTCCCCGCAGCACGCCGACGGCACGAATAATATTCGGGCCACCCTGGGCATCCCAACGTAACGCTCCCCAGATGTCCGATTTGGGACCAAACTTGACCTGATACGGCTTGGTAACGTAGCTTCCGAAGGCAGTACAGCTGGTCAAGTAGGAATTGTAATGCCCCCCGCCCTTGCTTTGTGCCTTTGCCTTTTAGGGGCCCTGTTTTTCGGAACGTTAGTCGGCTTCAGTCACGCTCAGCTGAAATTGCCCGAACCGGAAAAAGATGCGTACTTCAAGCTTCAAAGGGATATAGCTGAGTCAATGGAGATGGGGGAGTGGGCGACATTACAGCGCTCAAAAGCAGCAAGATGGGCTTCGTTTATCATATCTCTCATGTTATTTTCGCTGAGCGCACTTGGCGCTGTTTGGTTTACGACTTTAACCTTTTTTCCCGCACCATGAACGGGGGAAAAGTCGCATAACGGTCAATGGATCGTTGCACTTTTATTTGCCCTGCTGGTTCCAGTCTGAAAACCAGCAATTTCATTCAGCCCTGACAGGCACCACTTAAGAATATCGGGACTGGATCGTTTCGGCGAAATCAGCAATGCGCAGTTTGAAACGACGTGTCAGGGACGCCTTGGCCAGTTTCAGGGATTGCAACATCAGACGTGCAGACAGCCCTTGGGGTTCCAGCTCTAGCGATACGGCCAGACGTGTGCGATTGGGCGACAGTGGCACCAATTCCAGCTCAAACGTGCCAACCAATCCGGTGTAAGTGCTGTGCGCCTTATATCCGTTTGGGTGATCCATTTCTGTGATTTCTGCCTTAATTTTGCGCGGCTTACCGCGAAATTCAAACGAAACATCCCAAACAGACCCAACCGCAGCGGCGCCTTTGCCGGCGACTTGTGTAACATCTGCACCACGGCGCATCGCGGCTCTCTCAAATGTGGGGAAATCGGTCACCTGATCAAAAACATATTCAATCGGTGCCTCAATATCTTCACGAGAAGAGAATTTCATGTTTTTTGCCTTTTTGATGCCTCAGCCCAATGTCGCTTCAATCCAGCCGATCTGCAAGCCAGTTCAGCAACAGAAAATGTGCAATTGCACCTTCTCTGGCCGGAAGCATTTCCGGATCATTGCCCGCCATCGCATCCATAACCCGTTCTCGGCTGGCCCAGAATGCGGTTTCGATTTCTTTGGGGTCGATCGTGATCTCTGTGCTGGTGGCGACACCCGCGCAGCCGATCATCAGGGATGACGGAAAGGCCCAGGGCTGACTGGCCAAATATTCCACCGCGCCGACCCGAACGCCGACCTCTTCAAACACTTCGCGGCGCACGGCGGCCTCGATGGTTTCACCGGGTTCCACAAATCCGGCCAACAGGGAAAACATGCCCTCTGGCCAGCCGGGGGATCGCCCCATCAGAACAGAATTACCGTTCGTTATCAGCATGATAACAACCGGGTCCGTGCGTGGGAAATGGGGGGTATCACAGGACGGGCAATTGCGTTGCCACCCGCCTTTGGCCATCACACTTTCGACACCGCAATTTGAACAGAACCGGTGGCTTTTGTGCCAACTCAGCACCGCCTTTGATGTCGCGGCAAGTTCGCCATCAAGCGGGGACAACGCCGTCATGTTGGCGCGCAATTCCCGAAACCCGGACCCGTCGGGAAACAAGGGATGCACCTGTTCGGACAGATCAAGAAAGGCAGCCAGTTCGGTTTCGTCCACGGTGTCAGGCGTCCAATCGGATATGTCCATTGCAAACATTGGCACCGGGGTGTTTCCCAAAAACAACGGGGCATGACGGCAATCGGTCAGGGCGGGATGGTCCAGCTTTACGCGCACCAATCCGGTTTCATCCATCAACAATTTGCCCCGCCAAAGCACAATCGCCCGCGAATCGCCGGATTTCTGTACCTGCGCAAGCGCAGCATCATCATCGCGGATATGGGCAGCGCGATCATATCCGACGCCCCCAAAAGTCACAGTTTCGGCAATTTTCATGGGTCACCCAAAAACTAAAGCTTTCGTTTGGCTCATCAGTGATGCAGAAGAAATTGAAATTCAAGGCGATACTCGCTAAGGTTGAATGGCGCTTTCAGGAGGGATGAACTGCCAATTGCTCCAACTCGGGCCTCATAAAACGTCGGTTGAACGCCAACAGAGCCAGTTGCGGATATTCGCGACGACCGATCTGCATGTGCATCTGATCCCCTATGATTATTTTCGAGATCGCCCATCCCAACGGGTCGGGCTGACCCAAACCGCAGGCCTGTTGCGCGAAATGCGGGCTGAGGTGGCAAATTCAGTGTTGCTCGACAATGGTGATTTTCTACAGGGCAACCCGCTCTCTGATGTGATCGCTGCCCATAAACTGTTCGGCAAAGGCAAACCGCATCCAGCCATTTCAGCCATGAACACGCTGCGTTACGACGCGGGCACATTGGGCAATCACGAATTTAACTATGGGCTCGATTTTTTGGACCTCGCCCTCAGTGAGGCTGATTTTCCTTTGGTGTCGTGCAACGTCACCCGTCGTGGTCACAACAACGAGGCAGAAGACGAACCTTTGGTGCCGCCATTTGCCTTGATCGAACGCGAAATGGTGATGAATGACGGGTCGTTGCAAAAATTGCGCATTGGCGTCATCGGATTTGCCCCGCCGCAATTGACCCAATGGGACCGACATCTGCTGCATGGACGGGTTGAGACCACCGATATCGTGATTTCGGCGCTGAAATATGTCCCCAAGCTAAAAGAAGCCGGCGCGGATATTGTAATTGCGCTGTGCCATTCCGGAATTGGCCCCGAAAGTCACACAATTGGCATGGAAAACGCCGCCGTTCCTCTGGCTGCCATCGAAGGGATCGACGTGGTTCTGGCGGGTCATACCCATATGGTTTTTCCGGGTCCCGAAATCGCCGCATCCAGCGTGATCGACCCCCAAGCTGGCACCCTACATGGCAAACCAACCGTCATGGCCGGGTTCTATGGTTCGCATCTGGGCGTGATCGACCTGACGATGTTGCATGACAATGACACATGGCAAATCATGGGGCATACCAGCCGCGCAGAACCGGTTCTGGTCAAAGCTGAGGGCAAAGCAACCGCCTTGCGGACCGCCCCGGACGATCAGTTGCTCAGCAAAATCAACCATGCGCATCAGGCAACGCTGTCCCATATTCGCCGCCCCATTGGCGTCACCACTGGTGATCTGCACAGTTACTTTTCCATGGTTGCGCCTGATGCTTGTTTGCAAATTCTGGCCGATGCTCAGCGTGAATTTGCTATCAAACAATTGCGGGGGACCGAATTTGACGATCGCCCGATATTGTCCGCCATGGCCCCGTTTAAGGCCGGGGGCCGCGCCGGGCCGGAAAACTACATTGATATTCCGGCCGGTCCTTTGACATTGCGCAGCGCAGCAGAGCTTTATCCTTTCCCGAACACATTGTGCATACTCGATATTTCGGGCCTGCAGGTGATCGATTGGCTGGAACGATCTGCCGCCGCATTTTGCAAAATTGAGCCCGGTGAAGTGACCCAAAACCTTTTGGATTTCCGCGCCCCGAGCTATTGTTTTGATGTGCTACAAGGGTTGACCTATCAAATCGATCCAACACAGCCCCCCCGTTATAACGTGGATGGCGAATTGATGAATCCGCAGGCCCAACGCGTTTCTGATATTCGGTATCACGGCACCTTGATTGAGCCGGACCAACATTTCTTGGTTGTCAGCAATTCTTATCGTGCGGGTGGCGGTGGCAAATTTCAGTCAGCGATCAGCGCAAAGTTGATCGGGAATATCCCAACCAATAGCCGGGACATCCTGATCGACTATATCCGCGACCGCCCGTCGATCACCCCTCATGCGCCGCAGATCTGGCGGTTCGCCACCCTCCCCAACACCAAGGCGATTTTCCGCACGGGTCCCGGCGCCTGTGCCCATACCTATCCAGCCCATTCACGCCATCTGGGCACTGGGCTAAATGGGTTTGAGATGTTTGAACTGGATTTCGATCCCTCATAATGCCAAGCATAGCGCGATTTTTAACCAAACCGGACCCGCCATGTTTCGCTTATTGTTGTCACTGATCATATTCGCCCTTCTCGCGGCCTATCTCACCAAACCTTCTGAGGAAAACCTGGAGGCGCAAATCGGTACGCTGCTGCAAAAGGCGGTCCAAGACGGTCAATTGGATCAAGTGTCTGACCCCGCGGCGCTGCTGCTATTGGCTGCCTGTAAATCGGATGCAAATGCCTGCGCCCGGTTGGCGCGCTCTGCGATGGATGTGACCTATCAGGATCGCCATGTGTTTTTGCAGGTTGATGCATCCGGATTTGGCCGCGAAATGACCTGTTATGGCGTCTATACCAAACTGATTTGCCCCGGCGGCCCTTAGATATCATTCGCAACTAGGCTTGCACCACAGCACGATGGGGCCTATATGAGCGGTGAGAGGTTGGCGCGGGCGAGCGCCTCGCCAACCTGGTCAGGTCCGGAAGGAAGCAGCCACAACGAGCCCCGCTTGGGTCGATGTCCAGCCTCTCACCTAACACTTGCCCCGAGGAGGTCATACATGAAGATTGTAGTATCCTTCCGGGCGCGTTTGGCCTGAGCCATCCGACGCCCGACCGTGATGAACGCTGTTTTCCTGCGAAAACAGGACATTTCCACGTGTATCGGGATTTAGAACATTGACTGACACGACTTTAGACGACCTTGGATGGTCGCCCCATTTTTCACGCCAATTGACGGATGACGACATTGGTGAACCTGCACGCGTATCCGCCGTGCATAGATCCATCATCGAGGCCATCACCCCGCGCGGGACCCTCAAACTATCCATGCCAGAATCAGCCGGAAACTACGCCGTTGGCGATTGGGTTTTGGCTGATGCGGGCGCTGCGACACGCAGATTGGACCGGTTGACCGAATTGTCACGCCGGGCCGCCGGAGAAGTGGCCTATACGCAATTGATCGCCGCCAATGTCGACACATTGGGGATCGTCACCAGCTGCAATGCGGATTTCAACATCGCCCGGCTGGAACGATATCTGGCTTTGGCAGAAACCGGCGGCTGTTTGCCGTTGATTATCCTGACCAAGGCCGATCAATGCGACGATCCAACTTCCTTTGTGCGTCAGGCCGAACGCCTGTCACCGCTGATCACCGCCATCGCGCTGAATGCCAAAGACGTTGAGGATGCCGAACGATTGGCTCCGTGGTGTTCAAACGGCAAAACGCTGGCTTTGGTTGGGTCATCCGGTGTGGGAAAAACCACGTTGCAAAACCGCCTGACCGGGGTGGTTCATGCCACGGCGGACATTCGACAGGATGACGCCAAAGGCCGCCACACCACCACCGCGCGGTTTTTGCGTAAAACCCAAACCGGGGGGTGGCTGATTGACACGCCCGGCATGCGCGAATTGCGTCTGACGGACGCGTCGGAGGGCATCGATCAGGTGTTTTCCGATCTGGCCGAACTGGCCACCGAATGCAAATTCAACGATTGCGCTCATGAAAGCGAACCGGGCTGTGCCATTCGCGCGGCCATCGCATCCGGGGACTTGGACCCGGATCGATTAGAACGGTGGCAAAAGCTAGAGGCAGAAGACCGCCATAACAGCGCAACAATCGCCCAAAAACACGCCCGCGCCCGTCAAACTGAGAAAAAATACGATCAGGGACGTGCCAAAGGGCGCCAGAAACGCGGGAACTGATTAACCTTCCTTAACGGCAGAACAGAACGGCTGCGCAGAAATGCGTGGCCGTTTTTTGTTATTTCACAACCACTTACCGACCACCCGTCACAATTCCGTTTCACCGCGGTTACAAACACTTCAAGCGCATGTAGCAAATGTGTCGTCTTCCTTCATTAATCGGCTGCCATTGGCGCTGCTTCAAGCAGGGCCTGTGACAAATCAACAAGGAAACATAGCATGACTGCTCGTACCTTCGCCCTTGGCGCTGCCCTGTCTTTTGTGGCTGGCGCTGCATTTGCGGAAACTGAAATCACTTGGTGGCACGCAATGTCCGGCCAGCTGGGTGAAACCGTAAACCAGATCGCTGCCGATTTTAACGCATCACAAGACGAATATTCGATCGTTCCTGTGTTCAAAGGCACATACGAAGAAACCCTGACAGCTGGCATCGCGGCGTTCCGCGCCGGTGAACAGCCAAACATCATGCAGGTTTTTGATGCAGGCGCGGCCACTGTGATCGCAGCCCAAGGCGCAACTGTCCCGGTTCAGGACCTGCTGTCTGACAACGGCTATGACTTTGACATCAATGACTACATTGCCGGCGTGCGTTATTTCTACGCAGACGCTGATGGCAAAATGATCGGCATGCCGTTCAACTCGTCCACGCCGATCCTGTACTACAACCAGGACGCATTGGATGCGGCCGGCGTCACAGCGCCCGTCACATGGGAAGAATTCCAAACTGTCACGGCGCCAGCCCTGAAAGACGCGGGATATACCCCCTTGTCTCAGTCGCACATGCCTTGGATTTTCACCGAAAACTTCTTTTCGCGTCACAACCTGCAATTTGCGACCAACAATAACGGTTATGATGGTGCAGACGCACAAATCCTGATCAACCAGCCAGAAATCCGCGACCATTTCACAGCGTTCAAAGGCTGGGTCGACACGGGTCTGGCAGGCTATTACGGCACCGGCTGGGGCGACAATGCGACACCATTTGAAAACGGTGAAGTTGCTATGTGGCTTGGCTCTTCTGGGTCTTTTGGTGGCCTGGTACAAAAGGTCGACTTCCCATTCTCAGCGACGCTTCTGCCCTATTGGGAAGGTGTGACAACGCAACCAACCCAAACATTTATCGGTGGCGCGGCTCTGTTTGCGATGTCCGGTAAATCTGCCGAAGAAAACGCCGCAACCGCTGCTTTCTTTAGCTTTCTGACATCCGAGGATGTTCAGTATCAGTGGCACCAGTCCACAGGTTACGTGCCAATCACCAACGCCGCCTATGACACAGCCAAGGCAGACGGCCACTATGACCGTTTCCCCGCTGCCGAAGTGGGCATTCAGCAGCTTTCTTTGGAAGCAGGCGAATGGACCCGCGGATATCGCATGGGGTTCTACGTGCAAATCCGCGACGTGATGAACCGTGAATACGGCCGCATCATGACCGGTGAAACCTCGGTTGAGGATGCATTCGCCAACATCGAAACCGAAGCTAACGCCCTGTTGGCCCGTTTCGCTCAGACACAAAACTAAGATCTGAAACATCCGGAACTGGCGGCCGCCCAAACGGTCGCCAGTTTTTATTTTAGGAGACCAAAATGAAGCGCGCCGGATTTGCCAGCCCTTGGATGCCGTTCCTTCTGCTGCTGCCTCAACTTTCTATCATCGTCGTCTTTTTCTACTGGCCCGCACTTGAGGCGATTAGAACGTCGTTTTACCTAGAGGACCCGTTTGGGTTCGGCTCAACCTTTGTGGGTTGGGAAAACTATTGGCAGCTGTTTTCATCCTCTGAATATATGCGCGTGGCGCGGTTCACTTTGGTCTTTACGGTGCTTGTCACGTTCCTGTCGCTGGGTCTGGCCCTGTTGCTGGCCGCCAAAGCCGACAAAGTCATTCGCGGCGCCAGCACCTATAAAACGCTGTTGATGTGGGTCTATGCCATCGCCCCCCCTGTTGCGGGATTTCTGGGCGTGATGTTCACCCATCAGCGATTTGGCCAATTCACGGATTTAGCTGCGTTTTTTGGCTATGATTACGTGGTTGGTGTGAATTTCAACGACACGGCCTTTGCGATGATCCTAACCGCCGTTTGGAAACAGGTGCCGGTGAATTTCATCTTTTTCCTGTCAGGCCTGCAAAGCGTGCCCAGAGCCGTCCAAGAAGCCGCGATGATCGACAACCGTTCCAGCGCCAGCCGGTTCTGGACCGTGACCTTTCCGCTGCTGGCCCCAACCGGTTTTTTCCTGCTGATCACCAACATCACCTACGCACTGTTTGACACATTTGGCATTGTCGACACGATCGTGCGTGGTGAACCCGGAAACAACCCCATGACCCTTGTTTATAAGGTATATGTGGACGGGTTCCGTGGCAGCGATCTGGGCGGTTCTTCGGCGCAATCCGTGATCCTGATGGTGCTGGTTCTGGCGCTGACCATTTTCCAATTCCGCCTGATCGACCGGCGAATTCACTATACATAAGGGCGTCCAAATGACACGCAAACCTTTCAAATGGAGCGTCGCCATGGATCACACGATCCTGATTTTGGGCGCAATATTCATGGTCGGACCGGTGCTGCTGGTTTTTCTGACCTCAAGCTATGACGACATTGAGATCGCCAAAACCGGCCTGCAATTTGGCTGGGGCGACAAATTCGTGCAAAACTGGAACAACGCCCTGAACGAAACCTCTGGCTTTACCGGCACGATCAATGGCTGGGTGATGCTGAAAAATTCGTTCATTTTAGGCATCGGCTTTGCGCTGGGTAAAATCGTGATTTCAATGATGGCCGCCTATGCCATCGTGTATTTCCGGTTCCGGTTTGCCGTGCCAGCGTTTTGGGTGATCTTTACCACGCTGCTGCTACCGCTAGAGGTACGCATCCTGCCATCCTATGAAATCACCCAACAAATGGGTCTGGTGAACACCTATACCGGCCTGATCATCCCTTTGATCGCCTCGGCCACCGGCACGTTTTTCTTTCGTCAGTTTTTCCGTTCTATCCCAGAAGAGCTGGTCGAAGCGGCCCGGATTGATGGCGCAGGTCCGGTGAAATTTTTCATCGACATCATCGTGCCGCTGTCGCGCACCATGATTGCGGCGATTTTCATCATCATGTTTGTTTACGGCTGGAACCAATACCTTTGGCCGACCCTGATCACCACCGAAGAAGGCCTGTTCACACTGGTCCGTGGGATCAAACAAATCATGTTCTCATTCACAGATGGCAACACCATCCCGGAATTTGGCGTCGCCATGGCCTTGGCCATTTTGGCAATGCTGCCCCCGGTGTTGATCGTCATCTTTTTCCAGTCCTGGTTCGTAAAGGGCCTGGTCGATTCCGACAAATAGAGGCTCTGATGGCCAACGTATCCTTATCCGAAATCCGCAAAATCTATCCCAATGGCGCCGAAGCCCTGACCCCGTCCAGTTTTGACATCGCCGATGGCGAATTTGTCGTGCTGGTCGGCCCGTCCGGCTGTGGCAAATCCACGTTGCTGCGCATGATCGCCGGCCTAGAAGACATCACCGAAGGCACATTGCGCATCGCAGATCGCGAAATGAACGGCGTCGATCCGGCGGACCGCAACATCGCGATGGTGTTCCAGAATTACGCGCTTTATCCGCATATGAGCGTCTATAAAAACATGGCCTATGGCCTGCGCAATCGTGGCACATCCAAATCTGACATCGACGCGGCCGTGCGCAAGGCCGCTGATCTGTTGAACTTGGACGAATTTCTGGATCGCAAGCCGTCGCAATTGTCCGGTGGCCAGCGTCAGCGTGTCGCCATGGGGCGCGCCATCGTGCGCTCGCCCGCCCTGTTTCTGTTTGATGAACCCCTGTCGAATTTGGACGCCAAATTGCGCAACCAGATGCGGATCGAAATCCGCCGCCTGCAGCGCGAATTGGGCACCACATCCGTGTATGTCACCCATGACCAAGTCGAGGCGATGACCATGGCCGACCGGATTGTGGTTCTGTCCAAAGGCCGCATCGAACAGATCGGCACGCCCCAGGAAATCTATCATTCCCCGGCCACCACCTTTGTTGCCAACTTTATGGGTGCCCCCCCCATGAACCTGCTGGATTGCGCTGTCACCAACGGCCACGTCACATTGCAGGACACCCCCATAACCGGGCTACAACGCCCTGACTTATCTGGAAAATTCACGCTGGGCGTGCGTGCGGAAACGGTCCAATTGACCAACGAAACCAATCCGCTTTGCGTGCCCTTTACCTTGGACTACGTCGAAGAATTGGGCGCAATGCGTCTGATCCATGGCCAGATGGCCGGTGCGAATTTCACCGTGTTGATGCCCCATGATGCGGCCCTGCCCTCGGGTGAACTCTTTGTTCAATTGTCAGAACGCGATTTGCATTTCTTTGATGCAGAAACAGGTCAACGGGTGACAGCATGAAGCTTTACGAAACGGCCACCTGCCCCCAATTACCCCCCGTCACTGCGACACAAAAGGCCGACATTCTGGCCGCCGACCGCACAGCCGAAATTCACCGATCCCTGTTCAATCGTGTCAAGGCGTTGAACTGTCTGGAAACCGGTGGGCGTGCCGACAAAGTGGTATTGCCAAACAGCCTGAACATCGCCGCATGGAATGTTGAAAGGTGCCTCAACCCATTGGGAACCGCGGACCTGTTGCGCGCTCAAAACCCAGATGTTGTCTTGTTGTCAGAAATGGACAACGGCATGGCCCGCACCGGTCAACGCAACACAATCGCCGAGGTCGCCGACGCATTGGGCATGCAATACACCTACGGCGTTGAGTTTTTCGAAATGGGTTTGGGCGGACCGACCGAGCGCCCTTATTGTGCTGACGATTTCAACGCGCTGGGATTTCACGGAAACGGGATATTATCCCGCGTGGCCCCGGACGCAGTGGCGTTAATCCGACTTGACGATCACGGTCATTGGTTTTGCTCAGATACCGGTGCGGACCTGGATCAACCGCGCATTGGCGGACGCATGGCAGTGGCGGCAATTTTGCCCTGCGACGCCGGAAAAATCTGCGTGGTTTCCACCCATTTCGAAAGCAATTCTGGCGCCGCAGGACGCCAAAGCCAAATGGATAGGCTGATGGCGGCGATTGACGCCTTTGCGCCGGGATTGCCGGTGGTGATCGGGGGGGATCTGAACACTGGAAACCACCTGCCAAATGCGGACTGGACCCAGGAAACCCTGTTTGCCGCGGCACAGCGCCATGGCTATGACTGGCAGGCCAATGCGGACGGGATGACCACCCGCAAAAGCCTGCTGACATTGCATCCAGATCGCGCAATGAAGCTCGATTGGTTTGCCATCCGGGGCGGCACAATGACCCCCACATCGATCATTCCAGCGCTCGAACCCGATGGCACACCGTTATCGGATCACGAGCTGATCTGCGCATATTATAACGTCGCGGATTAGGCCGCCTTTGCGTCCAAGCTTTGCATTACGGTTTGCAGGGCAACGCGGTGCGGGCTGACATCTGCTTGGGCGGCGTTGGACAGGATTCCGTCCATCGTCGCATCCAAGGTTTCAAGCCGCTGCGCAACCCACGGCGCCTGATCAGAAATTTGCAGAATTTCGGTTGCCACGTTGATGATCCCGCCACCATTTGCAACAAAATCAGGCGCATAGAGAATCCCACGCGCATGCAGCTGATCTGCCTGTTCATCGGTGGCCAGCTGGTTGTTTGCACCGCCCGCAACCACCGTTACACGCAGCTTTTCGACAATGTCTGCCGTCAGAATGCCACCAATCGCGCAGGGCGCAAACACATCAGCGGCCACAGAATAAATGTCATCCAAACCCACGGCGACCGCCCCGAATTCATCAACCGCGTGCTGAATTGTGGGGGCGTTGACGTCGGTCACGCTTAGTTTTGCGCCCGCGTTATGCAGCAATCGACACAGGTGAAACCCGACATTGCCCAACCCCTGAACCGCAACATGAACATCGGTCAAATCTGCGCTGCCCATTTTGTGACGGCGTGTGGTTTTAACCGCGTTGAAAATACCCGCGGCAGTGATGGGGGATGGATCGCCGCTGGCGAAATCACCATCCGCCAACCCCGCCACAAATTTGGTTTTGGTGGCCAAAACCGCCATATCGGCCGGCGACATTCCCATATCTTCGGCGGTCCAATATTGGCCCTGTAACGTGTCAATCGCGGCCCCAAAGGATTGCAGCAATTCCGGCGTTTTTTGGGTATGTGGATTGCCGATGATGACAGCTTTGCCGCCGCCCAGTGGCAGGCCCGCCGCGGCATTTTTATAGGTCATGCCTTCGGACAGTCGCAGCACATCGGTCAATGCATCGTCCAGGGCCGCATAGGGGCGCATCCGCAATCCACCCGCCGCCGGGCCAAGCTGGGTTGAATGCAGGGCAATCAGCCCCGTCAAACCAACCTGTTCGTCAACGACCTGATAGACCTGTTCATGACTTTGAATATCGAGCTTTGTAATGTTCATCTGAGACCTCCGTTAAAACGAGTTTAATCGAGGGTCAGGATCATTTATCGGCGTTTTTTGTTGAAAAAATACCCAAAGTTGGTGATAATCCAAAGCCATCGCATAAATGTTGGTGAAAAATGGACGACTACGATCAAAAAATTCTGCGGATTCTACAAGAAGAAGGCCGCATCAAGATCGGTGAATTGGCAGATCGGGTCGGACTAACCGCAACGCCCTGCGCGCGCCGGGTTGCCATGTTAGAGACCAATGAAATCATCACGGGTTACGGCGCTGACGTGTCTCAGGACAAACTGGGCCTGCCGGTTACGGCGTTCATTTCCGTGCGGTTGGATCGACAATCGGCAGATGTCGTTCAATCCTTTGAACGCGCAATTTCGGTGTTTGACGAAGTGATGGAGTGCCATTTAATGAGCGGCGTTGGTGACATTTTACTAAAGGTCGTCGCCAAGGATCTAGCCGGGTTCAATGAATTTCTGGAACATCGTTTGATGCGCGTTCAGGGCATCAATTCCATGAGCACAAGCTTTGCCTTGCGGGCCATGATCAAACGCAAAGCCCTGCCAAGGGTGTAAAAACGCTTAGTTTCCAGAACTGTTGCGCATTTCCAGTCGTTCTAGATTGACGATTGTCGACAACATCAATCTGTCCTGGCTCCAGCCGCTGGCAGGTTGGGCAATGATCGTCATTGTGGTCACCGACACCATCACCGACAGCATCAAAACCAAGGTCACAGCGCCGCCCGGATTGCGGGTCAAGGCCAGCATCGACAACACCCGACGTTTAAGAAAGCTTTTGGAGCCATGGCCTCGTGTGCTTTGATCGAGATGCGCAAAAGGCACGCTGTGTGACATCAACTGGTTCCGGCGGTGACCCAAGCTTGCGCGGCAGACACGCAGCAGACAATCGCAATATTCTTTGACCGAGAACGGCTTATGCGACAGCACCTGTTGATCACAGGCCAGTTCACGGAACTTTTCCACCTCGCGTTTCATCAGCGAAAATGCCGGGTTCCAGAAAAACACAGGGCGCAGCGTTTCAAGGATGATTTCCCACGCCAAATCCCGTTGCCGGACATGTTGCAATTCGTGACTGACGGCCACACGGGCATCGTTTGATTGCGCCAGAATGGTCGTCGGAAGCACCACATAATGGCGCCACAGCCCACGGGTGGAAAATGGCACACCAATTTCATGCGTGACTCGCACATCCACATGACCATGGCGACGCAGAACATAGGCCCGCGAAATCAAGCGGCTAATCTTGCACGCATTAAATAGGGTTTTGGCCATGCAATAACCAAAGCCAAGCACCCCAACGCCCACAATCATCTGAGCAAGCAGGGTAGACATCGTTATGATATCTTGTGTCAGTTCACTGCGCAGCATCAGCAATTTCTGGAACTGCGTTGGCGCAAGGGCGATATTGCCGTTCAGATATTGGGACACAACAAAATCAGAGAGATTGAACGCTGTCGTTGACCCAAGCAGGCCAGATTGACGAAGGGTTTCAAACCCAAACAGGATAACCGGCGTAAGGGCCACCGTTAGAAGCACCGCATAGAGCATTTGAAGTTGCGCCAGAAACGCATGTTTCAATCGCGATTTTGCCAACAGGTGTTTGGTTCCAAACCAAATGACCGCTGCAAATATCAGCACGATATTCACATCCAGATAGACGCTCAGCAAACTCTCAATGATCATGGTCGGTCAATCTCCTATCCAGAAGCGCCCGTATCTCCTCTAATGTCTCTTCGGACATTCCTTGATCGTCTACCAAACGTGCCACCAATGATGCCGGGGTTCCGTCAAACAATTTATCTGACAGATCACGCAATGTGCGCGACTGATATTCATTTTTCGCCAATGCAGGGCGATAGATGAACGTTTTCCCGTCCTTTTCGCTGGTGACAAATTCCTTTTGTTCCATGATGCGCAGGATCGTGGCGGCAGACGTATAAGCAAGATTGCGTTCCGGGGCCAATCGCGCGAGCACATCGCGCACGGACCCCTGCCCCAAGGCCCACAGTTCAGTCATGAACTCCAGTTCAACCTCGGTTAAAAACTCACTCTTACGCTTGGTCCGCATTATCTATCCCGTCATCACTTATTCTGCTCGTCCCCACTATTCTTTTAATACGAAAACTTTCGTTTTTCCAGAATTTTGCGTTTTACACTTTAAAGAAGCAGAAAACGCCCCAACAGATGCTGATCCCCAGTGGTGCCCAAAGCGGCATTCCAAAGAACAACAACCACGCCAGAAAGATATAAGCCGTGCCCAGCAGCGACAGGAAGAGCCGGTCGCCGCGGGTGGTGGTCAGGCCCAGCGCGCCTTTGCGTTCTGACGTGCCGGGATAGCGGATTTCGATCATGGTGATAATCGCCATTGCGGTGAAAATCCCGATGAAAAACAACGCGGTCGGCCACGTCCATGCCATCCAGTTAAACATATCAAACCCTTCCCAGGGCAAAGCCCTTGGCGATGTAGTTGCGCACGAAATAGATCACAATCGCGCCCGGAATAATGGTAAGCGTCCCCGCCGCAGCCAACAGGCCCAGCTCATATCCAGCAGAGGACGCGGTTTTGGTCATTGTGGCGGCAATCGGCTTGGCCTCGACGGCGGTTAGTGTCTTGGCCAACAGCAATTCGACCCACGAAAACATGAAGCAAAAGAACGCCGCAACGCCAACACCTGCCTTGATTGACGGCAAAAATATCGTCGCAAAGAATCGGGGGAAGGAATAGCCATCCACATAGGCGGTTTCGTCCAATTCCTTGGGCACGCCGCCCATAAATCCCTCTAGGATCCAGACCGCCAGCGGGATGTTGAACAAGGCATGCGCCAAGGCCACCGCCAGATGCGTGTCAAACAATCCCACAGCCGAATAGAGCTGAAAGAAAGGCAAGGCAAACACCGCAGCCGGGGCCATCCGGTTGGTCAGCAGCCAGAAAAACAGGGTTTTGTCGCCCAGAAACCGATAGCGTGAAAACGCGTAGGCGGCTGGCAGGGCAACTGCGATCGAAATCACCGTGTTCAGCGACACATAAATGATCGAGTTGATATAGCCCCAATACCACGTTGGATCGGTGAAAATGGTGACGTAATTGTCGATCGTGAATGTCTGCGGGAACAGCGAAAACCCAGACAGGATTTCGTTGGTTGTCTTAAAGCTCATGGCGACAAGCCAATAGATCGGCAACAGCAGAAACAGGATATAAAAGATCGGGATCAGACTACGCTTCTTCATTGGTCGTCATCCTTGGTCATAAGTGTGTAGAACAGCCAGCTGACAAGCAGCGTAATGGCAAAGTAGATCAGCGACATCGCCGCAGCCGGACCCAGATCGAACTGACCCAAGGCGATTTTCACCAGATCAATCGACAGCAATGTGGTCGAATTGCCCGGCCCACCGCCGGTCAGAACAAAGGGTTCGGTGTAGATGTTGAAACTGTCCATGAACCGCAACAGGATCGCGATGGTCAGCACCTGTTTCATTTTCGGCAATTGGATATAGCGGAATACAGACCAGTTGGATGCGCCGTCGATTTTCGCGGCTTGGTAATAGGCGTCCGGGATGGACACCAAACCGGCATATGAAAGCAGCACCACCAGCGACGTCCAGTGCCAAACATCCATGGTCACAATGGTCGCCCATGCGGCCAGCGGGTTCTGAGTCATGTCATAATCGATGCCCAGCGTGTGGTTCATCAGATACCCCAGCAACCCAATGTCAGGCAGCGCAAAGATATTCCACATCGCACCGACAACGTTCCACGGGATCAGCATCGGCAATGCCATCAGGATCAAACAAACCGGCACCCAAAATCCCTGACGGGGCATGGACAGCGCAATGATGATCCCCAGCGGAATTTCGATCGCCAGAATGATGCCAGTGAACAGGAACTGACGCCCCAGCGCGGCGTGGAACCGGTCTGAATTCAGCAATTCTTCGAACCAGCGCAGGCCTTCCCAGAAGAACACGTTGTTGCCAAAGGTTTCCTGCACGGAATAATTCACCACGGTCATCATTGGGATCAGCGCGTTGAACGCGACCAAGATCAGGACCGGCAGGACAAAGAACCATGCCTTTTGGTTTTGAGTTTTCATTGGCCTGCCTCCTGATTGGCTTGGCTCGCCAGCCATCCCCCGCGATAAAGCCGGGTCTGGGATGTTTTGAAGTTAAGATGCACAGCGTCGCCCGGATTGGGGGCCGCGCCATTGGTGACGGCCTTGACGGGAACATCACCGACCATCGCCTCGACGACGTTGTGACGACCGACATCGGCCACTTTGTGTACGGTTGCGGGCAGGCCCGTATCGGACAGTGATACAAATTCAGGGCGCACCCCGATTTGCGGCGCGCCTTCATGGTCCAGCATCGGCCCTTCCAATGGCACATGATTGCCTTGGAAAAAGGCGCCACCGTCGCGCAATTCAACATCCAGAACGTTCATGCCGGGCGATCCGATGAAATGCCCCACAAAGGTATGCGCGGGCCGATCAAACAGCTCAACCGGGGTGCCGATTTGGACGATTTCACCGTCTTGCATCACCACCACCTGATCCGCAAATGTCAGCGCTTCGGTCTGATCGTGGGTCACGTAGATCATCGTGGCGCGCACTTTTTGATGCAGTTCCTTTAGCTTGGATCGTAGTTTCCATTTCAGATGCGGATCGATCACTGTCAGCGGTTCATCAAACATCACGACATTCACGTCGTCGCGCACCAATCCACGCCCCATTGAAATTTTCTGTTTGTTATCAGGCGACAGACCGGCGGCACGGGTGCCCAGCATGTCGGTCACTTCTAACATTTCTGCGATTTCGGTGACGCGGGTTTTGATCGTTGCCTCATCCACACCGCGATTGCGCAGCGGAAAGGCCAGATTGTCGTAAACGCTCATCGTGTCGTAGATGACCGGGAACTGAAAAACCTGCGCAATGTTGCGCTGATCCGGGGGCAACGCAGTCACGTCCTGGCCGTCAAACAGGATCTGGCCTTCTGACGGGACCAGTAGGCCTGAAATGATGTTCAGCAACGTGGATTTGCCGCATCCAGATGGACCAAGCAGCGCATAAGCGCCCCCATCGGACCAATCCAGATCGATTTCCTTTAGCGCGTATTCCGCCGGTGATTTCGGGTTGGGCATATAGGAATGCCGCAATTTGGATAGGGTGATCTTAGCCATCA
The DNA here is from genome assembly GCF_040932005.1 of Aestuariibius sp. HNIBRBA575. Taxonomy (NCBI): domain Bacteria; kingdom Pseudomonadati; phylum Pseudomonadota; class Alphaproteobacteria; order Rhodobacterales; family Paracoccaceae; genus Aestuariibius; species Aestuariibius sp. HNIBRBA575. The sequence goes on from NZ_CP162414.1 coordinate 2,848,912, forward strand.
GAGAGTCTCTCCTGTGACGCGGGTGCCATCGGGGGCAAAGTAGAAACAGGCCGTCGGATCGAGGTAAAACGGGTGATCTTCGCCGGTTTCATAAGGATGCACGCCGTGGGACAACGAAACCCAAGCGTCATCCGCCATTTGGAAATGGGCCGAACTTTCGGACCCGGATAATTCTGTCACCAACACATGCCCATTCAGCGCGACGATGTTGACGTCCGTTGGCACGGGCGTGACGTGGTGCGGGCGCACGGCCATGGCATATTCGCCATCTGACAGGGTCTGGGCTGCGCCTGTGGCATCCCAAGACACCTGCCCCATGATGATCCGGTCGCCTTGTTTGACGACCTTGGCCACGTTGATCGGCGGGTCGGAAAACACGCTGGCGGCCAACAGGGAACCAGGGCGGCGGTAAATTTCGGCGGTGGGACCGAACTGGGTGACAACGCCGTCATCCATCAACCCCGTATAGCCCCCCAGCAACAGCGCCTCTTCGGGTTCGGATGTGGCGTACACCACTACCGCGCCGCGGCCTTTGAACAATTCGGGCAGCTGTTCGCGCAATTCTTCGCGCAGTTTGTAGTCCAGATTGGCCAGCGGTTCGTCCAGAAACACCGCGCGGCTTTCTTTGGCAATCGCCCGCGCCAAGGCGGTCCGCTGCTGCTGCCCACCCGACAATTCATGCGGGCGCCGGTTCAGCATCGGGCGCAATTGCAAAATATCCGCCGCCTCTTCGACACGGCCTTGGATTTCAGATTTGGCCATTCCGGCCACTTTCAGCGGCGACGCGATGTTGTCGTAAACGCTCATATGGGCGTAGTTTACGAAAAACTGATGCACGAGGCTGATGTTGCGTTTTTGGGTGCTCAGCGCGGTAACGTCCTGACCATCCATGAAAATCTGGCCGTCAGCGATGGGATCCAGCCCAGCCATCATTTTAATCAGGGACGTTTTACCTGCGCCGGTCTGGCCTAGCAAAACATTGAAGTGGCCGGTCTCCAGTTCAAGCGTGGTCGGCTTGATATGGACCTGGCCTGCGACATGTTTGGTGATGTTTTTTACGTGCAGTGACATGGGAACCTTTGCGTGACCTGTTGCGGTCGCGTGCATGATCTGGCCGACTTTGCGGCGGTTGTGGCTGGGGCCGCTAAGCCCCAGCCGATGTCGGCGCAGGAAGAAATACGCCGATCAGGGAAGGTTACTCTGACGCCCAGCGGGCAACGAGTTCGTCATAGTTGACGGTTTCACCTTGCGGTTTTTCGTTATCCAACGGGGGTTTAGCGCCACCGTTTTCATACCAATATTCCGCAGTCTGCTCTTCGTTCAGACGTGGACCACAGCCGCCATAGACATTGGCTGCTTCGTCCGCGGCCTGCATACGGGACATGGTGATGTCCATTTCTTCGGCCAGACGATCCATGGCTTCTTGGGGGGTAAACGCCCCAGAGTTCACGTCGCCAATCTGCTGCCACCAAATCTGGGCCAGCTTTGGATAATCAGGCACGTTCACGCCAGTTGGCGACCACGCAACCCGATCCGGGGACCGATAGAATTCAACCAAGCCACCCAGACGCGGTGCACGTTCGGTAAAGCTTTCGTGGTTGATTGTGGAATCCCGGATAAAGGTCAGACCAATATGGGATTTTTTCACGTCCACAGTTTTGGACACCACGAATTGCGCATAAAGCCAAGCCGCCTGAGCACGATCCAGTGGGGTCGAATTCAGAATGGTCCAGGATCCAACATCCTGATAGCCAACTTTTTGGCCTTCTTGCCAATAGGGGCCATGCGGGGATGGGGCCATGCGCCACAATGGATTGCCTTCTTCGTCCACTGTGTTGTTACCGGCGGATTGCGGGGCAACCATGTCAGCGGTGAACGCTGTGTACCAGAAAATCTGCTGGGCGACATTGCCCTGCGCCAATGCTGGCAATGACTGATAAAAGTCATAAGACGCCGCACCCGGAGGTGCATAAGCGCGCAGCCATTCGTCCCATTTGCGGATCGCGTAAACCGCAGCTGGACCATTGGCAGCCCCACCACGGGTCACGGATGCGCCCACGGGGTTACAGGTGCCTTCTTCCATGCGGATGCCCCATTCGTCGATTGGCACACCATTTGGTTCACCAACAGACCCAGCACCGGCCATAGACAGCCACGCATCGGTCATCCGCCAGCCAAGGTCAGGCGCACGTTTGCCGTAATCCATGTGACCATAGATCGCGGTGCCGTCGATTTCCTGAACATGCACGCTAAAGAATTCAGCGATATCTTCGTAGGCGGACCAGTTTACCGGCACACCCAGATCATATCCGTAGATTTCGCGGAACTGCGCCTGCAGGTCTTCCCGGTCGAACCAATCTTTGCGGAACCAATACAGGTTGGCAAATTGCTGATCCGGCATCTGGTACAGATCGCCATCCGGTCCGGTGGTGAACTGAATGCCCATAAAGTCAGCCAGATCCAGCCCCGGATTGGTCACAGCCGCCCCTTCGCCCGCCATAAAGTCGGTCAGGTTACGCGCCAATTGCAGGCGTGAATGGGTGCCGATCAGGTCACTGTCGTTGACATAGGCGTCATAAAGATTCCGCCCGGTCTGCATTTGTGTTTGCACAGCCTGAACAACTTCGCCTTCGCCTAGGATCTGATGGTTCACCTTAATGCCGGTGATCTCTTCAAATGCCTGTGCCAGCACTTCGCTTTCGTAGCTATGTGTTGGAATGCCTTCGGACAGAACGTTGATTTCCATCCCAGCATAGGGCTGCGCGGCTTGGATGAACCACTGCATTTCTGCCATCTGTTCGTCTTTGGTCAACGTCGATGGCTGGAATTCCTGATCAATCCAGCGTGTCGCTGCGGCTTCGTCAGCCATAGCGCTATTGGACCCCGCAATCACGGCAGACGCCGCCACTGCGGAGAGAAGATACTTACGCATCTCGTCTCCTCCCTAGAGATTTTGGTAATCGGATTTACCGATGCCCTAATGTCATCGGCAAAGGCCCCATCTGTCAAACTAATTCTTTAGTAGTTAAGTAATATGCGCCTACACAACTGAAAATAAACAGTAATAATTGGTCTCATTTTTGCTTTGGCTTTTGGTTTTGCCATGATGCCGCCGTTTTGCGCGCCGCTTGGACGATAAAAATTCACATTTTCGTTAACTCAATTTCGCTTGCGAGAATCACCTTACTGCACGACCGTACAGCAACGACTTTTAGGATCGACATGCCCCAGACCACGCCAAAATTCAGCCGTGTCCCGGCGCAGGAACGCCGCCGTGACCTGATCGAAGCCACATTGCGCGTGGTTGCCAATCGTGGCGTAGAGGCAGCAACAGTGCGCACCATTTCACAAGAGGCGGGCGTTTCCTTTAGTTTGATCCGGCATCATTTCACCACCAAAGAGGACCTGCTATGTGCCGCGTTTGAACATCACATGCGCAGCTTGACCCATCTCAGCACGACCCCGGATTTGACCCAAGACCTGCCCCCGTTGCAAATGTTGGCACGGTTCATCACCAGCACCTTATCTCCGCCCGTGATGTCCCCTGATGCGGCGCAAATCTGGGCCGGGTTCATCCAGATGGTGCCACGCGACCACGCCATGCGGCAGGTTCACCAAAATCAATATCAGGCCTATCACCAAGAACTGGAAATGTTGATCAAACCGATCCTGATTGCCGCGGGGCGCGATGCAGATGACAATGAAATTCACCATCTCGCCCTTGCTTGTAACGCCGTTTTAGACGGGCTCTGGCTTGAGGGATCGATGCTGCCGGACCTGCTGGATCATCCAACCCTCGTCATGATCGCCACCCGTTCGATCCACGCCATCCTTGGCCTTGCCCATCCTCAAACTCACAAGGATCCCGCCGCATGAAATATGCCCCAATCACTGAAAGGCTGGCCAATTTGGGCGGCGCCAAATGGGAAGTGTACAATCACGCTCGCATTCTGAAAAACCAAGGTCACGACATCATTGACCTGACCATTGGCGAACCAGATGTCCCCGCCCCGGCCAATTTGATAGAGGCAACAATCCAAAGCCTGAACGCCGGTCGCACCCGATATTCAAACGGCCGCGGAGAAGACAATCTGCGCAATGCATTGGCTCAAAAATACACCGCTCGCTGTGGCCGGGCGATATCACCGGCGCAGTTTTTATGTCTGCCGGGCACGCAAACCGCGCTTTATGTTGCGATGATGGGTCTGGTCAGTGACGGCGACGAGGTGCTTGTTGGCGATCCGATGTATGCCACCTACGAAGGCGTCATTGCCGCGACCGGCGCACGCGCCGTACCCGTTCCGTTGCGGGCCGAGAACGGGTTTCGTTTGGCTGCAGACGATATCGCTGCACGGATCACCGCCAAAACACGCGTTATTTTCCTGAACACACCCCACAATCCCACGGGGTCCATTTTAACGGCCAATGACATCGACGCCATTGGTGCGCTCGCCCGAAAACATGATTTGTGGATCCTATCAGACGAAGTTTACGAAGACCTGATTTTTGACAACGCGACATTTCAGTCTCCTTTGGATCGCGATGATCTGCAGGATCGTGTGATCTCCGTTTCTTCTATCTCTAAGAGCCACGCCGCCCCCGGTTTCAGAAGCGGCTGGTGCGTTGGCCCCGCGAACTTTGTTGACCGGGTGCTGCCGGTGGCGGAAACGATGCTCTTTGGAAACCAGCCATTTTTGGCGGATGCAACGGCGCAGGTTCTGTCACGTCCGTCAGAGGTGGCAATTGGCATGCGCCAGCGATTTGCCCAGCGCGCAAACACAGTGCAGCGCCGTTTAGACGGGTCATTTGGCATGCATGTGCAAAAACCGGATGCAGGGATGTTTTTACTGCTCAACATCGCATCCCTCACCCCAGATGATTCAGAATTTGCCATGGATTTGCTGACAAAAACCGGCGTTGCGGTGATGCCCGGCACATCCTTTGGCCAAGGTTTGCAGGGATGGATCAGAATGGCATTGACCGTTGAGGATACCTTGATGGACACCGCCTGCGACCGGCTGTTGGCACATGCCGCGTTGGTTAAACCCGAAACATCTGCCGCCTATGTTTAGGTGGATCATAGGAAACGAAACATGGCTCTGAACCTGACCCATATTCACCATGTCGCTCTTATTTGTCGGGACTATCGCGCGTCGAAACATTTCTACACGCAGATTCTGGGCCTACCGATCATTTCCGAAAACTACCGCGCGAAACGTCAATCCTGGAAACTGGATCTAAAGCTACCCGATAGTGGCCAGTTGGAACTGTTTTCATTTCCCGATCCCCCGGCGCGCGGATCGCATCCAGAACATTGCGGCCTGCGGCATCTAGCCTTTGGGGTCGCGGATTTGGATCATGCGATCCAACACCTGACAGATGCGAATATCGACGTTGAACCAATCCGTATCGATGAATTTACCGGTGCGCGTTTTACTTTTTTCCCCGATCCCGACAGGCTGCCGATTGAGCTTTATGAAACGCAAGACGGTTCAAATTGACGCTAAAGTTTGGGAAGCGCAGATTTGTGCAATCCTCAGAAACGCTTTGTATATGGTGGTTTTCGACACCGGTTGCTGAGACTTAACAGCCCATTTAACTGACCGCATCCAAGCTCTCACATAAAACGTTACAGATTTTTTGCCATCCTAAAGATTTGTAACTTTTAGGTTGCTCGAATCCCCGGTCAAACATATACCGACCACGCGGTCGATTAATTTTTGGGAGGATGCGCAGATGGATGCTTTGATTTGCGATGGGGTTCGCACGCCCATTGGTCGGTATGGTGGCGCACTTTCAACGATGCGGACGGACGATCTGGCGGCGCTGCCAATTACAGCCCTGATGGAACGCAACCGGGACGTTGATTGGTCCGCAGTTGACGACGTTATTTATGGCTCGGCCAACCAGGCAGGCGAAGACAATCGCAACGTCGCGCGCATGGCCGCCTTGTTGGCGGGGCTGCCTGTGGATGTGCCGGGCACGACCGTGAACCGTCTTTGTGCCAGTGGGATGGACGCCATCGGTTTCGCCGCACGCGGGATCAAGGCGGGCGATTACGATTTGACCATCGCTGGTGGTGTCGAAAGCATGAGCCGCGCGCCTTTTGTGATGCCAAAGGCCAACGCTGCCTTTACCCGATCAAACACTGTCTATGACACAACAATCGGATGGCGGTTTGTGAACCCAAAAATGAAAGCCACCTATGGCGTTGATTCCATGCCGCAAACAGCAGACAACGTCGCCGCTGATTTTGATGTTAGCCGCGCGGATCAGGATGCCTTTGCCGCGCGATCACAGGCGCGTTGGGCGGCCGCACATGACGCGGGCATTTTCAACGACGAAATCGTCCCGGTCGCTGTGCCGCAGCGCAAAGGGGACCCTGTTATCGTCGACACAGATGAACATCCCCGCCCCAGTAGCGATGCCTCAGCCCTGAGCAAACTCAAAGGCGTGAATGGCCCGAACCTGACGGTCACGGCAGGCAATGCCAGCGGTGTAAACGACGGTGCTGCTGCGCTGTTGATCGCCTCTGAAGGGGCCGCAATGGCAAACGGGCTGACACCGATGGCCCGCATCGTTTGCATGTCGTCGGTGGGTGTCGAGCCACGCATCATGGGCATTGGCCCTGCCCCCGCAAGCGAGAAAGCCCTCAAACGCGCGGGGCTGACGATTGACCAGATGGATGTGATTGAACTGAACGAAGCTTTTGCTGCGCAGGGACTTGCGACGTTGCGCCAACTTGGTGTGGCTGATGATGACCCACGGGTGAACCCGCATGGCGGCGCGATTGCATTGGGTCATCCACTTGGAATGTCGGGGGCGCGGCTGGTTTTAACCGCGGCACACCACCTGAAACGCAGCGGTGGGCGCTATGCGCTATGCACCATGTGCGTCGGTGTCGGACAGGGCACAGCCATGATCATTGAACGCGTCTAAACCAGGAGGATAGAACATGTATGCACAAATGGTAAAATCCGAAGCTGCCGATGACAGCGAAATGGCGCAGGCTTTTCAGGCGCGCATTGATGCAGGCGAAAAGATCGAGCCCAAGGATTGGATGCCGGCGGGGTATCGCAAAACGCTGATCCGACAGATCGGCCAACACGCGCATTCCGAAATCGTGGGCCAGCTGCCCGAAGGAAACTGGATCACCCGCGCCCCGACGCTTGAACGCAAGGCGATCCTGCTGGCCAAGGTGCAGGATGAAGCAGGGCACGGTTTATATCTTTATTGTGCGGCTGAAACGCTGGGCGTGTCGCGCGACGAACTGACAGAAATGTTGCTGGATGGTCGGATGAAATACTCCTCCATCTTTAATTATCCGACACTGACATGGGCCGATATGGGCGCTGTTGGCTGGTTGGTTGATGGGGCGGCAATCATGAACCAAGTGCCGTTGCAGCGCACGTCCTTTGGCCCGTATTCGCGTGCGATGATCCGCGTGTGCAAAGAGGAATCGTTTCACCAGCGCCAAGGCTACGACATCATGATGAAAATGGCGCAGGGGACGCCACAACAAAAGGCGATGGCGCAAAACGCGTTGAACCGGTTCTGGTATCCATCGCTGATGATGTTTGGACCGAGCGATGCAGATTCCGTGCATTCCGCGCAGTCGATGGCGTGGAAAATCAAGATGAATACCAATGACGAGCTGCGCCAGAAATTTGTCGATCAGACGGTACCACAGGCCGAATACCTTGGCCTGAGCGTTCCCGATGAGACCCTGACATGGAACGAGGACAAGGGCGGTTATGACTTTGCCGAGCCCGATTGGGCCGAATTTTTTGAAGTGATCAAAGGCAACGGCCCCTGCAACACCGAACGCCTCGCCGCCCGGAACAAGGCATGGGACGATGGCAAATGGGTGCGTGATGGTCTTTTGGCACACGCCCAGAAACGCAAGGCACGAAAGGTAGCAGCGCAATGACCTCTCTTAGTTCCGCAAATTCCGAACAATCCGAAACACAAACCAAGCCCAAGCGCCACGAATGGCCGCTATGGGAAGTGTTCATCCGCGGCCAGCACGGCATGAGCCACCGCCATGTCGGCAGTCTTCATGCGCCTGACGAAGAAATGGCGATCAAGAATGCCCGCGATGTCTATACCCGCCGCAACGAAGGCGTCAGCATCTGGGTCGTTGAGGCGCGTCACATCGCGGCGTCTTCTCCTTCGGAAAAGGGACCGTTATATGAGCCATCCGAAAGCAAGGTTTATCGACATCCGACGTTTTTCGACATTCCCAAAGATGTAGGGGCGATGTGATGGCCGATGTAACATCAGAACACCTGTTCGAGTTTCTGTGCCGCATGGGCGATAACACCCTGGTGTTGGGGCATCGCGTCAGTGAATGGTGCGGTCACGCCCCCGTGTTAGAAGAAGACATCGCGCTGGCCAACACCGCGCTTGATTTGATCGGCCAAACGCAGATGTGGCTTGGTCTGGCGGGCGACGTCGAGGGCAAGGATCGCACAGCGGATGATATCGCGATGCTGCGTGACGTCTGGGATTTCCGCAATGTGCTGCTGGTTGAACAGCCCAACGGCGATTTCGGTCAAACCATGATGCGGCAATTCCTGTTTGATGCTTGGCATCTGGCCATGTTGACCGCTTTGCTGCAATCCACCAACACACAGATCGCGGCGATTGCGGCAAAGGCCGTCAAAGAAGTGCAGTACCATATCGAACGCTCTGGCGAGACGGTTGTCGGTTTGGGCGACGGCACCCCTGAGAGCCATAAGCGGATGCAAGACGCTCTAAATCTGTTGTGGCCCTATATCGGTGAAATGTTCGTCAGTGACGCCGTAGACAAAGCAATGACCGCTGCGGGTATCGCCCCGGATTTGGCTGATCTGCGTGCCCAATATGATGCGTATGTCAAACCGGTCCTGACCGAAGCCACGTTGGTAATCCCCGAAGGTGGTTTTGCCCATAAAGGCGGTAAAACTGGTTTTCAGCACACCGAACATCTGGGCCATCTCTTGACGCAAATGCAGTGGCTTCAGCGCGCCTATCCCGGAGCAACCTGGTAGGATGAAACCCACCGTGGCACAGATTTGGGGCTGGCTTGACGCCGTGCCCGACCCAGAGATCCCCGTGATCTCGGTCGTGGATTTGGGCATCGTGCGGGGCGTATCATGGAATGAGGACACGCTTGAGGTGGCCGTAACGCCGACCTATTCGGGCTGCCCTGCGACCCGTGTTATTGCGATGGATATCGAAACGGCGCTGTGGGATCGCGGCATTAAAGAAGTGCGGATTAAAACCCAAATCAGCCCGCCTTGGACCACTGATTGGCTGTCTGACAAAGGCCGTGCCAAGCTGATGGATTATGGTATCGCCCCGCCCCGCGCGGCAGGTGGACCAGAATGTTGCCCACGCTGCAAATCCTCAAACGTCACGCGCATCAGCCAATTCGGATCGACCCCATGCAAAGCCCAGTGGCGCTGTGGCGAATGTCTGGAACCCTTCGACTATTTCAAATGTATCTAAGGAGAACATGTGATGGCCCGCTTTCATCAACTGTCTGTCACTGACGTCACGAAAACCATCCGCGACGCGGTCATCGTGACACTAAAGCCAGTGAACGGAGGCGATTTCGATTTCACCCAAGGCCAATACCTGACCTTCCGTCAGGACTTTGATGGCACCGAGGTTCGGCGCTCTTATTCGATCTGCGCGGGCAAGGATGACGGGGCTTTGCAGGTCGGAATCAAAAAGGTCGATGGCGGCGCATTTTCCACATGGGCAAACGAAAACCTTGCCCCCGGTATGACGCTTGAGGCGATGGAGCCGATGGGGAATTTCCACACGCCGATCACACCTGATGTTGCAAAAACCTATCTGGGCTTTGCTGGCGGATCAGGTATCACGCCGGTTCTGTCAATCATGAAAACTGTACTGGCGCGCGAACCCCAGAGCACCTTTTCACTGGTCTATGCCAATCGCGGCGTGAACACGATCATGTTCCGCGAAGAGCTGGAAGACCTCAAAAACCTGTATATGGGGCGCCTGACAATTATCCATGTGCTGGAAAGTGATGCGCAGGATATCGACCTGTTCACCGGCCGCGTGGATACAGACAAATGTAAGGCGCTGTTCGATCACTGGATCGACATCCAAAGCGTCGACACCTCGTTCATCTGCGGGCCAGAACCGATGATGCTTGGCATTGCGGCGGCCCTGCGCGACCACGGTTTGACCGACGATCAGATCAAGTTTGAGTTGTTCGCCAGTGCCCAACCCGGACGCCTGATCCGCAAGACCAACACAGATGCCATCGACGTTGTCGCCAAATCGACCGAGGCGACAATCTCGATGGATGGATCGGCGCGCAGCTTCACCATGGACAAGGATCAGTCAATCCTCGAAGCCGCCCTCGAAAATGCGCTGGACGCGCCTTATGCCTGCAAGGCTGGCGTCTGTTCCACCTGCAAATGCAAAGTTCTGGAAGGTGAGGTGGAGATGCTCGCGAACCATGCGCTTGAGGATTACGAAGTTGCGCAGGGCTATGTTTTGTCCTGTCAGGCCTATCCTGTCACAGACAAAGTTGTCGTGGATTACGATCACTAAAGAATGCGGCCTGGCACAGGTATGCAAATCGGCTAAATGCAACCCAATGAAGGACCCTGAATGGCGCGGCCTTAAAGGCCGTGCACGCCTGTCAGGGTTAGCTTTGTGACCAGCTTGGCGTATTCATCCCTTGCTTCGTGACCTGCATTGCTGTTCCACATGTAAAACCAGTTCAACATGCCAAAGATCGACATCACCGTTGCACGTAATTTCCGTGGGTCATCTGCAAAAACCTCTGGCGCAATTCTGCCGACAATGTCGCTCATGTGAACAACCATTTCGCGCTGATAAGACTTCAGAATTGTTTGCTGATCTTCGGGCAGTAACGGGATGCCTTCGGTTTGAATCTTATGTTCGTGATCCATGCCTTCGTAGGATTGCAATGTTTCCACGATGACCCGCCCCAATTGTTCGGGTGGGTTTAGCCCGTCCAGGTCCAAACTGGTGATGCGGGTGCGCAGGGCCGACAGATAGGTATCCAGAATATCAAACAGCAGCGCGTCTTTGCTGCTGTAATAGTGATAAATATTCGCTTTCGATATCCCGCATTCCTTTGCGACCTGCGACATCGATGCCCGCGCATAACCTTGGTCGGCAAACAAACGGGCAGCGACGTGCAAGATGTGAATGCGCTTGGCGTCGTGATCTTTGGCAATAGGGCGAGACACAGTTATTCCTTGTTGCGATTGTCCACGACGCGCACGGCTTTGCCCTGACTGCGCGCAACAGACCCAGGTTCTCCTACGATAACTTCCGTCGAGATTCCAACCATATCCTTAATATGCTTGGTCAACATGCGCGCCGCAGCTGTCTTGGACAACTCATCCGCAGTATTGGGATTGGCCTCAACAAACACGCGCATCGCATCCATGCGACCGGATTTATAAAGTTCGATCTGGAAATAGGGTGCAAGCCCCCCTGTCGCCATAACCTGTTCTTCGATCTGTGTCGGAAACACGTTAACGCCCCGCAAGATTATCATGTCATCAGAGCGGCCAGTGATCTTTTCCATCCGCCGCATCGTGCGGGCCGTGCCGGGCAATAGGCGTGTCAGATCGCGGGTACGATAGCGGATCATTGGCATGCCTTCTTTGGTCAAGGTGGTAAAGACCAGCTCCCCTTCTTCGCCATCCTCGACCACTTCTCCGGTCGCCGGATTGATGATCTCAGGGTAATAGTGGTCTTCCCAAACGTGCAGCCCGTCTTTGGTTTCGATGCATTCATTGGCCACACCGGGGCCCATAATTTCGCTCAGCCCATAGATATCAACCGCATGCATATCAAAGGCGTCTTCGACCTCTTTGCGCATGGCGTTTGTCCACGGTTCGGCGCCAAACACACCAACCCTAAGCGAAGATTCGCGCGGATCGATACCCGCCTTGTGGAACCCCTCAAGAATATTGAGCATATAAGACGGTGTCACCATGATGCCCTTTGGCTCAAAATCGGTGATCAGACCGACCTGCTTTTCTGTCTGGCCGCCGCCCATCGGGACAACCGCAGCGCCCAGCCGTTCAATGCCGTAATGCGCGCCCAGCCCGCCCGTGAACAAACCGTAGCCATACGCATTGTGGATCGTATCCCCTGCACGCAAACCCGAGGCACGCAAACTGCGCGCCAGCGTGTCTGCCCAAACGTCGATGTCATTTTTGGTATAAACGACGACGGTGGGCTTGCCTGTGGTGCCGGATGACGCGTGAATGCGCACCAATTTGTCACGTGGCACAGCCGACAGACCAAACGGGTAATTGTCACGCAGGTCATTTTTGTAGGTAAAGGGAAACTTGGCCAGGTCTTTGAGATCCTTCAGATCATCGGGATGCACCCCTGCCTCGTCAAAACGTTGTCGATACATGGGCACGTTGTCATAGGCATGACGCAACGACCATTTCATGCGCTCCAACTGCAACGTTGAAATTTCGTCACGGCTCGCAATTTCGATCGGTTCCAAATCGGCTTTTGCCGGGGCCAGATCTTTCATAGGTCATCCTCCATCCCACAGGTCATTCTGTAAATAATTGGCCATTGATTGCGCGTGAAAGGCCCCGCATTTCTGCGATTGTTTTGCCATTTTGATCGGTGACACACACGTCATAAATGCCGCTTCTTCCGGTCAGAGATACCTCACGCGCAGTGGCGGTCAGTACGTCGCCCACCTGTGCAGGCGCGGTGTAGGTCATCGTGTTATTCTGCGCGACAGTCGACTGATTGCGACTGTTACACGCGAAGGCAAAGCAACTATCTGCAAGTGAAAACGTGATGCCGCCATGGCACATTCCATGCCCGTTGCAATGATGTTTTTGAACTTTCAACGTCATGACAGCCATGCCTTCATCAACCGAAACCAGCGTCATACCCAACCATTTTGAAGCACCATCTTCTGTCCACATCGCCTCTGCTGCACGAACGGCACGTTCTTTTGGGGTCATCATCAGGATCCTTTAAACACAGGCGCGCGTTTTCCAAGAAAGGCCGACACGCCTTCGGCATAATCCGCACTTTCGCCGCAGGTCTTCATGTAATCGGCCTCCATCTCCAGATGATCGCTCAGGGTGTCGGTCGCCGACGCCTGAATGGCCGCTTTGCTGAGGCCCAGACCAAGCGTCGGACCATTGGCAAAGCCCGCGGTCATGGCCCGCGCTTCGGCCATCAAATCCTGATCCGGCAGGGCTTTCCAAATCATGCCCCATTCCTCAGCTTGTTGGGCGGACAGGGGGTGCGCGGTGAACGCCAGCCCTTTTGCCCTTGCCTCTCCGATCAAACGGGGCAAATGCCAGCTGCCACCCGTGTCAGGGATCAGCCCCACTTTGGCAAATGACTGGATGAATTTTGCGCTGTGGGCCGCCAATACTATGTCGCAGGCCAGCGCCAGATTGGCACCTGCCCCGGCCGCGACACCATTCACTGCACAAACCACCGGAAATTCAAGCGCGCGGATCAATCGAACCAGCGGTGCATAGTAGTTTCGCACCGTTGCCCCCAAATCCGGCGGCGAGGTCATTTTGGACGGATCGCGATCCCCCAGATCCTGCCCCGCACAAAACCCCCGGCCTGCCCCCGTAACAAGCACAGCGCGCATGCCATTATCGCGTGCCTCTTCCAGCGCGGCGCGCAAAGCGAGGTGCATCTCGTCATTGAAACTGTTTAGTCTCTCTGGCCTGTTCAGAGTTATTTCTGTCCAGTTTTCATGTGGTTGAACAAGAATCGGGTTGGTCATTTCGTGGTCACTTTCTGGTCGTCACAATTTGATACTTGCATAAACCGACCGGTTGGTCAATTAATGATACCGCAACGATTCTGGCGGAGGACCATCGTGAGCATTGTCGATGTACGTATCGAAAACGGACTGGCTTGGGTGACGGTGAACAACCCCCCGGTGAACGCCACGTCGACCGCTATGCGCCAAGGTTTGCTAGACGCCGTGGCCAAAGTTCAAGGGGCTGAGCGCGCCATTTTGCAATGTCTTGGGCGCACGTTTATCGCCGGCGGCGACATGAGCGAATTTGACGCCCCTGCACAGGAACCGCACCTGCCCGACGTCGTTGACGCCATCCAAGCAAGCGAAACACCCTTTGTTGCTGCAATGCACGGCACTGTCTTAGGGGGCGGTCTGGAAATCGCCATGGCCTGCGCCCATCGTGTCGCGGCCCCCGGCACAAAATTCGGCCTGCCCGAAGTGAATGTCGGCCTGATACCCGGCGCAGGTGGAAGCCAACGCGCACCGCGTCTGTTCGGCTGGGATGCGGCAATCGACATGGCCTGCTCTGGCAAGCTGCTAACAGCAGAAACATCGCTGAAACTGGGCGCGATTGACGCGATCGATACCGACATCGCGGCCTGCGCGCAAAACATCACGCTCTCTTCACCGACCGCTATTTCTGAGCGTTCTGTCACCGCGCTCGACAGTGAATGGATAGCTGAAAAACGCATCACATTAAGGCACCGCGCCCGCGGCCAAGAAGCCCCGTTGCACAACCTTGATGCGCTGCTCTGGGCCTGTGAACCTTATGCAAAAGGCCAGCCAAAAGAACGCGCTTTGCACCTGTCATTGCGCGCCTCAAACGAAAGCCGCGCCTTGCGCCACGCGTTTTTTGCCGAACGGGCCGTGTCGCAACCCGCTGACATTGCGGATGCCACATCAAAGAACATCACACACATTGCCGTTGTCGGTGGTGGCTTGATGGGGGCCGGAATTGCGGCTGCTTGCCTAGGGGCCGGTTTGCACGTCACCCTCATTGAACGCAACATTGACGCAGCAACAGCGGCGCAAGACCGCGTTCAGGGGATCATCGCAGGCGCTCTAAAACGTGGCAAGGTTGATCAGGCCAAGCACGACGCGCAACTCGCCGCCTTTACCACTGGGGTCGGATATGACAACGCCAAAGACGCCGATCTGGCTATAGAAGCCGTGTTCGAAGAGGTCACGGTCAAGAAAGAGGCGTTTCAAAACCTAGCCAGTGTCATGCGCAAGGACGCGATCCTTGCAACGAATACCTCGTATCTTGATCCGCGCGATATTTTTGAGGGTATTGAAAATCCCGCCCGTCTTGTTGGGCTGCACTTTTTTTCGCCTGCGCACATCATGAAGCTGCTTGAGGTGGTCAAACTTCCTGACACTTCAAAAGACACGCTGGCAACGGCGTTTTCATTGGCCAAACGGCTGCGCAAAGTTGCCGTGTTGTCAGGCATTTGTGACGGATTTATCGGCAATCGGATTCTGGCCGCCTATCGACGTGCAGCGGAATATATGTTGGCGGATGGGGCTCTGCCCAAACAGATCGATGACGAAATGCGCGCCTTTGGTATGGCGATGGGCCCGTTTGAGGCCCAAGACATGAGCGGATTGCAGATCGCGCAGGCCAATCGCCGTCGTCAGGACGCCACCCGCGCCAAATCCGAGCGTTATGTCGCCATTTCCGATCAACTTTGTGACTTGGGCCGCATCGGTCAGCGGGTCAGTAAAGGCTGGTATGTTTACCCAGATGGCGACCGCAAACCCCAGACAGACCCGGTGGTGACGGACCTGATCACCGCCTATTCCCGCGACAACGCGATCGCGCGCGACGGCTTTGCCCCCGATCAGATCCAGATCCAATTGCTGGCCGCCATGGCCAATGAAGGCGCACGGATCGTCGAAGAAGGCATCAGCGAAAACGATGCTGCGGTCGATATGGTCAAATTGCATGGCTACGGGTTTCCGCGCTGGCGGGGTGGCCCGATGTTTGCGGCGAAAACCGCCGGGGATGACAAAATCCGCGCCGCCCTGGACGCCCTAGAAGCCAAAAGCCCCGGATCATGGATCAGGGCTGAACGCTATCAATAATTCCCACGACCAACAAATTCTAAGAGGAGGAAAACATGAACAAATATCTTTTGGGAACACTGACGGCCACGTCGTTAATCGCAGGTGCGGCGGCCTATGCCGAAGCCGAATATACGCTGGTGATTTCAAGCTGGGTTCCCCCGACCCATAACATCAACGCGCAAATGATGCCGCAGATGATCGAAATGATCGAAGAGGCAACCGATGGCCGCGTTACCGCAGAAGTCCGCATGGGGCTTGCACCGCCGCCAGCACAGATGGACCTCGTTTTGGACGGGGCTGTCGATATTGCTTACATCTTTCACGGCTATCAGCCCGGCCGATTTGTCAGCTACAAACTGGCTGAATTGCCCGGTGTTGAAACCACCGCTGAGGCGGCGTCGGTCGCCTATTGGAACCTGTTCGAAACCTATCTGGCCGATCTGAATGAGCATCGCGGCGTAAAGGTCATCGGTCTGCACACCCACGGCCCCGGTCAGGTGCACACCAACACACCTGTGAACACTCTGGCTGATTTGGCCGGGTTGAAATTGCGTATGCCCGGTGGCGTGGCCAGCGAAGTCGGCACCGCATTGGGAACCACCGGCATTCAGGTGCCAGCGCCCAAAGTTTACGAAACTCTGGCATCGAACACTGCCGATGGCGTGATGATGACAATCGACAGCCGCCAAGGTTTCCGACTGACCGAAGTTGCGCCCAATTACTATGAAATCCCGGGTGGATTTTTCCGCGGATCCTTTGCCTATATCATGAACGAAGACACCTTTGGGGACCTGCCCGAAGACCTGCAAACGGCGCTCATGGACGACGTGTTTGGCGAACCGATCAGCCGTATGTCCGGCGCGGTTTGGGACCAAGGTGATGCGTTCAGCATCCAACTGACGGAAGAAACCGAAGGCAACACGATCACGCTCGCATCGGACGAAGACATCGCGACCTTTGCATCGATTGTTGAGACCGTCACAGCCAGCGTTCTGGAAGAAGTCGCCGCACAAGGCGTTGATGCGCAAGCGGCACTGGCCTTTTTCCGCGCAGAGCTGGGTGTCGAATAAAACACCCCTATGACCAATCGGTCGGGCATGAAACATGCCCGGCCATTTTGACCTAGGAAACATCCGATGCCGACGTTGAGAAAAGTCTACCAAATCCTTGTTATCATACCCATTTGGCTTGCCTGTGCGGCATTGTTCATTCTGATGCTGATGACCTTTGGCGACGTGATCCTGCGGTCCAGTTTTAACGCCCCGATAGAAGCTGCAACCGAATTGACGCGGATATTGGTGGCGGTGATGGTCTTTGCTGTTATGCCGCATATCTCGGTCACGAACGGCCATATCGCCGTCGATTTGACCGATGGTTTCTTTGCGCGACTAAAACTGACGCGTCTGCGCAATGGGGTCATCCTGATCCTGTCCGGGGCAATGTTAACATGGCCTGTGGCGCAGGTCTGGAAACTGGCCGAACGCACAAGAGATTATGGCGACGTCACAGAATATCTCGGGCTGCCGCAATATCTGACGATGTGGTTCATCGCAGCAGGCATCACATTGGCGGCGATTGCGATGCTGATTGCGGGGCTTTTGACCCTAATCGCGCCCAATCTATTGAAGGAACTAAAGGTATGACCGCTGCTCTGATCGGCTTTGGTGTCGTTCTTGTTCTGGTACTTTTGCGGATGCCGATTGTGTTCGCGATGGGAATTGTCGGAACGCTGGGATACGCATATGAACGCGGCGGCAGCCTGTTTGATGCCCGGGGGCTGCGCGCATCGCTGTCGATGGTCGGGCGGCAGGTGACCGATACGGCGCAGGATTACGGCTTGTCTGTGATCCCGCTGTTCATCCTGATGGGTTTGTTCGTAAACAAAGGCGGCATGGCGCGCGAACTTTATGCGGTGTCCCATGCCTTTCTCGGCCATATGCGCGGGGGCCTTGCTATGGCGACTGTGATGGCCTGTGGCGGCTTTTCTGCGATTTGTGGATCGTCACTGGCAACGGCGGCAACCATGTCCAAGGTGGCCATGCCCGAAATGCGCCGCTTTCATTATTCTGACCGATTGGCAACAGCGTCAATCGCAGCTGGGGGCACGTTGGGCATTCTCATTCCGCCTTCGGTGATCCTCGTGATCTATGGCATCCTGACTGAAACCTCGATCGGCAAATTGTTCATGGCGGGGATCATTCCCGGCCTGATGGGGATCCTGTTTTATCTGGGCGCGGTGCGCTACACGGTCTGGCGCCGACCAGAATCCGGACCAGCGGGCACACGCACCGCCTGGCGTGAACGCCTGACCGCGTTGAAATCCGTCTGGGCCGTGCTGTTGTTGTTCTTTTTGGTGATCGGCGGCTTGTACGGGATCTTTGACGTTGCCCCGCTGAACCTGACTTTTTCACCGACTGAGGCGGCTGGCATGGGGGCGATGGGGGCCTTCATTATCGCGCTGGCTCGTGGCGGGCTTAGCTTTAAAGGGTTGATCGAGGTTCTGACTGAAACCGCGATCACCTCGGCGGGATTGTTCGCCGTGCTGATCGGGGCCCAGATTTTTTCTAACTTTGTCAACGTGGCGGGAATGCCAGAAGCGTTGATCGGGCTTGTCACAGCTTATGACGTGTCTGCGATGATGGTCATGGTGATGATCCTGTTGGTTTATGTCGTTCTTGGCTGCGTGTTTGAAAGCATGTCCATGCTGCTGTTGACGGTTCCGATCTTCTTTCCGTTGGTTACATCCCTTGGATTTGATCCGATCTGGTTCGGTATCGTCGTGGTTGTTGTCGTTGAAATATCGCTGATTACACCGCCCGTGGGCCTGAACGTCTTTATCCTAAAGGGCGTCGTCGGGGACGTCTCAACCGGCACGATTTTCAAAGGGGTCACGCCGTTTTGGATCGCCGACATACTGCGTCTGGCCCTGATCGTGCTTCTCCCGGTCATCGTTTTGTTTTTACCAAATCAAATGGGTGGCTTGGGCCATTAATCGCCCTCCCCCACGAAAGGAAGTCTCATGAGTCTTTTGGAAGTGAAAAGTTTCGCGGCCGGAGAATGGATCGCGCCGGACGCCAATGCCCGCGCCATTGAAAATGCGGTGACCGGCCAACAGCTGGGCCGGGCGGGCAACGATGCGCTGGATGTGCAGGGAATGCTAGATTACGCGCGCCAGACCGGGGGCCCTGCCCTGCGAGCGCTGACATTCCACGACCGCGCCCGCATGCTAAAGGCGCTGTCGATTGAATTGGGGAAACACAAACAGGCGCTTTACGATTTGTCCTTTGCCACGGGTGCGACACAGTCAGATCATATGATTGATATCGACGGTGGCATCGGCACGATGTTTGTTTTTGCTTCCAAAGGCCGTCGTGAAATGCCGGACGCCCATGTCTATCTTGATGGTGATGTCGAACAGCTCTCGCGCAATGGCACGTTCCTTGGTCAACATATCGCGACGTCTTTGCAGGGGGTTGCAGTGCATATCAACGCCTTCAATTTCCCTGTTTGGGGCATGTTGGAAAAGCTGGCGCCAACCCTGCTGGCCGGCGTTCCTGCCATCGTGAAACCCGCAACGGCAACCTGCTATGTTACCGAATTGGCTGTGAAAATCATGCTCGACAGCGGCATCCTGCCCGCAGGTGCGTTACAGCTGGTATCCGGTGGTTTGGGCGATATGCTGGACCGGCTGACCTGTCAGGATGTCGTCAGCTTTACCGGCTCAGCCCAGACCGCGTTTAAGTTGCGTTCAGCGCCGCATATCATGCGCAATTCCATCCGCTTTATCGCTGAACAAGATAGCCTGAATGCGTCCATCCTTGGCCCCGATGCTGTGGCTGGCACCCCGGAATTTGACCTGTTCGTAAAAGAAGTCCAACGCGAAATGACGACCAAGGCGGGCCAGAAATGTACTGCCATCCGCCGCATTATCGCCCCTCAGGCGCAGGTCGATGCCGTCATTGCAGCGCTGAGTGCCCGTTTGGCAAAAACCATCATCGGGGACCCCCAATCTGAGGGCACCCGCATGGGCGCATTGGTGTCCAACAGCCAAAAACGCGATGTGTTGGAAAAGGCCGCGATCATCGGATCAGAGGCCGAATGTGTGTATGGCAACGCCGACAATTTCGACGTGCAAGGCGCGGACGCAAACAAAGGTGCCTTTTTGCCGCCGATGCTGTTTCACTGCGCCGCCCCAGACACCGCCGAACGGATCCACGACACCGAAGCCTTTGGCCCCGTATCGACCATCATGGGGTACCGCGATCTGGACCACGCCATCGCATTGGCCAATCGCGGCGAGGGGTCTCTGGTGGCGTCCGTTATCACCCATGATGCGCATGTCGCCCGCGAGGTGGCCTTGGGCGCAGGCACGTTCCATGGGCGGCTTTACTTTAACAACCGCGACAGCATGAAAGAATCCACCGGCCACGGCTCGCCTTTGCCCCATATGGTGCATGGCGGTCCGGGTCGCGCTGGTGGCGGCGAAGAAATGGGCGGCGTGCGCGGTGTCATGCATTATATGCAGCGCACGGCCATTCAAGGCAGCCCCGACATCCTATCAGCCATCGGTCAAAAATGGGTGCCCGGAGCGACAGAAATTCCTGCGCCCGCCCACCCCTTTACCCGTTCGTTCAACGCGCTGGAAATCGGCGAAACCATTCACACAGAGCCGCGAAAAATCACCCTGAAAGACATCGAACATTTTGCCGAATTCACTGGTGATACGTTTTATGCCCACATGGATGACGCCGCGGCCAAACGGAACCCGTTTTTCCCCGGCCGCGTGGCGCATGGCTATTTGCTTCTTAGTTTTGCAGCAGGTCTGTTTGTGGAACCAACAGAAGGCCCCGTTTTGGCCAATACAGGTCTGGACAGTTTGCGCTTTATGAAGCCGGTTGAGGCAGGCGACAGCATCAAGGTGCGTCTGTCAGTCAAACACAAAACCCCCCGCAACGACGAATATGGCGAGGTACGTTGGCATGCCACGCTGACAAATCAGAATGATGAACTGGTCGCAGAATATGAGCTGTTAACCATGAACGCCTTTTCATCCTGAGGCTTGGAAAACCTGCATTTGCGGACTAAGAATCGCCTATGCAGGTCGCTTCCTTCCAACATCTCACCGAACACGTGACGTTTGGCACAACGCCGCGCGTTTGGTCGCTTTTGGTGACAGTGTTCGGCGAATTGGCACAAGATGTCGATGCGCAGATCAGCGGAGCTCTGTTGCGCAATCTATGCAAACATATTGGCATCAAACCCGAAGCAATGCGCGTCGCGTTGCATCGGTTACGCAAAGATGGCTGGATCGACAGCACACGCACGGGGCGGACCAGCGATTATTTCCTGACCCAATGGGGACGAGCACAAAGTATCGCCGCCTCACCGCGCATTTATGCCAAAGACGCAGCCGTCAAAGAAGCGTGGCTGGTCATTTTCAACCCCGGCTTCACGCTCGGACACCCAGCCCCAACTGACCACTCCTCTGGGGTGTGGGTTTCGTCCAACATGCTTGTGACATGCATCCCCCCAAACACGGATGATGTCATTGCCAAGAAACTCAATTTGGCAAGCCGTTTGCCAGAATGGATCACCAGCAGGGTCTGCGATCCGGCAATTGTGAAACTGTCCGAGGATTTTCTCAGCGCTCTGGACGCCGTGCAGGCCCTGCTCGGCGCGACGCCGAATTTGACCCCGATGCAAACCGCCGCCCTGCGCATTCTGTTGGTGCATAGCTGGCGGCGGATCGTCCTTAAAACGCCTGTGCTTCCTGATCATGTCTTTCCTGTCGGCTGGTGCGGCATGGAGTGTCGCGCCAGAACGTTCAGCCTGCTTGGCCAGCTCCCGAAACAGACCCCTTTTGCCCTGGCGAAAGATGCGGCATCGCAACCGCCTTGCTAATCAAACCCTACCAACTGTCTAGCGTCCCCTCGAATGGACACTCAGACGATGTCAATTTGGGCCACCACGCCCATGTAAGTGTCAATCCACCCCTAGGCCGCCAAATCCCATGCTTGTACGTCCTAAGGGGTCGAAACGCCGCTCACAGCGCATCTGCCCCCTGAACGTCGCCCTGCCGTGCTGAGCGCGGTGGCAAACGCAGGTGATCGATCAAACATGCGCCAAGGTTCACATGGTCAGAGGCAACGGACCTGCCCCAAAAGCGCAGACGTATTTGATCATGTAGAAAAGAGAATTTGGTGGAGCCTAGGGGAGTCGAACCCCTGACCTCTTGCATGCCATGCAAGCGCTCTCCCAACTGAGCTAAGGCCCCTACCGGTGCAGCATTCAACCTGCTGCGTGGTGCTGATTAGACAGCGACGAGGGTGATTTCAAGCGAAAAAACACCCCCGGTAACTTTTTTAATTGTCGTCGTCATCCGATGCGACATCCGCCAGATCATTTAGCGAAACTGTATCATCGTCATCGTCATCATCGTCCAGCACATCATCGCCCAGATCGACGTCATCATCGTCATCATCCAATGTCAGATCTTCGGATTCATCCAGATCTTTCATCTTTTTGGTTTGCGCATCTTCTGCGTCGGCAACCATGGTGCGGGTTTTGGACGCTTCAGTCGCGACTACCTCACCCGAATAGGGGCTGATGATCGGATTGGCGTTCAGGTCGTAAAAGCGTTTGCCTGTGGTGGGGCAGATACGCTTGGTTCCCCATTCTTCCTTGGGCATGTGTCGTCCTTTATCACTTTGGCCAATGGCATTTCTGGCTGCACTTGCAGCCGGTCGACGTCCACTGCCATATGCAGACGGGCGTGTCAAAACTTTTGGCCGTTTTAACTGCGAAAGGCACCATATGGGACGATACGTTCTGAAAGGCAAGCCAGAGGTCGAAGTTACTCTGCGCAGATCGTCGCGTGCGCGGCGTTTGTCGCTGCGCGTGTCCCGTTTGGATGGGCGGGTGACGCTGACCATGCCGATGCGCGCCGCCGAACGTGACGCCCATGCCTTTATCGAAGATCGCGCCGAATGGCTGCGCCAACATGTCAGCGATATTGGCGGTGAAATCCCGGTTCAGATTGGGGGGACCATCCCATATCAAGGGCAGGATTTGCCCATTATTGCCCAGACAGGTCGCAAAACACAGTTGATCGACAACACGTTATATGTGCCCCAAGACCCTGAAAAAACAGGTATTCGCGTGCGGGCTTTCCTGAAAGTTGAGGCGCGCAATCACCTGGCGGCTGCGTCTGACCGCTATGCCGCGCAGCTCGGGCGGTCATATGGGAAAATAACGTTGCGCGACACACGATCCCGCTGGGGGTCCTGCACGTCAGCAGGGGATTTGATGTATTCGTGGCGGCTGATTATGGCGCCGCCAGAGGTGCTGAATTACGTGGCTGCACACGAAGTCGCCCATTTGGTGGAAATGAACCATTCAGCGGATTTTTGGGCGATCGTCGCGGATCTGTTTCCTGATCACCGCCGATGTCGCGATTGGTTGAACTCTTCTGGAAATGATCTGCACCGGATTCGATTCGGCGATTGACGCAATCGCAATTTGTGATCACAAATGCCCCATGCTGTTACATTCCCGATCCCCAGAACCCACCGGCGCAGCCCATGAACAGGTTTATCGCACCCTGCGCAGCCGCATCATGCATGGCGAAGTGATGCCCGGCGAAGCCATGACCCTGCGTGGCATCGGCAAAGATTTTGGCGTGTCGATGACCCCCGCACGCGAAGCGGTCCGCCGGTTGGTGGCCGAGGGCGCATTGTCTCTGTCGTCATCCGGGCGGGTGTCCACCCCCGTGCTCAGCGATGACCGCATAGAAGAGCTCGCTTCGATCCGGGCGCTGCTGGAACCGGAATTGTCCAGCCGTGCCCTGCCTCGGGCGCATAATGCGCTGATCGAACGGCTGGAAACCATCGACCAGAGCGTCGCCCAAATGGTCGCGCGCAAAGATGCCTCTGGTTATATCCGCACCAATCTGGAATTTCACCGAACGCTGTATTTGCGCGCACAGGCCCCGGCGATGCTGGCGCTGGCTGAAACGGTTTGGCTCCAACTTGGGCCTACGATGCGCGCGCTTTATGGGCGCCTCAAACGGACAGAGCCCCCCTATCATCACAAACTGATCATTGCCGCACTCAAGGCAGGGGACGAACCCGGATTGCGATTGGCGATGCGGGCGGATACCACGCAAGGGCTACGGATGCTGAAAGGATAAGCCATGACCGATCTGGTCAGACTCGAAGAACAGATTGCGCATTTGACCCAAGTGACCGAGGATCTGTCCGAGGTTGTGGCGCGGCAGGACAAAGAACTGGCCCTGTTGACCCGGCGGATGATGCTGTTGATGGAACGCGCAGCGGAACAGGATCAGGACCAAGGCGGGACAATTCCATTGGCGGATCAGCGTCCGCCACATTGGTAGACCCCGAATACGCCCAGATTATCCTTTGGGTCCGATGGCAACCACGGCACCGTCATGGATCAAAATTTCAATCCAATCATCGCCCGCGCCAAAGCTGTCATAGACCGTCAGAAATGTGGTCAGACTGCCCAGTCGTTCTAGCCTTGAACCACATGGCTCCCCATGGGGCACGCGGCAAAACTGGGCCTTGATGGCCTCATAGGCGCTGTCGGTCGCGGAATAGGCCAGCCCGTCATTATGCGCCGCATACCGCACCACTTCGTGGGTGCCCACATCCCCGGTCAGGACCAAAGCACCCGTGAATTGGCGCGCACAATTGTCAGGGAATCCAGTGACATAGAACGTGCGTTGTGCTGTGGAATTCGGGATCGTATCATACAAATCCTGACCATTGATTTGATCAACCTTGGTCCCCAATTGCCGACGCGAAATATCACAGACACGGGCAATTTCCCCATAAGGCAGTAACGTGCCAACCTCAACAATTCGAGCATCGGGGCCGGTGGCCACGGGCGCGGCATTGCGACGCCCAAATAGCCCGAACCGGGGACGCTGCGCGGCGCGTTCGGGTTCGGCATTTGGCACAATTTCTGGCGCAACTTCAGGCGTGTTCTCTGGCTCAACCTCTGGGGCGGCCTCTGGGGCCTGCGCATTCGCTGGATCGATGTTGCCCTCTGCCGCCTCAGGCGCGGCCATCGCGGCCGGGACAACCTCTGAATTGGGCCGTTCGTTTGCAGTGCGGCGACCAAACAATGCGCCCAATCCGCGACGTGGCGCGGGCTGGGGTTCGCTCTGGGCAACCACATCGGCAATCACCGCATCCACATCCGACATCTGGTGATCTGGTGCGGCATTGGGGTCTGTTTGGACCGTGGCATCAGGTTGGGTTGCCGGTTCCGACGCAGCTGCGTCCCCGCGCCCCAATAAACGCCCTAAAAAACCTTCTCCGGTTTCCGGTTCTTCGGTTTGCGCCGCCACCAACACAGAATCCGTCTGTTGCACACCTTCAAGGTCGCTCAGCCGTGTGACGTTCCGCAACGGATCACCACAGGCGGTCAGCAACAGCGTCGCGGACATGACAATAGACAAACGGATCACTTGGGCAGCCTCTCAAACTTAACGAATGACTTTTATCCAATTGTTCGGGTCAGGTCTATGTCAGACCTCTTGGACATCCAACACACCGGCCAAAGACCGCAGAGCCCCCTTTATCTGGGGGTTAACCGGGAATTCACGCCCAAGATCTAGTTCAACTTCGCCCGGCAAATCGGAATGCATCAGGCACAACGTGATCGGACCACGCCCACCGCGCACCTGATCCCGCGTCGCATTGGTTAAGATTTCGGCGATAGGCTCCAGCACCGCTTCTTCTTCGACAAAGATTTTTAACGCGGATGACCCGGCCTCTGCGACGGCATTATCAATCGGCGAAACCGACCGACCCAACAGCTTTAGCTGGTCGCTTTCCATGTTGGCTTCGACCGACAGGACCACTTGATTGCCGCTCTCCAAATGTTCACGCGCCTGTTCCAACGTGTCTGAAAACATCGTTACTTCGTATTGGCCGGTCGGGTCGGACAATTGCACAAAGGCAAACCGGTTGCCGCGCGCCGATTTGCGTTCTTGGCGTCCCGCCACCGTGCCCGCCATTTTCACGATACAGGCCCCGCGCTCGGCCTTGGCGATCACATCATCCAAGGTCAGCACCTTTTGGCGTTTGAGCGGCACCATATAATCATCCAGCGGATGGCCAGACAGATAGAACCCAATTGCTTTGAATTCCTCTGCCAGACGTTCAGCAGGCAGCCAATCCTGCGCCGCAGATAGGCGCGGTTCGGGCAGATCATCGCCTGCTTCGCCAAACAGGCTGACTTGGTTCGAATTTTTCTGTTCATGGATTGCGGCGGAATAACCGACCAATGAATCAAGGCTTTCGAATACGCGGCGACGGTTTGGATCCAGCTGATCAAACGCCCCGGCCCGCGCCAACATTTCCAACGGACGTTTGCCGACCCGTTTCAGATCCACCCGACGGGCCAGATCGAACAACGTGACAAACGGCGTGTCCACACCATCGGGTTTGCGGGCATCGACGATCAATTGCATCGCCTCAGCGCCCACGTTTTTCAACGCACCCAGCGCATAAACCAACGCGCCGTCAACCACATCAAACGTCGCCAAGGATCGGTTCACACAGGGCGGCACATAGCTTAGCCCCAGACCTTTTTTGACCTCTTGGAAATACACCGCCAATTTGTCGGTCAGGTGGATATCGCAATTCATCACGCCACCCATAAATTCGACCGGGTGGTTGGCCTTTAGCCAAGCGGTTTGATAGCTGACCACCGCATAGGCCGCCGCGTGGGATTTGTTGAACCCATAGTTGGCGAATTTTTCCAACAAATCGAACACTTCGGACGCTTTTTTGGCGGGCACACCGTTTTCAGCCGCCCCTTTTTCGAATTTGGGCCGCTCGGCATCCATCGCCTCTTTGATCTTTTTCCCCATCGCCCGGCGCAACAGGTCAGCCCCGCCCAGCGAATAGCCGGCCATGACCTGCGCAATCTGCATAACCTGTTCTTGGTAAACGATAATCCCTTGGGTTTCTTCGAGGATATGATCGATCAACGGATGTACGGATTCCAGGTCACGCTGGCCGTTCTTTACCTCACAATAGGTGGGGATGTTTTCCATCGGGCCGGGGCGATACAGGGCCACCAGCGCCACGATGTCTTCGATACAGGTGGGTTTCATGCGCCGCAGCGCATCCATCATCCCCGAGGATTCCACCTGAAACACCGCCACAGTTTTCGCGGCTGAATAAAGCTTATACGACGCTTCATCATCCAGCGGAATCGCGTTGATCTGGTTTTCTGCGCCTTCTGCTGGTTCGTATAATTGCCGCCCATCCGCAGCCACGTGAATGGGCCGACCGGATTTCAAAATCAAATCCATGGCCGATTGCACAACGGTCAGGGTTTTCAAGCCCAAAAAGTCAAATTTAACCAGCCCGGCCTGTTCCACCCATTTCATATTGAACTGGGTCGCAGGCATGTCAGACCGTGGATCCTGATAGAGCGGCACCAGCGCATCCAGCGGCCGATCCCCGATCACAACCCCCGCCGCGTGGGTCGATGCGTTGCGCAGCAACCCTTCGATCTGCTGGCCATAGGTTAACAGCCGGTCAACGACCTCTTCGTTTTTGGCTTCTTCGCGCAAACGCGGCTCATCGGCCAACGCCTTTTCGATGGATACGGGTTTTACGCCTTCGACCGGGATCATTTTCGACAACCGATCGACCTGCCCATAGGGCATCTGCAACACCCGGCCAACGTCACGCACAGCCGCCTTACTCAGCAGCGCACCAAAGGTGATGATCTGCCCCACTTTGTCACGGCCGTATTTCTGCTGCACATAGCGGATCACCTCTTCGCGGCGATCCATGCAAAAATCGATGTCGAAATCGGGCATCGACACACGTTCCGGGTTCAAAAACCGTTCAAACAGCAGCGCATAACGCAGCGGATCCAGATCGGTAATCGTCAACGCATATGCCACCAAACTGCCCGCACCGGACCCCCGGCCCGGCCCAACGGGAATGTCGTTGTCTTTGGCCCACTGGATGAAATCCGCAACGATCAGGAAATACCCCGGAAAGCCCATGCCTTCGATGATGTTCAGCTCAAAATCCAGCCGTTCCTGATATTTTTCCGGCGTGTCCGCATGGGGAATGACCGCCAGTCGTTTTTGCAATCCTTCATTGGCGATACGGCGCAATTCTGCGACCTCATCATCGGCAAATTTGGGCAGAATGGGATCACGAGTATAAACCTTGAATGCACAGCGACGGGCGATTTCGACCGTGTTTTCAATGGCCTCTGGCAGATCAGCAAACAGAGTTGCCATTTCCTGCGGGCTTTTGAAATAGTGCTGTGGTGTCAGTCGGCGGCGCGGTTCCTGTTGGTCCAGATAGGCGCCTTCGGAAATGCAAATCAGCGCATCATGCGCCTCATAGATGCCGGGTTTCGGGAAATATACGTCATTGGTTGCCACCAACGGAATGCCCATCGCATAGGCCATTTCCACATGGCCACGTTCGGATAGCTTTTCCGCCTCAGGCAGGCCGGCATCCCCGGGATGGCGCTGCAATTCGACATATAGACGATCGCCAAATATTTCATGCAATTGCTGCATCAATATTTCGGCCTTGGGGCGTTGTCCGGCGCGCAATAACCGCCCGATTGGGCCATCCGGCCCACCAGTCAAACAGATGATATTGTCAGCATTGGCGCGCAGTTCGTCCAACGTAACCTGGGGCAATTCGCCGTCTGGATCCACATACAGACAGGACGAAATCCGCATCAAGCCTTCGTAGCCGGATTCATTTTGCGCCAGCAAAACAATCGGCGCGGGCGGGGCTGGGCGTTTGCCGGTTTCAGGCACATCATAGCCCAAATCCACCTGACATCCGATGATCGGCTGCACGCCCTCTTTGCTGGCATATTCGGAAAATTCCAGCGCACAAAACATGTTATTGCTGTCGGTGACCGCCACCGCGGGCATCCCCATCCCCGCCACGAGACCGGATATTTTTTTAACCGGAACCGCCCCTTCGAGAAGGGAATATTCCGAATGAACGCGCAGGTGGATAAATGTTGGATCAGCCATGACGCAAACCTATCCAATGCATGCCGGGGATGAAATGCCAAACCGATCCTGTCAGCCGGTTTTGTCTCTGTTGCGCAAAATAAGTTTACACAACAGAGACATGTCGCAATCAGCGCGGATTGACCAACCCGGCAAAACACAGGTTCCGGCAATCGGTTGCGTCCCGGAATGCATCCGAGCTGAGCAAAATCTCATCTGTGCCGGGACCATAAAAACGCGGGTCGTCACATTCATTGTCAAAAGCCCAAGTGGACGAATCATTGCCGTAATTCACCGCAGAACACATGGCGCCACGTGCGGTATCTTCTTCGACACAGGCGGTTAATCCAACCAAAGCCACACCCAAAAACATCATTGAAAATTTCATTTGTCACCTCTTCAGTTTCTTTGTTTTTAACGCTCAAATCGTAGGAAACCCTTTGATTCGAAACAAGTCCGCCAAATCTGTCGCCATTTGCGCCTCAGCAAGGCATCAAATTTCAGCCGAAATGAATTTCGCACGCAAACTTGGATAGAAAGCTTGCCAAAGCGGGGGCGAGTTTCCTACGCTCTGCCCTACCAACAGTTAAACCCGCACGCGTTCTACGCCGCATCGAGGGTGTGCAAACAGGGTCCCGAGGTAAGGCGGCGGGTCTGAATCATATGGACATCACCTTTCTTCTCAACGGAGAGAGCGTGGATGTGAAGGGCATAGCCCCAACCACCACATTGCTGGATTGGCTGCGCGAAACGCGTAACCTGAAAGGAACCAAAGAGGCCTGCCGCGAAGGCGATTGCGGCGCATGTTCTGTGATGGTCACAGACAAAAGCGGCGTGCGCACGCTGAATTCCTGCATCCTGTTTATGGCCCAGCTCGACGGTCAGGCCATTCGCACGGTCGAAGGCATCCAAAGCCCCGATGGCACCCTGCACCCCGTTCAGCAAGCCATGGTGGATCACCACGGATCACAATGCGGGTTCTGCACGCCCGGCTTTGTTGTGTCGATGGCCACGGGGCATCTGAATGGTCGCAAGGATCACGACGATATTCTGGCGGGCAATCTGTGCCGGTGCACGGGTTATGCGCCGATCATCCGCGCCGCGCAGGCCGCCCAAGACAGCGCTGTGCCCACATGGATCATTGACGATCTACCGGCCCCCTCAACCCTGCCGGATTTCATCCCTGAGACTTCCGATGATTTGGCCGCATGGTATCTGGCCAATCCCGATGCCACATTAATCGCGGGGGCCACGGATGTCGGGCTTTGGGTGACAAAACAAATGCGCGACCTGCCCAAAGTGGCCTTTTTGAACCGGTGCACGGATTTGCAACAGATTGATAAGACCGAAACAAGCATTCGGTTTGGCGCAGGCGTCACTATGAACCATGTGCGCAGCGCAATTGCCCTCCATTATCCATCCTATGCGGATATGATCCGTCGCTATGGGTCCGAACAGGTGCGCAATGCGGCCACGATTGGCGGTAATATCGCCAATGGATCCCCGATTGGGGACAACCCCCCGGTTCTGATTGCGCTGGATGCGGTGCTTCACCTGCGCCGCGGCGATGTGACCCGTGATCTGCCGATGGCCGATTTCTTTGTCGAATACGGAAAACAAGACCGCCAGCCGGGCGAATTTGTCACCGGGGTCAGCGTGCCTTTGGGCCATGAAAACCTGCGGTGTTACAAATTATCCAAACGCTTTGATCAGGATATTTCTGCGGTATTGGGCGCGTTCAACCTGACGATATCAGACGGTGTGATCACCGATGCGCGCATTGCTTTTGGTGGGATGGCGGGCATTCCGATGCGGGCGAAATCCGTTGAAACGGCGCTGATACATCAGCCCTGGTCCACATCAACAATCGACGCCGCGTTGGATCAATTCGCGCAGGATTTCACCCCGATGACCGATATGCGGGCCTCTGCGGCCTATCGATTGCAGGCCGCACAAAACATGCTGCGCCGGTATTTCGCCGACCTTTCTGGCCAATCTATCAACGTGTTAGAGGTCACTCCATGAGCGTCGCCAAACCCCTGCCCCACGACGCCGCCCGCCTGCATGTGACCGGAACCGCGCGCTACGTTGACGATATTCCAGTACCCGCCAATTGCCTGCATCTGGCGTTTGGGATGTCGACCTGTGCCGCTGGGGACATCACCCAGATGGATCTGGATGCCGTGCGCGCTGCCCCGGATGTGGTGGCTGTGTTAACCGCCGATGATTTGCCCCATGCCAATGATGTCAGCCCGTCCATCCACGACGAACCGTTGCTGGCCACGGGCCAAGTGCACTATGTCGGCCAACCCGTGTTTCTGGTGGTCGCGCGCAGCCATGACGCCGCCCGGCACGCCGCGCGTTTGGGGCGCATCACCTATGCGGATCGCCCCGCTATTCTGACGGTTGAGGATGCCATCAACGCCCAGTCCCGGTTCGAAGACGGCCCACGGATTTGGGGCAAAGGCGACGTGCCAAACGCCCTGAAATCGGCCCCTCATCGTTTGCAGGGGCAATTTGATATGGGCGGTCAGGAACATTTCTATCTAGAAGGCCAAGCCAGCCTTGCCCTGCCCCAAGAAGGCGGGGACATGGTTGTGCATGCCTCAACCCAGCACCCAACGGAAATCCAACACAAAGTGGCCGATGCGCTGGGGGTGCCAATGCACGGCGTGCGTGTTGAAATCCGCCGCATGGGGGGCGGATTTGGCGGCAAAGAAAGCCAAGGCAATGCGCTGGCCGTGTCCTGTGCGATTGTCGCCAACCTGACCGGGCAACCGACCAAAATGCGCTATGACCGCGATGACGATATGATCATCACCGGCAAACGTCATGATTTTCGCATCGAATATGATGTTGGCTATGATGACACGGGTCGGATATTGGCGATGGAAGTGACCCAACATGCCCGCTGCGGCTGGGCGCAGGATCTAAGCCTGCCGGTCGCGGATCGCGCCATGTTGCACACCGACAATGCCTATCTGCTGGATCACATCCGCATCACGTCCCATCGCTGGAAAACCAACACCCAAAGCGCCACCGCCTATCGTGGATTTGGCGGTCCTCAGGGCATGTTGGGCACCGAACGTGTGCTGGATCACGTGGCCTTTGCGCTGGGGATGGACCCGGTGGCGGTGCGGCAGCGGAATTATTACGCGGATCGCACCGATGCCCCGGATGATCGTCATTCGACCACCAATAGCGTCCAGACCACGCCTTATGGGATGGAGGTGCGCGATTTCTGCCTAAACCGTTTGACCGACCGTCTGATCGCGCAGTCGGATTACGCAGAACGCCGCGCCAAGGTGCGGGCTTGGAATGCAGAAAATCCCATTCTCAAACGTGGGATTGCGTTTAGCCCGGTCAAATTCGGGATCTCGTTCACGCTGACCCACCTGAATCAGGCCGGCGCATTGGTGCATGTCTATCAGGACGGTTCGATCCATCTGAACCATGGTGGCACCGAAATGGGTCAGGGCCTGTTTCAAAAGGTCGCCCAAGTGGCCGCATCGCGGTTTGGCGTTGACGTGAATGCGGTGAAAATCACCGCCACCGATACTGGAAAAGTGCCAAACACATCCGCCACAGCAGCGTCCAGCGGGTCAGATTTGAACGGGATGGCGGTGCAGATCGCCTGCGATAAAATCCGCGCACGTATGGCACAATGTCTGGCCGATGCGCAGGGGGTTTCGCCCGAATACATTCGTTTTGCCAATGGCTTGGTTCAGGTGGGCGATCATTCCATCCCATTTTCTGAGGCCGCCAAACAGGTCTATGAAAGCCGCGTGAGCCTGTCGGCAACCGGGTTTTACAAAACGCCCGATCTGGCTTGGGATCGCATCAAAGGCAGCGGCCGGCCGTTTTTCTACTTTGCCTATGGCGCGTCGGTGACCGAGGTTGTGATTGATACATTGACCGGGGAAAATCGCATTTTGCGCAGCGACATCCTGCATGATGCAGGGGCGTCGCTAAACCCGGCATTGGATATCGGCCAAATCGAAGGTGGCTATGTCCAGGGCGCGGGTTGGCTGACCACAGAGGAACTGATCTGGGATAATGTCGGGCGGCTGCGCACCCATGCGCCGTCCACCTATAAAATTCCGGCCTGTTCGGACCGCCCCGATATTTTCAACGTGGATTTGTGGGATGAACCCAATCCCGAACAGTCGATTTACCGATCCAAAGCCGTGGGTGAACCGCCCTTTATGCACGGAATTTCGGCGTGGCTTGCGCTTGGGGATGCGGTGCAGGCCTGCGGATCACACTGGGCTGACCTACAGGCCCCCGCCACATCAGAAGCGATCCTAGACGCCATAAACAGGGCCCGCGCATGAAGGATTTCGCCCCCCCATCAACCGTTTTACGTATCCGAGTGGAAGCCGTGCGCGGATCTGCCCCACGGGATGCCGGAACGGAAATGGTGGTGTGGTCCGACCCCAATGGAGTGGCTTTGCCCGGCAATTTACGGGTCGGCATGCATGGCACAATTGGCGGTGGCCGATTAGAGCTGGAAGCCATTCGATTTGCGTTATTGTGCCAAAAGAACGGTCAAAAAACCGGGCGCAGAACCTTTCCTTTGGGGCCAGAACTGGGCCAGTGCTGCGGCGGGGCCGTGACCATAACGGTTGATGTGTCTGACCACGCGCCACATTCGTGTCAGCTTGAATGCGACGCACCGACAACTATCCCGATCCTGCCGGGCCAATGCGCCCCAACAGAGGTCTGGATTTGGGGCGCGGGGCATGTGGGGCGCGCGTTGAATTCTGCCTTGGCAACGTTGCCCGGTATGAATGTGACATGGGTGGATGTCAGCGCCGACAGATTCCCGGCGAACACCGCCAATGCCAGGGTTTTGACCGCTGAAAAACCCGAACATCTGGTGCGCCACGCGCCCATTGATGCCCATCACATCGTGCTAACTTATTCTCACGACTTCGACTTTGCCCTGTGCCATGCGCTGCTGTCGCATGGGTTTGCCAGTGCCGGTGTGATCGGATCGGCGACCAAATGGGCCCGGTTCCGATCCCGTTTAACCAACCTTGGCCATACAGATGCACAAATATTAAGCATTGCCTGCCCAATAGGCGATCCGACCCTTGGGAAACACCCGACAGCCATTGCCGTTGGCGTGGCGCAGGCGCTACTAAGGCTGTCGGGCGCGCAGGACCCTGACCACCGCAACTCGAAACTGGAGAGAGCTGGATGACGCAGACTTTGCTGAAGCTTAATGGCCTGACCAAGGCCTA
Organism: Aestuariibius sp. HNIBRBA575; assembly: GCF_040932005.1. Classification (NCBI taxonomy): domain Bacteria; kingdom Pseudomonadati; phylum Pseudomonadota; class Alphaproteobacteria; order Rhodobacterales; family Paracoccaceae; genus Aestuariibius; species Aestuariibius sp. HNIBRBA575. The sequence continues at coordinate 2,883,077 of NZ_CP162414.1, forward strand.
TCCGGGTGTTGTCGCCAATGCTGACGTTTCGTTTGAAATTGGCGTCGGCGAAGTGCACGCATTGCTGGGCGAAAACGGCGCGGGCAAATCGACATTGGTCAAAACCATCTATGGATTGGTAAAACCCGACAGCGGCACGATGACCCTAAATGATACGCCATTTGCCCCATCCGACCCGCACAAAGCCCGCGCATCCGGCGTGGCGATGGTGTTTCAGCATTTTTCCCTATTCGAAGCGTTGGACGTGGCCGAAAATGTGGCCTTGGGCATGGAAAATCCACCGCCGCAACGGGAATTGGCTGGGCAAATCAAAGAGGTGTCACAGAAATACGGATTGCCGCTTGATCCGCATCGGATTGTTGGCGACCTGTCCGCCGGGGAACGCCAACGGGTCGAAATCATCCGCTGTCTGCTGCAGGAACCAAAACTGTTGATCATGGATGAACCCACCAGCGTTCTGACCCCGCAAGAGGTCGAAATCCTGTTTCACACCCTGCGCAAATTGTCCGCCGAAGGCACGGCGATCCTCTATATTTCCCACAAACTCGATGAAATTCGCGCGTTATGTGAAAACGCCACTATTTTGCGACTGGGCAAAGTGGTCGGCGATTGCGACCCGCGACAGACATCATCACGCGAAATGGCGGAAATGATGGTGGGCGGCACGTTGCATGTGCCCGAACGCGACGCCGCCGAACCCGGCCCGGTAACCCTGCAACTATCACAGCTATCCGCCGCCTCACCGCGCCCGTTTGGCATGGCGTTGCGCGACATCAATCTGACCATGCACCAAGGCGAAGTGCTGGGCATCGGTGGGGTCGCGGGCAATGGACAGGATGAATTGTTACTGGCTTTGTCGGGCGAAATGCTGACCGATCCGGGGTCGGTGCAATTTAACGGCGCGGACATATCGCATCTGCCGCCGAATGCCCGACGCAAGCTGGGATTATTGGCCGCCCCCGAAGAACGGCTAGGTCACGCCGCCGCACCGGGTATGTCACTGGTTGAAAACGCTATTTTGTCCGGATCGGTGCGCGAAAACCTGACCCAAAACGGGTTTCTTCGCTGGGGCAAGGCCCGTGAGTTTGCCGAAAAAATCATCGCCGATTTCGACGTCCGCACACCCAGTGCGGGCAATGCCGCACGATCGCTATCCGGCGGGAACCTGCAGAAATTTGTGATCGGTCGTGAAATCCTGCAACGGCCCGAATTGTTGATCGTCAATCAGCCCACTTGGGGGGTGGATGCCGCCGCAGCAGCCGCGATCCGGCAGGCCCTGCTGAACCTTGCCGAAAAAGGTGCAGCCGTGATCGTGATTTCGCAAGACTTGGATGAATTGATGGAAATTTCGGACCGGTTCTGCGCGCTGAACGAAGGTCGCCTATCCGACCCCCGCCCCGCCAAAGGATTAACGGTCGAAGAAATCGGTCTGATGCTGGGCGGCGCCCATGACATGCACGACATTGAGGGGGTCGCATGATCCAGCTGGAAAAACGGCCTCAGGCTTCGGCCATTTGGACATATATCGCGCCCTTATTGGCGGTGATCCTGACGATGATCGCGGGCGGCATCCTGTTTGCGTTTCTCGGAAATGACCCGTTTGAGGCGATCCGCACGATTTTCTGGGATCCGCTATTTGGCGAATTTGCGTCTTTTCACCGCCCGCAAATTCTCATCAAGGCTGCCCCTTTGGTGTTGATCGCCATCGGATTGTCGCTGGGGTTTCGGGCTGGGATCTGGAATATCGGCGCCGAAGGTCAATACATCATGGGCGCGATTTGTGGCGCGGCTGTGGGGCTGGCGTTTTATCCAACCGAAAGCGTGTTCATCCTGCCGTTGATGGTGATTGCGGGCGCGCTTGGGGGGTGGGCTTGGGCGATGATCCCCGCCCTGCTCAGGGTGAAATTCCAAACCAACGAAATCCTTGTGTCCCTGATGCTGGTCTATGTCGCCGAACAGCTATTGGCGTCTGTTTCCCTTAGTCTTTTGCGCAACCCAGATGGCCACGGTTTCCCCGGATCCCGCAATTTGGCGCAGTATGAATCAGCCACCAGTTGGATCGACAAATCGGCTGGTATGCATTGGGGTGTTGTTGCCGCACTGATTGCGGTGGTTTTCAGCTATGTTATCCTGAGCCGTCACATGTTGGGGTTCAACATCCGCCTGACCGGCGAAAGCCCCCGTGCAGCGGCGTTTTCCGGCGTGAACCCAACCCGGATGATCGTGATCTGCATGGGGCTGTCGGGGGTATTGGCCGGGCTTGCTGGCATGTTCGAAGTGTCCGGCCCCGGTGCCCAGATCAGCATTGATTTCAACGTCGGCTATGGGTTCACGGCCATTATCGTGGCGTTTCTGGGCCGGTTGCATCCGATCGGCATTTTGATGGCCGGGGGTGTCATGGCTTTGACATATGTGGGCGGCGGAAACGCACAAGCCCAACTGCAATTGCCCGCCGCCGCGATCCAACTGTTCCAAGGCATGCTGCTGTTTTTCCTGCTCGCATTGGATGTGATGACCAATTATCGCCCCGTGCGCAAAAAGGAGGCTCTGTAATGGATTTCTCTGCGATTAACCCCGCCGTTTTACTCGCTTCATTGATGGTGGCAGCGACGCCGATCCTGTTGGCCGCGATTGGCGAATTGGTGGTGGAACGGGCCGGGGTTTTGAACCTTGGTGTTGAGGGCATGATGATCACCGGCGCTGTTGCAGGGTTTATCGTCGCATCGGCCACTGGATCCGCTTGGCTCGGTTTCATCGGCGCGGCCTTTGGTGGCGCGATCCTTGCCTTGCTGTTTGGTCTGCTGACCCAGTTTTTTCTGTCCAATCAGGTTGCCACAGGTCTGGGCCTGACCCTGTTTGGTTTGGGATTATCGGCATTGATGGGACAGGGATATCTGGGCGTCAAAGCACCGGATTTCGCGTCGTTAAACGTGCCTTTCTTATCCGACATCCCGTTTCTTGGCCGGGTTTTGTTCCAACATGATGCCATGGTTTATATCGGTCTGGCCTTGGTTGCGGGCACCTATTGGATGCTGAAATACAGCCGCGCCGGGCTGATCCTGCGCGCCGTCGGGGAAAACCACGAGGCGGCCCATGCGCTTGGCTATAACGTTGTGCGCGTGCGTCTGTTGGCGATCCTGTTTGGCGGGGCCTGCGCGGGTTTGGGCGGTGCTTACCTTAGCCTTGTGCGGGTGCCCACCTATGCCGAAGGTCTGACCGCGGGGGCGGGCTGGATCGCATTGGCCATTGTTGTTTTTGCCAGCTGGAAACCGTGGCGATTGCTGCTTGGGGCGTACTTGTTTGGCGGCGTCACTGTGTTGCAGTTGAATTTGCAGGCCGTTGGCCTTTCTATACCGGTCGAGATCCTCTCGATGTCACCCTATCTGGTCACGATCCTTGTGCTTGTGATCATGTCTGCCGGCCGGGCTCCGGGTTCGCTTGGCAAATCATTCCACGCCTCAAGCTGAGGCATATAAAAACCACTCCACAGGGGGAATAACGATGAAATTCACAACATTTCTGACCAGCACAGCTGCCGCGCTGAGCCTTGGCACCGCCGCCATGGCCGATGATCCAACCACCGTCGGATTCGTCTATGTCGGTCCCGTCGGCGACGGCGGCTGGACCTATGAACACAATGTGGGCCGCCTTGCGGTTGAGGAACATTTCGGCGATGCGGTTGAAACCGTATTCGTTGAAAGCGTCCCAGAAGGCGCTGATTCCGTGCGTGTTATGCAGCAGATGGCATTGAACGGTGCGGACCTGATCTTTACGACGTCCTTTGGGTACATGGACCCAACCATCGAAGTGGCGTCCCAGTTCCCAGACGTGAAGTTCGAACACGCGACCGGCTATAAACTTGCCGATAACGTATCTAACTATTCCGCCCGTTTCTACGAAGGTCGCGCCGTTCAGGGCCACATCGCTGGCTCTATGACCGAAAGCAACGTCGTGGGTTATATCGGGTCCTTCCCAATCCCAGAAGTGATCCGGGGCATCAACGCCGCCTATATTCACGCCCAACGCGTGAACCCTGACGTAGAATTCAAAGTCGTCTGGGTTTACACTTGGTTTGATCCTGCCAAAGAAGCCGAAGCGGCCAATGTTTTGATTGAACAAGGCGCGGACGTGATCTTGCAACACACCGATTCCACCGCCCCCCAAGCCGCCGCACAGGCCGCTGGCAACGTGATCACCTTTGGTCAGGCATCGGATATGTCGGAATTTGGCCCACATCCACGTGTGTCATCCATCATCGACAACTGGTCGCCCTATTACATCGCCCGCACCCAAGCCGTGATTGATGGCACATGGGAAAGCACATCCACTTGGGACGGGATCGGCGCTGGCATGGTTGGCATCGGTGAAATCTCAGACGCGGTTCCTGCAGACGTAAAAGCCGAAGCAGAAGCCATGCGCGACGCTTTGGCATCCGGTGAATACCACGCCTTTACCGGGCCAATTAACAAACAAGACGGATCCGTCTGGTTGGCCGAAGGCGAAACAGCCGATGACGGTACATTGGCGGGTATGAATTTCTACGTCGAAGGCATCACCGGCGACATCCCACAATAACCAAACGATCCAAAATCAATCAAAGGCCCGCCCCAATTGGCGGGCCTTTTTTATGGGTACAATTCCGCGCTTTCCCCCGGTGAAAATCCGTGCATAGATCGGCCCATGACACAGTTTACAACACGCTCTGGCGTCCCGATTTCCCGTTTCGCATTTGGCTGTATGCAATGGGGTGGCCGCGCTGATCCGGACCAATCCCGTGCCACCTATGAAGCGGCGATTGCCGCTGGGATCAACCATTTTGATACGGCCTATGTCTACACAGACGGCATGTCTGAAACGCTGCTGGGGCAGTTTGTCACCGATCCCGACAGCCATTTCATCGCCACCAAAGCCGCCTATACAGGTGGGTCGGGGCGGCAAAACATTCTGGAAAAGTTTGATATTTCACGCCAACGACTGGGAATGGACCGGGTAGATATGTTGTATCTGCATCGGTTTGACGATGACACACCACTGGAACAAACCTTTGAAACGCTTGCGCTTTTGCAGTCCAACGGAACGATCCGCCATATCGGTGTCAGCAATTTCGCCGCGTGGCAAGTGATGAAGGCCCAAAACGTAGCCGCACAATTTGGCACCAAAATCGATGCCATTCAGCCGATGTACAATCTGGTGAAACGTCAGGTCGAATCTGAGATTTTGCCGGTTTGTGCAGATCAGGACATTCAGGTGTTTTCCTATTCGCCACTGGGTGGCGGGCTGCTGACCGGCAAATATGTGGCCCCCGATTGCGGTGGGCGACTGGAAAACGATGCCCGCTATGCTGCGCGTTATGGGCAGGATTGGATGCATGACGCCGCCACGGGGTTGGCCCAAATTGCGGACGAAATGAACGTGCCCACGGCGACGCTGGCGGTTGCGTGGCTGGCCCATCATGCGCCTCAGGTTTCTCCGATCTTATCGGCCCGCAACGCGGACCAGTTGAAACCGTCACTGGACGGGATGACCTATGCTTTGGCCCCTGAAATCGTCGACAGGATCACAGCCCTGTCGCGCACGCCCGCCCCGGCAACCGATCGGATCGAAGAAGCATGATTGACTTCCTCATCATCGGCGGTGGCATTGCCGGGATCAGCGCAGGCGCACGCCTGTCTCATCTGGGGCAAGTGACTGTTTTAGAGCAAGAAGACGCGCTGGCATATCATGCCTCTGGTCGCTCGGCCGCATTGTTTGAACAAAACTACGGCAAACCGTCAACCGTGGCCCTAAACACCGCCAGCCGGGATTATCTGACCACGGCAAATGGCGGCGTATTATCCCCACGGGGCATCATGATTGTCGCAGGCGCAGACCGCGCCGATGACTTTGCCCATGACATCAAAACCATGAAGCTGGACCCGATTTCAATGGCCCAAGCCATGGATTTATGGCCGATCCTGAACCCTGAAACCGTGGATCGTGCCGGGTACAACCCAGATGCCCAAGACATCGATACGGACCTGTTGATCCAAAACTTTGCCCGTGAAATTCGTGCAAATGGCGGCGACATTCGCACCAAATCTGCTGTGACTGCGATCCAGAAAACCACCACCGGGTGGCGGGTCAGTGCGGGGGAAGCTTTTGAGGCTCGGATGATCATCAACGCCGCAGGCGCGTGGGTTGATCAAATCGCGGAAATGGCTGGCATAGCGCCGTTGGGCGTGTCGCCTTTGCGCCGGTCCTTTGCCCGCCTGCCCGCGCCCAATGATCTGGACGTGTCCCGCTGGCCGATGCTGTTTGGCCCCGGCGAAGATTGGTACGCCAAACCCGATGCCGGCGCGATGCTGGTATCCCCCGCCGACGAAGATCTGGTCACGCCCCATGACGCATGGGCCGATGACATGGTTCTGGCCGAAGGATTGGCGCGGTATGAACATCACGTAACCTGCCCCGTGACCCAAGTGACTGCCAACTGGGCCGGGCTGCGCACATTTGCCCCGGATCGGGAATTGGTGATCGGCCCCGACGCGGTGGAACCCACATTTTTCTGGCTGGCCGGTCAGGGCGGCTATGGGATGCAATCCTCGCCCGCTGTCAGCCAATTGGCCGCCGACCTGATCGGCGGGATGACGTCCGAATTGCCAACTGATGTGATTGATCGCCTGCGCCCGAACCGGTTTGGCTAGGTCCCCCAGAAATTATCAAGGTAGGCTTGGTAATTGGGCGGCAGGCCTGTTTGGCTGTGCAGGATCATGGCGCCGACACTTGTGATGCCCAATACTGCGCCAATTACCGGCAATGCCTTTTGTTTGAACGTCGCGGGCCGCGCCCAGTTTCGAAACCGCAACGCCGCCGCGATATGGGTGAAAATCGCCAGCACTGCGAGGGCATAATAGGGCGCGAAATAGCTGACAAAGGGCTGTTGGCTGACCACGGACGCCGCCCAAAAGCTGTTTGTATCAATGTCTGCATAAAACATGCGCGTAGATAGGGTTGCGCCCAGATGTTGCAGCAAAAACAGCGCCAAATAACCGCCGGACACCACTTGTGCCCAAGCCCATTTTCCCTGTGGCCGCCCGCGTTTCCATGCCAAGGCTAATCCCAGCACAATTTGCGATGCAAACAGAACCAATAATGGGATTTCGATGATTGGGGCGCGATAGAGATGCCGCAAACCGGTCATCACCGTCAAATGCGTCTCAAACCCCAGCACGAATAGGCTGTGGTTGATCAAATGGAGGGCGATAAACAGCCCCAAAACACAGGCATTTAGCCGATGAAACCGCAAAAGGGTCATGATAACTCCAATCTAAACTACACCGTTTAGTTTGAAGTCATCATGACCCGCATTGCAAGTCCAAAAATGCCTGCCCTAAGCGATGTTTTTGCGAATGGTTTCGTTTTTCGGATCATAGGGGCTGTCTTGGACGACCTGCGCGTCCCACAGCTGATCAAACATTTTGACCTTTAGCTTTGTGCCAGGTGTGGCCAGATCAGGCGTGACATATCCCATGCCAATGCTTTTGCCGAAATGCACCGAATAGCCGCCCGAAGTCAGACGCCCAACGCGGGTGCCTTCGGGGGTATACAGAACCTCGCGGCCCCACGGATCGGCATCGTCCGGCCCGTCGATCAGCAAGGTACAGCATTTAACCCGCACGCCCATATCCAGCATGGCCTGTTTGCCGTGAAAATCCTTTTCCAGGTCCACAAAACGCGGCAGATCCGCCTCAAGAGGGTTGGCATCCCGACCCAATTCCGTGCCAAAGGCGCGATAGGATTTTTCCTGACGCAGCCAGTTTTGTGCCCGCGCCCCGACCAGCTTCATCCCGTGTTTTTCACCGGCTTTTTCCAGCAGATCGAACAGGTAATTCTGCATCTCGATCGGGTGGTGCAATTCCCAGCCCAATTCGCCCGTATAGGCCACACGGATCGCATTCACCGGGCACATGCCCAGTTCGATCTGTTTGGCAGACAGCCACGGGAACCGTTTGTTGGACAGGGCCGTGGCAGGATCAGCATCATTGATCACATCGGCCAGAACGTCGCGGGATTTCGGACCAGCGATGGCGAAAACACCCCATTGGGTGGTGACGTCCTGAATTTCGATATAGCCAAATTCGCCCATCTTATCTTCGGCGGCTTTGCGCAGGAAATCGGCGTCATATTCCGTCCAAGCCCCTGCAGAGACGAGATAATAATTATCCGGCCCATTGCGCACGATGGTATATTCCGTGCGTGTGGTTCCGGCGGATGTCAGGGCATAGGTCAGGTTGATACGGCCCACACGGGGCAGTTTATTACAGGTGAACCAGTCCAGAAACGCGGTGGCGCCGGGACCTTTGACCACGTGTTTTGTGAACGCTGTGGCATCAATCAGCCCCACGCCTTCGCGGATGGATTTGGCTTCTTCGACGGCATATTGCCACCATTCGCCACGTCTGAACGACCGGGCATCGTGGTCAAAGTTTTCCGGCGCATCAAGCGGGCCAAAATAGTTCGGACGTTCCCATCCGTTCACAAAGCCAAATTGCGCCCCACGGGCGGCCTGACGGTCATAGGCCGGGGATGTGCGCAACGGACGGCAGGCGGGGCGTTCTTCGTCGGGGTGGTGCAGAATATAGACGTGATCGTAGCATTCTTCGTTTTTGCGCGCGGCAAATTCGGTGGTCATCCAATTCTGCGAATAGCGTTTAGGATCAAGCGACGCCATGTCGATTTCGGCTTCGCCATCGACCATCATCTGCGCCAGGTAATAGCCCGTACCACCAGCCGCGGTAATGCCAAAACTGAACCCTTCGGCCAGCCACATATTGCGCAGACCCGGCGCCGGACCAACCAGCGGGTTGCCGTCAGGCGTATAACAAATCGGGCCGTTGAAATCATCCTTTAGGCCAGATTCAGCGCAGGACGGCACACGTTCGGCCATCGCCATATATTGTTCTGCAATGCGATCCAGATCCAACGGAAACAGATCCGCACGAAAGCTGTCAGGCACACCATGTTCAAAGCGTGCGGGCGCCCCTTTTTCATAGATGCCCAGGATCCAACCGCCGCGCTCTTCTCGGGCATAGGATTCGTTGTCAGCATCGCGCACCACGGGATGTTCGGGATTGCCCGCCTCACGCCATTTGACCAGTTCTGGGTCTTTGTCCATGACGATAAATGTGTGTTCAACCGGGATGGCGGGCATTTTGATGCCCAGCATTTTCGCCGTCCGTTGCGCATGGTTTCCCGAAGCCGTCACAACATGTTCAGCCGTAATCACGACCTGTTCGTCTGATTCAATCAGGTTGCCGCCCTTTTCGACCATTTTGGTGCAGGTGACCTCCCAATGGGTGCCGGTCCAGTGGAACGCATCTGCCTGTAATTTGCGCACGATGTCGACACCGCGTTGGCGCGCACCTTTGGCCATGGCCTGGGTCACATCAGCCGGATTAATATAGCCATCCGAATTGTGATAGATCGCGCCCTTTAGGTCTTCGGTTTGGATCAGCGGCCAGCGGGATTTGATGTCGTCCGGGGTCAGCCATTCATAGGGCACCCCACAGGTTTCGGCTGTGGAGGCGTATAATTTATATTCGTCCATCCGTTCGTCGGTTTGCGCCATGCGCAGGTTGCCGACCACCGCAAAACCGGCATTTAGCCCGGTTTCTTCTTCTAACGTTTTGTAGAAATCGACCGAATATTTATGAATATGCGTGGTCGCATAGGACATGTTGAACAACGGCAAAAGCCCGGCCGCGTGCCATGTGGACCCGGATGTCAATTCGTCCCGTTCAATCAACATCACATCGTCCCAGCCCGCCTTGGCCAGATGATAGGCAATCGACGTTCCGATGGCTCCGCCACCAACAACAAGCGCTTTTACTTCGGTCTTCATCGCAGGATTCCTTTGGGTCATTGCCGCCACTTTGGCCAATTCCGACGACCAACGCGCGAACCACCCGACCTGTCTTGGCATGAAACCGACCTCAGGGGGCATTGCCGCGCTGCGGCGAAAGAAAGTTGCGCGATGGATCGCCAACGCTTACACATTGCATCAAAGGGAGAGAGTGATGAAAATTTGTCGCAGCATCGCAGAAATGCGCGCCCAAATGGCCGCGTTTCGCAACGCAGATCACAGCGTGGGATTGGTCACAACCATGGGCGCGCTGCATGCAGGCCATATGGCGCTGGTGAAATCGGCGGTTCAGGCCCATTCCCGCGTGGTGGCGACGATTTTTGTCAATCCGACCCAGTTTGGCGACCCGTCCGATCTGGACAATTACCCCCGCACCGAAGAGGCCGACCTGACAATGCTACGCGACGCGGGTGTCGCGGCGGTGTTTATCCCCGATGCCGGGGATATGTACCCAGACGGTGACGAAACCATCGTCGAAACCACCGGTCTGGCCAATATGTTGCACGGTCTGGTGCGTCCGGGGCATTTTCGCGGTGTGGCCACCGTCGTGACCAAATTGTTCAACATTGTTCAGGCCGATGCGGCCTATTTCGGGGAAAAGGATTTTCAGCAACTGGCCGTGATCCGCCGGTTGGTGCGGGATTTGCACATGCCAATCCAGATTGTCGGCGTGCCAACCGTGCGCGAAGCCGACGGGTTGGCCATGTCATCGCGCAATGTCCGCCTGACTGCCCCCGACCGCGCGGCCGCAATTGTGTTGAACCAAGCGTTGAGCCGCGCCGAAATGCTGGCCGCAGAGGGTGCTCAGGTGGACATCCTGAACCAAGCAATCCGTGATACCATCACCGCAGAACCTCGCGCCACGTTGATGGCCGTGGACATCGTGATTGCGGACACATTTGAACCGGCCACCGGCCCGGTGACCCAAACAATCGGGATCATGATCTCTGCCCAATTCGGCGCAGGCGATAATCAGGTCCTGTTGATCGACCAAAGGGAGATACATCCATGAGTAGCCAAACAGAAACCATCCGCCGGATCACTGTGCCGCAAATCGCCAACCGCAAGGGCGGCGAACCGATCGTTTCCCTGACCAGCTATCACGCGCATACCGCTGCGATCGTTGACAAATACGCGGATTTTATTTTGGTCGGCGACAGTCTGGGCATGGTGATGCATGGGATGGATTCCACGGTGGGTGTCCCGCTGGATCTGATGATCATGCATGGCAAAGCCGTGGTGCGTGGCACCCAGCGCGCGCTGATCGTCGTCGATATGCCGTTTGGGTCCTATGAAGAAAGCCCCAACATTGCGTTTCGCAACGCAGCCAAGATCATGAAGGAAACCAGCTGTGGCGCGGTCAAGCTGGAAGGCGGCGCGCGCATGGCTGAGACAATCAAATTCCTGACCGAACGCGGCATTCCGGTGATGGCCCATATCGGCCTGACCCCGCAATCCAGCCACGTCATGGGCGGGTTCAAAACCCAGGGCCGCGACGAAGACAGCTGGGATCTGCATTCCGCCGACGCCAAAGCCGTGACAGAAGCCGGGGCCTTTGCCGTGGTATTGGAAGGCATGGTTGAACCACTGGCTGCACGGATCACCAAAGAAATCGGCATCCCAACGATTGGCATCGGCGCATCCGCCGATTGCGACGGTCAGATTTTGGTGCTTGAGGATATGCTGGGCATGAACCCTTGGACGCCAAAATTCGTCAAAGTTTACGGCACGTTAGGCCCGATGATCGAAGAAGCCGTCAGCAAATATGCCGATGAAGTCAAAGACCGTTCCTTCCCGAGTGAAGACGAAGTTTACCGCTAGTCCAAAACATCACCGAATAAAAACAGCCCGCGAACACAGAGTGCCGCGGGCTGTTTTTTGTCATTTATGATCGGCGTTAAGCTGTTTTACGACGCTTAAACGCGGCCAGTCCGCCCAAGCCTGCAAACAACATCCAAGCTGTCGCTGGCAGTGGCACGGGCGGAAGCGCCTCTGAAGAGAAGGTAATGCCCGATGCGGAATCAAACCCCAATGCGCCTGCCGATGTTGCGACATCGTTGAACTGGTTCAAGGCAAATGCCCCCCCAGTTCCCGATACTGTAAATGCGGATGACAAGTCAGCGGTAGCGTCTGTAAAGAAATCAAAGAGGTCTAAACCGCTGCCGCGGCTAAAGAAAACCACACTCCCGATTGCGCCAATTCGTGTTGCGAGATGGAATGTGCCGGATCCAACACCTGCGATGGAAAACGTCGCAGAATCCAGCGGGTTCAAAATGTTGCTGGACAAGTTTTCGCTGTCACCGGTCAGCGAAAATGTAAATTCTGCATTGGAAAATGATGTGCCGTCTAAACTACCTGAACCAGTTCCGCTGATTGTGTAGTTCAACGTGGTTGCCAGCGCCGCAACCGGCGCGACCATCAACGTAGAAATGAACAAAAAGGTAAATACCAAACTCGTTTTGATTAGCTTCATGATTTCTTTCCCAATCAATTGTTTATGATTTCCAGATTGGTAAATGCTTATCTGAAATTGCGCAATAAATTTTGCCAATACTGCCTGCACTTCTTGATGTACGGATAGGCTGACAATCCATAAACGGACCCGTTCCCTAACGTTCCAGACGCCAGCACTAGGTCAGGGCAACCTGACTGGACAAACCCGCCGCATCCGCGCCTAATCCCCCTATTTAAGGAGCGTATTATGCCCAGCATGTCCATCAAAGACGCCGCCATTTTGGCCGAAGCAAGCTATAGCCCCTCTGGGATCAACAGCCCGCGTATCCTGCATTCCTGCCCGGATGCCGACGTTCAGGGCCATTTCCTAGACGGCGACATCCTATTGCTGCCGGGGTCAAATTCCATTCGCGATTATATACGGTTCAATCTGCGGGTGCTGAACCTCGGGAATGTGAAACTAGCGCTCAGCGGTGACAAAACCGAAAAAGGCACCAGCGGGACCACTTGGCATCAAGGCTTCCTGTCTTATTCACGGGTGCTGACCACGTGGCTCAGCGGACTGAACAAAAAGCCCAAATTGATCATTGGTCATTCTTTGGGCGCGGCGTCGGCGCAAATCCTGTGTCGCACCTATGGCGCGCCCGCGATTTGTTTTGCCGCCCCGCGCCCGAAATTCATCAAAGGTGCTGTGAAACACGACGAAAAACTGCTGATCATCAACCGCAGTGACGATCTGGTGCCGGGCATGCCCCCCAGCTTTAGCCATATGGGTAAAATTCATCTGCTGAGCCCCGCCAAAAAACGCCGTTTTCCCGCCCATGCCATGAAACATTATCGCAGCATTTTGAATGAAACGACGTCGCTTCCGACGCGCTGGGGCTAAGACAAACGGTTCACGGCAACACAGCTTCGGTGCGCAAACGTGGGATGTTAACGCAAAATTGCACCCTATATTCTAGGTCAAAGGAGCGATGACATGACACTACGTCCTATTGCACAGACCATGATCGGCCAGCCCACAATTGAGGGCGCTGGCGTTAAACTGGATCGGTTGTTTGGATTTGGCGACAGCAGTTTGACCGATCCGTTTTTGTTGATGGACCATTTCGGCAGCGACAATCCTGCGGATTTTCAGAAAGGGTTTCCATGGCATCCCCATCGCGGGATCGAAACCATCACCTATGTTCTGGATGGCGAAGTCGAACACCAAGACAGCCTGGGAAATACAGGTGTGCTGGGCGCAGGGTCGGTGCAGTGGATGACCGCCGGATCCGGGATCATGCATCAGGAAATGCCACGCGGGAATGCTGCGGGGGCGATGCATGGGTTTCAGCTTTGGGCCAATTTACCGGCCCATCTGAAAATGACCGATCCCCGGTATCAGGACATTGGCGCCGCCGATTTACCAATAGAAGGCGAAGAAGACGGATCAACCGCCAAAATCATCACCGGGGAATTCTGGGGCAAAACCGGGCCGGTGGATGGGGTCGCGGCCAACCCGTTGATCGTTGATATTTCGATCCCCGCAGGCCGTCACAAAGTGATCCCCGTGGACACGCGCGCCAATGCAATGGCCTATGTTTTTGCCGGATCAGGCAGCTTTGCCAATGCCTCTGCGCCGGTGGGTATTCAGGTTGAAAAAGAATTCAACGGACAGGAATTATCGTTTCAGGATTTAACCGGCGAACGCACATTGGTGCGATTCGATGCGGGTGATGAAATTTCTGTTCAGGCAGGCCCCGAAGGGATGCGGTTTTTGCTGATAACGGGCCGCCCCATCCGTGAACCTGTGGCGTGGCACGGTCCCATTGTGATGAATTCCAAGGCGGAATTGATGCAAGCCATCAAGGAACTACGCCAAGGCACCTTTATCAAAGACACCCGTTAAGCCCTTGTTAATAACTGGTGCAGCGCCGCCACAGCCGGTTCTGTACCACTTTCATCATCCAAAAAAATATGCTAACGTGTGGGTAAGGCCCAAAAAATGGGTCACTTGAGAAAGAGCAGTTATGTCACGTATTTTAGTCGCAGCCTTATGCTGTGCGACGATGTTGTCCGCTTGCGGTGCAGCACCACAAGATGTGGTTTCTAGTCGCAATTACAATTCACCGGTCTTTGTACCGGACCTGTCAAACGCGCGCTAAGCGTTGCTGATGGGGCATGTCATGCTGGACCCGTTATTACGCGGGCCCGTGGGTGCGAATTGCAATTTCAATGCGCCCTAAATGACACCACAATAAAAAGAACAGGCCCGCTTGTGATCAATGGCGGACCTTTCAAATCCACGGCCCCTTAGATCATCGGGGCTAGATCACCGTCGGCAAAACCAAATCCGGCGGCCTATGACCATCATCAAACGTCTTGATGTTGATCAGCACTTTTTCCCCCATTTCAATACGGCCTTCGACCGTAGCGGATCCCATATGCGGTAACAGCACCACGTTGGGCAATTGACGCAGATGCGGGTTAAATTCCGACCCGTGTTCAAACACATCCAGCCCAGCCCCGGCGATTTCGCCTGCCCTCAACATCCGTGTCAGCGCATTTTCGTCAATCACTTCACCCCGCGACGTGTTGACGATCACAGCCGACGGTTTCATCAATTTCAAACGACGGGCATTCATCAAATGGAACGTCGATGGCGTGTGTGGACAATTGATTGAAATCACATCCATACGCGCAACCATCTGGTCCAGACTGTCCCAATAGGTTGCCCCCAAATCTTGTTCGGTTTCAGGGCGCAAACGACGACGGTTGTGATAATGCACTTGCATTCCAAAGGCTTGGGCACGCCGCGCAACCGCCTGCCCGATCCGCCCCATGCCCAAAATGCCCAGCCGACGTCCAGAAATACGCCCCCCCAACAGCGCATTGGGCGACCAACCGGTCCATTTGCCACCTTGGATCCGGGCCACGCCTTCGGGCAGTCGACGGGTCACTGAAATGATCAAGGCCAGCGTCATGTCTGCCGTGTCTTCGGTCATGACCCCCGGCGTGTTGGACACAAAAATCCCGCGTTCGCGCGCAGCATTCACATCAATATGATCCACCCCTGCGCCGTAATTTGCGATCAACCGCAACTGATCCCCGGCCTGATCCAGCAACTCAACGTCGATCCGATCACTGAGCGTGGGCACCAACACATCCGCGCGCTGCATTGCCGCGGCCAATTCTGCGCGGGTCATGGGCGTATCTGTGTCGCGCAATTCCACGTTGAACAGCTCGGTCATGCGGGTTTCAACCGGTTCGGGCAACCGTCGCGTGACAACAACACTCAGATCTTTGGTTGGCATCAATGCCTCCAGTCTTCTTTTCATTTGTGACCTTCCATGGCACCTTGCACCCCAAGCGCGGCGACCACAAGAACCCACCACAATAACGACCGCAGCCGAGTAGACATTATCAAGACAGGAAAAGACGATGACCATGGCTCGTCTGGCGGGGATTTTACTCGCTTTTGCACTGATTGTTCCCCATTCCGCGACTGACCTGCGCGCCCAAGAGGTTGGGTCGGAAACCAATTTGCCAATCCCGCGATTCGTGTCGCTAAAAGCCGCAGAAGGCAATGTGCGACGCGGTCCATCCTTGTCGCATCGGATCGATTGGGTGTTTGTGCGGCGCAATATGCCGCTACAGGTTACGGCTGAATATGGCCATTGGCGTCGGGTGATTGATCGCGACGGTTTTGGGGGTTGGGTCCATTACGCATTGCTGTCAGGGACGCGCACAGTGATCATTGATCAACCCGATTTGCCGCTCTTGGCCCGCCCCACAGCGGATGCTCCCCAAAACGCGGTTTTGCAACAGGGTGTGATCGCCCGGATTGGCGAATGTTCATTGGACTGGTGCCAATTATCGGCCGACGGTCACCGGGGCTGGGCCCGCAAAGGCGCCTATTGGGGCGTGCGCGCCGATGAAATCCTCGACTAGCGATATCCGCCGAGGTAGCTGAGAATATGGCCAACCAAACCGAGTCAAAACTAAACATATCCGCCGGGGTTTTTTCGGTCACGGTCGCGTTTGTTTTGGTCATGGCAAAAATGTGGGCCTTGGGGGAAACGGCGTCGTTGTCGATTGCCGCCACTTTGGCGGATTCTGCATTGGATTTGTTGATTTCGATCGCCGGTTTGGCTGCGATTGCCTATGCCGCCAAACCCGCAGACGAAGACCACGCCTTTGGGCATTCCTCAGCCGAAGATTTGGCCGCCTTGGCGCAATGCCTGTTTATCCTGACATCCGCCGGGATCATCGCGGGCGTTGCGGTGATGCGCCTATTCGCCAGCACCCCGCAGCCGGTTCAGGAAACCAATCGCGGTATCGCCGTGATGGTGTTTTCGATCTGCGTCACGCTGGCATTGGTGGCGTGGCAACGCTATGTGGCGCACAAAACCGGTAGCCGCGTGGTCAAGGCTGACAGCCTGCATTACCTCGGGGATTTGGTGCCAAACTTTGGCGCGATTATCGCGCTATATGCGGCGCAAATCGGGTTTATGCGGGTGGATTCCTATGTGGCGCTGGGTGCCGCGGCCCTATTGGCCATCGGGGCGCTGCGTGTCGGAAAAGGCGCGTGGGATGCGCTGATGGATCGGCGCGCTGATCCGGCGGTCATTCAGGACATCTGCAATATCGTCCAAGATTTCCCCGGCGTGCATGGCCACCACGACCTGAAAACCCGCACCTCTGGCAGCCGCATGTTTGTGAACATGCATATCGAACTGGACGGCAGCCAGACCCTAGAAGAGGCCCATGCCATTGGCGCGGCGTTGCGGCGGGCCATCGTAAAGGCCCATCCGCGTGCTGATGTGTTGATCCACAAAGACCCTGTTGGGGTGACCAAACACCCCGAAGATACGCGATAGCCGCTAGGCCAATCCACGCCCTTTCAGCAATGCATCCACGCCGGGCATCCGCCCCCGGAACCCTTTGTATAGCTCTGCGGCATCCACCGATCCGCCCACCGACAGGATATGTGTTTCCAATCGCTTGGCCATTTTCGGATCAAACGGTCCACCGGCCTCTTCAAAGGCGACAAACGCATCCGCATCCATAACTTCGGACCACATATAGCTGTAATAGCCGCAGGAATATCCATCCCCGGCAAAGACATGGGCAAATTGCGGCGTGGCATGGCGCATTCCGATGGCATGGGGCATGCCCAATTCGGCCAAAACTTCAGCCTGTTTTTGCATGGGATCTGCGGGCGCAGGCCCGTCATGAAACGCCAGATCGACCATGGCTGACGCCACATATTCCACCGTGTTGAACCCGGCATCATAGGTGGCCGCGGCCAGCACTTTGTCCAGCAGGTCCTGCGGCATTGGCGCGTCGGTTTCTGCATGGGTTGCGAATTTTGCTAATACGTCTGGCACTTCTAACCAATGTTCATATAGCTGGCTGGGCAATTCAACAAAATCGCGTGCAACGGATGTGCCGGACACGGTTTCATAGGTCACGTCCGACAGGATGTGATGCAATGCGTGGCCAAATTCGTGGAACAACGTGCGCGCATCATCATATGACAACAACGCAGGCGCATCCGCGGCAGGTTTGGCAAAGTTGCAGACATTGGTGACAATCGGGCGGATATCCCCGGCCAGTTTTTGCTGGGACCGCATCGCGCCACACCACGCACCGGATCGTTTTGATCCGCGCGCAAAGTAATCCCCGACAAAGGTCGCCATGTGCCGCCCATCGCGGGTGATGTTCCAGATACGCACATCTGGATGGTATTTCGGGGCGTCAATCTCTTCGAATTCCAGTCCAAACAACCGGTTCGCGCAGTCAAATGAGGCCTCAATCATGCGGTCCAATTGCAGATATGGTTTCAGTTCCGCTTCATCCAAATCATGTTCAGCTTGCCGACGTTTTTCCGAATAATAGCGCCAATCCCACGGCTCTAACCGTCCGTCATGTCCGTCCGCGTTTAGCATATCCGTCAGGATTGCCTCATCCTTTAGCGCGGCGGCTTTGGCGGGTTCCCAGACCTGTTTTAACAGGTTTTGAACCGCATCCGGTGTGCCTGCCATTTCCGTTTCCAGTTTGAAATCTGCAAACGTGTCATAGCCCAGCAAATTAGACCGTTCATGGCGCAATTTCAGGGTTTCAGCGGCGATGCCGCGATTGTCGGTTTTCCCACCATTGGCCCCGCGCAATGTCCACGCGCGATAGGCCCGTTCTCGCAGATCGCGACGGGTCGAAAACTGCAAAAACGGTACAATCAAGGACCGCGACAGCGTGACAACAGGGCCATCCACGCCCTTTTCTGCGCCCGCAGATTGCGCGGTCGCCACCAGAAAATCCGGCAGACCTGCAATGCCATCTGCATCCAATTCCATATGCCAGTCGCGTTCATCGGCCAGCAGGTTTTGGGTGAATTCTGTTCCCAGCACAGACAGGCGCGATTTCACCTCGGTTAAGCGATCCGAATTTTCACCATCCAAACGCGCGCCGCCACGGACAAATCCACGATGGGTCAACATCAAAACGCGGCGCTGTTCGGCGTTCAAATCCAGATCATCCCGCCGGTCCCACAGATCATCAATGCGCGCAAACAGGGCGGTATTGGACGAAATTTCCGATGAATACGCCGATAGGATTGGGGCAAATTCCCGCATCAACGCTTCGCGGGCGTCGTTGCTGTCCGCACCTGCCATGCTATAAAACGCGCCCAAAACACGGTTCAGGTTTTGATCCGCCAATTCCAACGCGTCGATTGTATTGGCAAATGTGGGTGTATCGGGATTGTCGGTGATGGCCGCAATATTGGCGCGGGCCTGTTCGATCCCGGCCTGCACTGCGGGTGAAAAATGCGCGTCATCTATCAAATCATACGGGGGCAATCCAAACGGTGTGTCCCAGTCCGAAAGCAGTGGGTTGGTCATGGTGATCTCCTTTGATCGGAATCTAGGCATCCCTATGCCAGAACACCATGACCAAGTGGTTAGAAAATCCTCTGACAGATCACCATCGCGATATGACGCGTGATCACCGCACCGATTGGCCGGATCAGTGGCCGCAAATTGGGCAATCGGCCCGTGGTTTCAGCGTCATGATCCGTGTTTCCGCATAAAGCGCATCATAGATCAGCATACGCCCCGCCAAACCCTGCCCAGCGCCGGTGATCTGTTTGACGGCCTCAACCGCCATCAGAGATCCAACCACCCCCGGCAACGGGCCGATCACCCCCGCGATGGAACAATTCGGAGCAAGCGACGGATCAGGGGCTGTGGGGAAAATGCATTCATAGCAGGGCCCGCCATTGGCTGGATTATAGGTGCTGATCTGGCCTTCCCATTGGGTTAGGGCCGCACCAATCACCGGTTTGCCCAATTTGGCCGCGACCCGATTGACCAGATACCGGGTTTCGAAGTTATCCGACCCTTCGAGGATCAGATCATATTCGGCAAACAGATCCTCAGCCGACTCGTCGTTCAAGCGTCGGTGATAGGGTTTCACATCGATATGTGGGTTCTGGGCCAGCATCGCGGCTTGGGCAGAGAACACCTTGGGGGTGGCGATCTGTGCATCCGTATGGATCACCTGACGTTGCAGGTTTGAATTGTCGACCACATCGTCATCAATCACCCCAATTGTGCCCACACCAGCAGCGGCCAGATATAACAGCGCCGGCGATCCAAGCCCCCCGGCCCCAACCACCAAAACACGCGCGTTTTTCAACGCCTTTTGCCCCGGACCGCCCAATTCGCGCAGCACGATATGGCGGGCATATCGGTCCAGTTCTGTTTCGGAAAATGTCGGCTTTGGCCCCATATCGGGGGTGGTACGCATCGCGCGCGCCTTTAGGCGGCGCACCAATTTGGCATAGCCCCAGATGATCGTGCCAAATGCCAGCAACATCACCCAAAGCGCGGCGGATTCGCCGGTTGCCTGACGCAGCGGATGCCCATCCGGCAGGATCAGGTGCAGCAAAATCACAGCGCCAAACAACACCGCAATCATCGTTGTGCGAATGTGCATCGGGATTTTCATCACGATGCCGATCCCCCACATCGCCGCCGCCATGGATAGGACAACGATCACTTGGACGGCTCCGCAACTCCGGTCGAGCCAAAGCCACCCGCCCCACGTTCTGTTTCATCCAGCCCCTGCACCTCCGCAAAGCCCGCCTGAACAACGGGCGCGACCACCAATTGCGCAATCCGGTCGCCATGGGCGACCGTAAACGGCTGATCCCCGGCATTCATCAAAATGACCCCAACCGGGCCACGATAATCGCTGTCAATTGTACCAGGCGTGTTGGGCAATGTGATCCCGTGTTTCAACGCCAATCCGGATCGGGGCCGGACCTGAACTTCGAACCCATCCGGAATGGCCATACGCAGGCCGGTGGGGATCAACTGACGTGCGCCCGGTGCCAAAGTAACCGGCATCCTGTCGTCAAAATTGGCGCAGATATCTGCACCAGCAGCCCCTGATGTCTGGTAATTCGGCAAAGGCAGCGTTTGATCTGCCCCGTCCAACCATTCCAGCGCCACAACCGGGGTCATTTCAACGCCTCTGCGATGCGAACGGCCAGTTTGCGGGCCACGTCATCTTTGGTCATGCGCGGCCAATCCTCGGCGCCGTCCGCATGGATCAGGGTCACGTCGTTTTCGGTCCCGCCCATGATCCCGGTTTCTGGGCTGACATCATTGGCCAATATCCAATCGCACCCCTTGCGGGCGCGTTTGGCCGTGGCATGTGCCATCACATCATCCGTTTCCGCAGCAAATCCGACCACCAATGCAGGGCGACCATCCGTCATTTGGCTGACCGTCGCCAGAATGTCGGGGTTTTCGGCAAATTCCAAAACGGGCAATCCGTTACCGTCTTTCTTGATTTTGCTATCAGACGCATTTGCCATCCGCCAATCCGCCACGGCTGCGGCAAAAACCCCGGCATCCGCGGGCAATGCGTTTTGCACGGCCTCCAACATCTGTTTAGCGGTTTGCACAGCGATCACTTTGACGCCGGCGGGCGGCGGCACATCCGAAGGCCCGGTGACAAATGTCACATCTGCGCCCAGCGCTGACAGGGCATTTGCAATCGCGGTCCCTTGGGATCCAGATGACCGATTGGCAATATAGCGCACAGGATCAATAGGTTCATGGGTCGGACCGGACGTGACCAACACATGTTTCCCTTTCAGCGGGCCATCGTTTAGCGCAGCCTGAACCGCGTCCACAATTTCAAGTGGCTCTGCCATGCGACCGGGGCCAAATTCGCCACAGGCCATGTCGCCTTTGTTGGGGCCAACCATCAAAACACCATCATTGGTCAGGGTTTTGATGTTGCGCTGGGTGGCGGGGTGATCCCACATCCGGACATTCATCGACGGTGCCACCAACACGCGTTTGTCCGTCGCCAACAACAATGTCGACGCCAAATCATTGGCCAGACCGGACGCCATTTTTGCCATCAAATCCGCCGTAGCAGGGGCGACAACGATCAAATCCGCCGCGCGGGACAGTTCAATATGGCCCATTTCGGATTCATCGTTCAGATCAAACAGGTCCTGAAACACTTTGTTCCCCGCCAGCGCAGACACCGACAATGGCGTGACGAATTCTGACCCCGCTTGGGTCAATACCGGCGTCACCTGCGCCCCGCGTTCGCGCAATCGCCGGATCAGATCCAACGATTTAAAGGCCGCGATCCCGCCCCCGATGACCAATAGAATGTGTTTGCCTGACAGCATAACCGCCCCCAATTCGTTTCACCCAAACCCTAATCCCATCACACGCAAGGAGCAAACAGGTGCGCCGCTTTCCCTTAGATATCTGATGGGGTAATCACGGTTTCAACTCTTAGAGGGGCAAATACACATGCTGACTTTCATTATTGGCGGCGTCGCATCCGGCAAAAGCGCCTATGCAGAACGGCTGATCATGCAAACCAAAGCTGAGCGGGTTTATCTGGCCACGTCTCAGCCGTTGGACGATGAAATGACGGCAAAAATCGCCGATCATCGGGCGCAACGCGGCCCTGACTGGCAAACCATAGAAGAGCCGCTAAACCTTGCGCCCGTTTTGCAATCCATCCCCGAGGATCGGATTGTATTGTTGGATTGCGCCACATTATGGCTGACCAATTGGATGTGTGCCGATCGGGATATGGACGCGGCCATCGATGCCTTTGTCGATGCCATAGCCTATTGCGCCGCGCCGCTGGTTATTGTGTCCAATGATCTCAGCGGTGGTTTGGTGCCCGCCGATGCTGTGTCGCGCAAATTTCAGCGTGTTCATGGGCAGCTGAACACCGCCATTGCCGCGCGGGCCGAACTGGTGGTTCAGGTCACAGTGGGCCTGCCAACCGCCCTAAAGGGAACGTTATAATGACCCAATGGCATTGGGTGCGTCACGGTCCAACCCATGAAAAAAACTTTGTTGGCTGGCGCGATGTCCCGGCGGATTTGTCGAATACAGATCAGATATCCCGGTTAGGGTCCTATTTGCCTCAAGCCGCCTATGTTCTGTCATCGGATTTGATCCGCGCATCCGACACCGCCAAGGCCATTCAGGGGACCCGTCAGAACCTTGGGGTATTTGCGGACATACGTGAATTTAACTTTGGCGCTTGGGATGGGCTGCATTTTTCCGAAGTCGCCGAACGTGATCCCGACCTGTCACGTCAGTTCTGGGAGCAACCGGGCGATTTAGCGGCCCCGGATGGCGAAAGCTGGAACGCAGTGGCCAACCGTGTCGGGCAGTTTGTCGATAAAATGAACGCCCTGCATCCAAATAATGTGTTCATTGCGGTGGCCCATATCGGAGTGATTATGACCCAGATTCAACGCGCATCCGGCAGCACAGCCTATCAGGCGATGGGGCATGTCATTGATAATTTATCCGTTACCGACATGGAATTTGACGGACAAAACTGGCGCATGGGCCGCATTAATCACAGACCTTGATGGACCTGTTCACGAATCCGAACTGGTCAAACGCATTTTTACAAGGATACCATCCCCCTATGACATATGATTTATATATTGGTGATCGCACCTTCTCCAGCTGGTCTCTCAGAGGCTGGTTAATGTTCGTTAAATTCGGACTTCCCGTAAACACACATATGGCCGGGCTTTATTCCGGCACGATGGCCAAGGATCTAAAACCGCTGGCCCCGGCCAAATTGGTGCCCGTGATGAAAACCCCGGACAATGTCGTGGTGGGGGATACATTGGCCATGGCTGAAACGCTGGCGGAACGTCACCCAGATATTGCCATGTGGCCTGCGGACCCAGCGCATCGGGCATTTGCACGCTGGATGGTCAGCGAAATGCATTCGGGTTACGCCGCTTTGCGCGGGGATTGTCCGATGAATTTGGCCCATTCCTGGGCTGATTTCACCCCCTCAGACGCTGTTTTGGCCGATGTCGCCCGTATCGAAGACATGTGGGCCCGTGCCCGCGCCATGAAACCTGCCGGCCCTTGGCTGTTTGGGGACTACTCGCTTGCGGATGTGTTCTTTGCGCCTGTGGCGGCGCGTTTGGCCGGATACGGACTGCCTCTCAGTGATGCGGCGCGGGACTATGTCATGACCCATTTGCGGGATCCGCATTTCGTGGAATGGCGCGCCGAAGGGGCCAAAGTGACCTATGACCCCGTGCCATATGACCTGCCATTGACCAAGGCCGATTGGCCGGTTTCTTAAGACACGTTAACCAGTTCTAAACCATGTTGCCCCATTCCTTGACCAAGGTTGATGGAGGGTAACATGGTTGCTGTGGCACATACGGTAGCCTTTGAAGGGGTTGAGGCACGCGCCGTAGAAGTGCAATGCGCCGTGACGCCGGGATTGCCTGCTTTTTCCATCGTTGGCCTGCCAGACAAAGCCGTTTCAGAAGCCCGCGAACGCGTGCGCGCCGCCCTGTCATCTATGGCGATCGCCCTGCCATCCAAACGGATCACCATCAATCTGTCCCCCGCCGACCTGCCCAAAGAGGGCAGTCATTTTGACTTGCCGATAGCCTTGTCGCTCTTGGCTGCGATGGACATTTTGCCAGAGGACAAAGTCGCGCAAACCGTCGCGCTGGGGGAACTGGCATTGGATGGGGGTCTGGTGCCGGTTGTCGGGGCCCTGCCCGCCGCCATGAAGGCCGCCGAAGATGAACGGATATTGCTATGCCCGCAATCTTGCGGCGCCGAGGCCGCTTGGGTCGGGGCCTGCACCGTGCATGGCGCAAAATCGCTGTCCGATACGGTGCGTCATTATACCGGCAACGCCCCCCTGCCCGTCGCCATCCCCGGCGAAGTGGAAAACACCGATCACGTCCGGGATCTGCGCGATGTAAAAGGCCAGGAACGGGCCAAACGGGCCTTGGAAATTGCCGCAGCAGGCCGCCATCACATGTTTATGGTCGGCACCCCTGGATCGGGGAAATCCATGTTGGCAGCGCGTATTCCGGGTATTTTACCCCCACTGACCCCAATTGAGGCGCTGGAAACCTCAATGATCCATTCATTATCTGGGCTGTTGGAGGACGGCGGCATCAACCGAACACGCCCTTTTCGTGAACCTCACCACACCGCATCTATCGCCGCAATTGTCGGGGGGGGACGGGGCGCAAAACCAGGAGAAATCAGCCTAGCGCACAACGGCGTGCTGTTCATGGATGAATTTCCAGAATACCCGCGGCCCGTTTTGGAAACCCTGCGCCAACCGATCGAAACCGGCGAAGTTGTGATCGCCCGCGCCAATGCCCATATCAAATACCCGTGCAAATTCATGCTGATCGCGGCGGCAAACCCCTGTAAATGCGGATATTTATCCGATCCCGCCCGCGCCTGCGCCCGCGTTCCCTTATGTGGAGAAGAATACCTAAACCGCATATCCGGCCCCTTGATGGACCGCTTTGATTTGCGCGTTGAAATTCCACCTGTTGCGTTCACGGATCTTGACCTGCCCCCATCTGGGGAAAGTTCGGCGCAGGTTGCCCAACGCGTTGCGGCCGCGCGCGAATTGCAGGCCAGCCGATACCAAAACGCCGACAATATCGCGCTGAATTCAGACGCCGAAGGCAGCATCCTAGAACAAATCGCAACCCCTGATACCGAAGGGCGTGCCTTGCTGATCATGGTGGCAGAGCGGTTTGGATTATCCGCGCGGGGGTATCACAGGGTTTTGCGCGTCGCCCGCACAATCGCCGATTTGGCCGGGTCAGCAGACGTTCGCAAACCCCATATCGCCGAGGCGATCTCTTATCGTTTGTCGACGTCCAAAGACATCTGAACAAACGCGGCGATGTCTTTTATGGCGGGACGCGATTCAGGAATCCAACCATCAAAGATGTGCCAGACATGGGGGCGTTTGTCGAAAACTCTGTGGTTGATCCGCCCGCCGGATTTTTCAATTTTTTCCGCGATTCTCAGGCTGTCTGACAACAGAACCTCTTGTTTTCCGACATGAATCAGGACCCGGGGCGGCGCGTCAAATTCCGCAAAAAGGGGCGAACATCGCGGGTCCTTTGGGTCTGCGCTTTGTAGGTATTGTTCCACCACGTCCTGCATGCGTGCCACGGGCAGCAACACATCATTGCGCGCGTTTTCCGCCACGCTATCCCCCGATAATGTCATGTCGGTCCATGGCCCAATCGCAAAGGCAGCGGCGGGGCGTTGTCCGCGTTGGCACAGCTTTGACAGCAACGCCAAAGCCAGCCCACCCCCGGCGGAATCTCCGCCCAGAACGATGCCCGATGGGGGGTATCCTTTGGCGATCAGATCGTCCCAAATGGCCAACGCATCGTCAAAAGCGGCAGGAAATGGGGCATCCTGCAACAGACGATAATCAGGGGCACAGATTTCAATGCCGGACAATTTCGCCAAACGCCCCAGCAGGCTTAGATGGGTTTCACCAGAACCGGCAATATAAGCACCGCCATGAAAATAAAGGATTATTTTGCGTGACGGATAGGCGCCGATAGACACCCAATGCGACGTGACTGGTCCGATCCGTTTCAGATGACGCAAAAAAGGGGGGCGGCGAAACACCCACGGGGCGACGCGTGCAAAATCACGTTCCGCAGCTTCTGGCGTTTTTGTGCGCAACAACCGACGCCGGACCACATAACGCAGTCCGACGTTCAGAATGCACAGGCGCAGGCTCATCCTGCGCGGCGGTTTTCTATCGCTTGCCAGATTTTTTCCGCGATATTCACCCCATCAAAGCGTTCCAATTCCTGAATGCCGGTGGGCGATGTCACGTTGATTTCGGTTAGCCAATCACCGATCACGTCGATGCCCACAAAAATCTGACCTTTTTCCTTTAGCAGCGGCCCAATTCGGGCGCAGATTTCCAGATCACGTTCGGTCAGGTCGACCTTTTCGGGGCGGCCGCCGACATGCATGTTGGACCGGGTTTCACCCGCGGCGGGCACACGGTTGATCGCACCAACGGGTTCCCCATCCACGAGGATCACGCGTTTGTCGCCCTTGGACACATCCGGCAGGAATTTCTGCGCGATCAGGGGTTCAGAATTGATCCCGGTGAACATTTCATGCAGCGAATTGATGTTGCTATCCCCCGCCTTCAATTTGAACACGCCCGCGCCGCCATTGCCATAAAGCGGCTTTAGAATCATGTCGCCGTGGCGGTCACGGAACGCTTTGAGCGTGTCCAGATCGCGGGCGATGGTGGTCGGCGGGGTCAGATCCGGGAATTGTTCCACAACCAACAGTTTTTCAGGGTAATTGCGTACCCAAAATGGGTCATTCACCACCATGGTTTTGGGGTGAATCATCTGCAACAGATGCGTCGTGGTGATATAGCCCATGTCAAAAGGCGGGTCCTGACGCAGCCAAACCACATCGTATTCCGCCAGATCGACAACCTGTTCTGCGCCTAGTTCAAAATGATCACCAACTTGGCGACGCACCTTTAGCGGCCAGCCCCGTGCAACGACGCGCCCCTCGTCCAGCGCCAATTTGTCGGGCGTGTAATAAAACAGTTCATGCCCGCGCGCCTGCGCTTCTTCGGCGATGCGAAAGGTGCTGTCGGCGTTAATATCGATGGGATCGATGGGATCCATCTGAATGGCAACTTTTAGGGACATGAATGGGCTCCGGCTTCAACTTGAACCCAATAGATGGCGCAGCCGCCCCGGTTCTGCAATGGGATCACTTAGAAATGAGCGAAAGCATTTTCGATTATTTGAACCGCACCCTGTCCATCCACCGTAGCCACGTCAAAGCGCATATCCGTCAGTTGCCCATTGGGCAGATGGCCGACGTAATCGGTGGCCGACGCCATAATGCGCTGCATCTGATTGGCAGATACGCGCCCCGAGGCCGCAGAATGGGATCGGCTTTTCTTAACCTCAACAAAGATCACACCGGCGCCGTCCTGAACAATCAGGTCGATTTCACCCGCTTGCCCACGCCATCTGCGTTCCAGAACCGGATGACCGCGCTGTTGGTATGCCCGTTCAACGCAGTGTTCGGCTGACAGCCCTGCGTGATAGGATACCGATCCGGTCATTATCCATCCTTCTTTTTCAGGGCCAATGCCGCCTGATACACGTCCCGTTGCGGCAGGCCTAAAGCCCCGGCCACCGCCGCGCTGGCGTCTTTGACACGCATCACGGCCATCGCTTCGCGCAGCGCCTGTTCCAAATCCGCACTTTGATCGCCACCGCCGTGGTCACGGTCAATCAGCAGGACAATTTCGCCTTTTAGGCTGCGGTCGGACAGAATATCGCGCAATTCACCCAGTGTTCCACGCAGGGTTTCCTCAAATTTTTTGGTCAATTCCCGGCAAATCGCCGCCTGTCGATCTTCTCCGAAAATGTCACATAAATCGGTTACCAAATCCTGAATCCGTTTCGGGCTTTCGTACAAAACCACCGTAGCATCGGTCTGTTTCAATTCGGCCAATTGGGTGCGGCGCGCGGTTTTTGCATTGGGGGTAAACCCAACAAACAAAAACCGATCTGTCGGCAATCCACCGACATTCAACGCGGACAAAACCGCCGATGCACCGGGCACCGCATAGATTTTTCCACCCGCTTTGGCCAAATCCCGCCCAAGCGCAAACCCAGGATCGGCCACCAATGGCGTGCCTGCTTCGGATACATAAGCAAGCGATTGCCCGGCCATCACCGCCTGAACCAGACGGTCACGCGCCCCCGCATTGCTGTGGTCATGATAGGCGATCACACGTCGTCCATTCAGCGGAACTCCGTGGATTTCCAGTAACTTACGCGCCGTTCGCGTGTCTTCTGCGGCCAACACATCGGCCGAGGCTAGCACATCCAGCGCCCGCAATGTGATGTCGCGCGCATTGCCGATTGGCGTCGCCACCAGATACAGCCCCGGCAACAGCGCCTTTATTTCGTAATTCATTACTGGACCCTCCGGTCTGTGGCCTTATGATGCACATTGTTCCAAGAGCCACCTTGATCTTCAAAGAAGAGTGCTGCCCATGTTTGCCTGTCTCCCCCGTGTCCGCAAGACCGCTATCCGAATTTTCTCCCTTCTTTCTGTGGTCTGGCTTGCTGCCTGTGACGCCGTTGTCGTTGCGCCCGGTGGCAATGCTGGCAATCAGATCGACCCAGACGCACCTGTGATGGTGGCGTTGCTGGTGCCCGGTGCGTCCAGCAATCCGGTTGATAACCTGATGGCGGTCAATCTGGAAAACGCAGCCCGGATGGCGATTGCAGACTTGCAGGATGTTGATATTGACCTGCGTGTTTATAATACGTCTGGCGATGCGACGATTGCCTCTAATCAGGCGATCTCAGCGGTGAATGACGGCGCGGCCATCATTCTGGGCCCGCTTTACGCAGATTCGGCCAACGCTGTGGGTGTGGCCGTTGCTGGCACGGGAACCAACGTCATCGCATTTTCCAACAACCCATCCATCGCGGGTGGGAATGTGTTCATTCTGGGCAATACCTTTGCCAACACGGCCAACCGGCTGGTCAGCTATGGTCGCACCCAAGGGCTGGACAATTGGCTGGTTGTGCATGGCAACGACACCCAAGGCGCGTTTGGCAAGGCCGCGATCGAACAGGCCGTTCGCAACAATGGCGGCACCCTGTCCGGCATCCAAGCCTATGATATGACACAGCAATCCATTCTCGAATCCGCCCCAGCCATCGCGTCGGCGGCCCGTCAATCCGGGGCTGATGCTGTGTTTCTGACCGGTGGGATCGGCGCGGATTTGTCGATTGTTGCCACAGCCCTGCCCGAGGCGGGATTGTCCCCGGCGACCACACGATATGTGGGCCTGACATTGTGGGATGCATTGCCTCAGGCGGCGGCCCTGCCCGGCCTACAAGGCGGCTATTTCGCCAAACCTGACGTCGCTTTGGCGCAGGCCTTTGAAAACCGTTACGCAGGCACCTACGGCGACCCCCCCCATCCACTCGCCAGCCTCGCTTATGACGGAATCGCTGCAATTGGGGCGCTGGCATCGACAGGTCGCCGCAATGCATTGACCACTTCTTCCATCACCCAAGGCGCTGGTTTCCAAGGCACGTCTGGGATTTTCCGTTTCCTGCCTGACGGCACCAACCAACGTGGTCTGGCAGTTGCCCAGATCCAAAACAATCAGGTCGTCATCGTTGACCCAGCCCCAAGAAGCTTCGGCGGTACAGGTTTCTGAACCGCAACAAGCACATGACAACACCCCCACGCCGGGCGATTTTATCTGCCCGGCGCAGGACATTTTTAACGCCGCAATAATAGATGCGGAATTGGGTTCGGTGCTAAAAGGCGCCGATCCGAAAACAGTGCGTGCAGAAACCGTGCGCGTTCTGTCACAGGCGCGTGAATCCGGCACCGCGGCCATCCGCGCGGCGTTTCTGGCCAATCCGCTGGCCGCGCGCCCAACCACCAAGGCGTATACTTGGCTGACCGATTGTCTGGTCAGCACGGTTATGAATGTGTGCAAAACCCACATCCATCCGTTGCATAACCCAACCGAAGGTGAACGCCTGTCGATCATCGCGGTGGGCGGTTACGGGCGCGGTGAAATGGCGCCGCATTCCGATGTCGATCTGCTGTTTTTAACCCCATATAAGATCACCCCATGGGCCGAGAGCCTGATCGAATCCATGCTGTATATCCTGTGGGATCTAAAGCTGAAGGTTGGCCATGCCAGCCGCACGATCCGCGACTGCATCCGACTGGCAACCGAAGATTACACAATCCGCACGTCGCTGGTGGAATACCGCCATCTGATCGGTGACGAAGCCCTGTCTGCGGAACTACAGGACCAATTATGGTCAGGTCTGTTTAAATCCACCGCCGTCGATTTTATCGAAGCCAAGCTCGAAGAACGTGAGACGCGTCACAAAAAACAAGGCGGGCAACGATATGTGGTGGAGCCAAACGTCAAAGAAGGCAAAGGCGGTTTACGCGACCTGCAATCGCTTTTCTGGATCGCGAAATACGCCAATGGAGTTCAGAAAGCCGAAGAGCTGGTCGATCTGGGGGTATTTACGCCCGAGGAATATGCGTCGTTTGTTCAAGCCGAGGATTATCTATGGGCGGTGCGGTGTCATCTGCACCTGATCGCCAATCGCGCGCAGGATCAGTTGACTTTTGACATGCAGGTCACGGTGGCTGAACAGCTGGGATATACGGATAAACGTGGCCGTCGCGCCGTCGAATATTTCATGCAGGATTATTTCCGTTATGCCACCGGCGTGGGCGATTTGACCCGGATTTTCCTGACCTCACTTGAGGCGACCCATATGAAACAGGCGCCGATGTTGCTGCGCCTGTTCAAACGTCGCAAATCCGCAAAAGCGCCCTATAAAATTGAACATAACCGGCTGACCATTGCCGATACTGACACGTTTCTGGCCGATAGCATCAACCTGTTGCGCTTCTTCGAAGAGGCGCTGCGCACGGGCACCTTGATCCACCCCGATGCGATGCGTTTGGTGGCGTCAAATCTGGACAAAATCGACAATGAATTGCGATCGCGCCCAGAGGCAAACCGGATATTCTTTGATACGTTGTTGAAACATGGCAACCCGGAACGGGCGTTGCGTCGGATGAACGAACTGGGCCTGCTGGGCGCGTTTATTCCCGAGTTTGAAAACATCGTCGCGATGATGCAATTCAACATGTATCACCACTATACCGTTGACGAACACACGATCCAATGTGTGTCCAATCTGGCCCAGATCGAACGCGAAGAGCTACAAGAAGAGCTGCCCATCGCCAGTTCAATTCTGAACGAAGGTGTGAACCGCAAAGTGCTGTATCTGGCGCTGATGTTGCATGACATCGGCAAAGGCCGCGAAGAAGCTCATGAAATTGTCGGTGCGCGCATGGCCCGGACCATCGCGCCGCGCATGGGTCTGAAAAAGGCCGAGGCTGACAATGTCGAATGGCTGGTGCGGTATCATTTGCTGATGTCCGACATGGCGCAAAAGCGCGACATATCTGACCCGCGCACCGTGCGTGATTTCGCCAAGGCCGTGGGCACACGCGAACGGCTGGATCTGCTTTGCGTGCTGACGGTCTGTGATATCCGCGGCGTGGGGCCCGGTGTTTGGAACAATTGGAAGGCAACCCTGATCCGGTCGCTTTATCGCCAAACCCGCCGCGCGCTAGAGGATGGGATGGAGGCGATCAACCGCGTTGAACGCGGCGCTGAGGCCCGCAAAATTCTGCGCGCATCCCTGTCAGATTGGAGCGAAAAGGCCATTCGCAAAGAGATTGGCCGCCATTATGTGCATTACTGGCAAGGCCTGCATGTGACTGCGCATATCGATTTTGCGCATTTGCTGTGGGAAATCGGTGATGACGAAATCCGCATCAACCTGACCCCAGACGAAGACCGCGACGCCACACGTGCCTGTTTTGCCATGGCCGATCACCCCGGTATCTTTAGCCGGATGTGCGGCGCGCTGGCGCTGGTGGGGGCCAATATCGTGGATGCCCGCACATTCACATCCAAAGACGGCTATGCCACGGCTGCGTTCTGGATTCAGGACAGCGACGGTGCGCCATTTGAAAAATCGCGCCTGCAACGGCTCAGCAACATGATCCACAAAACCCTAAAAGGCGAAGTGGTCACGCGCGATGCGTTCAAGTCCAAAGACAAGATCAAAAAACGTGAACGCGCCTTTCGGGTGCCGACCTCAATCACCTTTGATAATGACGGATCCGAAATTTACACAATCATCGAAGTGGACACACGGGATCGTCCCGGACTTTTGCACGATTTGACCCGAACACTTGCGAATTCAAACGTTTATATTGCATCCGCAGTGATCGCCACATTCGGAGAGCAGGTCGTAGATACGTTTTATGTCAAAGACATGGTTGGTCTGAAATTCTACGCCGAGGGCAAACAACGCGCGCTGGAAAAGAAACTGCGCGAAGCCATTTCCCAAGGCGCTGAGAGGGCAAAAGAATGAAGCCAATCCGGCTGATTTCAGGGTTCCTGACCGTTGGCGTCTGGACCCTGCTTAGTCGTGTGCTTGGATTTGTGCGCGACATCCTGATCGCATCCTATCTGGGCACCGGCGCTGTGGCTGAGGCATTCCTCGTGGCCTTTAGCCTGCCCAATATGTTTCGCCGTTTCTTTGCCGAAGGCGCGTTTAACATGGCCTTTGTGCCGATGTTTTCCAAGAAACTGGAATCCGGCGATGACCCTCAGGGATTTGCGCGGGATGCGTTCACAGGATTGGCGACGATCCTGATTGTTTTCACCGGCCTTTCAATGGTCGCCATGCCATGGTTGGTCATGGCCATGGCCAGCGGTTTTTTGGGCGATGAACGCTTTGATTTAGCGGTGTTATTCGGGCGCATTGCGTTTCCCTATATCCTGTTTATTTCGCTGGGCGCGTTGCTATCTGGCGTGCTGAACGCCACGGGCCGGTTTGTGGCCGCCGCCGCCGCGCCGGTATTGTTGAATGTGATGTTCATCACCTCAATGAGCGTCGCTGTGATTTTGGGTTGGGACATCGGCACGGCGTTGGTCTGGACCGTGCCCTTTGCCGGGATTGCACAGATGTCGCTGGTCTGGGTTGCCGCCAAACGGGCCGGGTTCACCCTGATCCCGCGTCGCCCACGCATGACCCCAGAATTGAAACGCTTGGCGATTATCGCCGCGCCGGCAGCGCTGGCCGGTGGGGTGGTTCAGGTCAATCTGTTGGTCGGACGTCAGGTCGCCAGTTTCTTTGATGGGGCGATTGCGTGGCTGAACTATGCGGATCGTCTGTATCAACTGCCTTTGGGCGTGGTTGGCATCGCCATTGGCGTGGTTTTGCTGCCCGATCTGGCGCGTCGGTTGCAGGCAGGTGACGAAGCCGGTGGGCGGGACGCGTTCAATCGCGCCTCGGAGCTGAGCCTCGCGCTGACAATCCCCGCCGCCATTGCGCTGATCGCGATCCCAGTGCCGCTGGTCAGTGTCCTATATGAACGCGGCGCGTTTAGCAGCGATGACACGGCATCGACCGCCATCGCGGTGGCGATTTACGGTATGGGCCTACCTGCCTTTGTGCTGCAAAAGGCATTGCAGCCGCTGTATTTTGCGCGCGAAGACACAAAGCGCCCATTCTACTATGCGCTTGTTTCTATGGTGGTAAATGCCGGTTTGGCGATCGGGTTATCGCCGTTGATCGGGTTTACTGCCGCCGCCTTTGGCACCACGTTGGCGGGCTGGGCAACGGTCTGGCTGTTATGGCGCGGATCGCGGTCCATGGGCGCGGCGGCCACTTGGGATGCACGGTTTCTGAAACGCATCTGGCGGATCATCCTCGCATCCGTTCTGATGGGCATTTTCCTATGGTGGATGGCCGTATTGTTGGGGCCGTTCTTTGCGGCTGGCCCGTTGCGGTATCTGGCATTGCTGATCTTGGTTGCATCCGGCATCGCCAGCTATTTTGGACTGGGGCAACTGCTGGGTGCATTCCGATTGGCCGAGTTTAAATCCGCCCTGCGGCGATAGTTTACCGGTTGCGCAACCGCGCCAAAAACGCAGCCCAACCGCCCGGCACCAGCAATGTTGTCATGCCAAAGCCGACCACAAACCCTGCCACATCCGCGATCCAGTCTTTGTTGCCGCCAAACAGCAAGGCAAAGACCAATTGCAACGCCAACAAAACCGCGATCAGGCGGAATGCATTCAGCTGATTTGCCCCCATGAATTTCAGGTTCAACCACGTCAGATAGGTATAGGCCCCGATGAACCCATAAACCGGCGGATAGGCCCCGACCAACGGCATCCGCCCATCCAGCGCAAACGCAAAAGCCAATGCCCCGGCCACGGCGCTGGCGACATAGATCGCAAACACTGATGCGGGATGCAAAAAATCACTGATGAATTTGCCCAGCGCCAGCAACAGCGCCCCGGCAAACAAGGCATGGGTAAAGTTGATATGCACAAAGGTGTAGCCCACGAACCGGCGCACTGTTCCCCATGAATAATCGCCATGTTCAAACATGCGATCGACCAAAGCCGGGGATATGGCAAATTCCTGCGTCGCATAAATCCGCCAGCCCACGCCCTGTGCACCACCGACCAGACCTTGGTTGGCCATCGTCAGGACCATTTCCACGACCACAATGCAGCCAAACAACGCCAAAACGACACGTGGGATCGGATTTACTGGGCTTTCGGGCCGCATCTGCGCATCACTCACTGTACTCTCCTTGACCAAGCTTGATGCCATGGGTAAGCGAGGTCGCACATTATTTCCAGTTGGATCGCACACATGACCCAGTTCACACCTCGCGTTTTCTCCGGCATCAAACCCTCTGGCGGTTTGACCTTGGGCAATTACCTTGGCGCTATCAAACGTTTCGTTGACATGCAGGGCACAGATTTTGAAACGATGTATTGCGTCGTCGATCTGCACGCGATCACCGTCTGGCAAGACCCCGCCGAATTGCGCGACGCCACCCGCGAAGTGGCGGCCGGTTTTCTGGCGTCAGGGATCGATCCGGAAAAATCCACATTGTTCAACCAATCCCAGGTGCCCGCCCATGCGGAACTAGGCTGGTTGTTTAGCTGTGTGGCGCGTGTCGGTTGGATGAACCGCATGACCCAGTTCAAAGACAAAGCCGGGTCCGGCGCGGAAAAGGTCAGCCTTGGGCTTTATGCCTATCCGGCGCTGATGGCGGCAGATATTTTGCTGTATCACGCAACGCATGTGCCTGTGGGCGAGGATCAGAAACAGCATGTTGAACTGACCCGCGACATCGCCAACAAATTCAATCACGACTTTAAGGTGGATTTCTTTCCTGAAACCAACCCTGTGATCGAGGGCCCGGCCACACGGGTGATGAACCTGCGTGATGGCACCAAAAAAATGTCCAAATCGGGTGAATCCGATATGGAACGCATCAATATGACCGACACGGCCGATCTGATCGCTAAAAAGTTCAAGAAAGCCAAAACCGATCCAGAACCTTTGCCAGAAACACTGGATGGGCTGAGCACGCGACCTGAGGCGAAAAATCTGGTCGATATTTATGCAGGTCTGTCAGGTCAAACATCCGAACAGGTGATCGCAGAATATGCCGGTGCAGGCTGGGGCCGTTTCAAACCGGCACTGGCCGATTTGGCGGTTGAAAAACTGGCCCCGATTTCGTCGGAAATGGCGCGCTATATGGATGACAAAGCAGAAATTGACCGGATTCTGGCCCGCGGCGCAGAAAAAGCCCGCGCCATCGCAGACCCGATTTTGAAGCAAACCAAAGAGATCATTGGGTTTGTTCAGTAAACTGACTTGATTGCCGGCTCAGGCATCCCATCAAAAGGCCCGCCAATTGGCGGGCCTTTTTTGGGTTATTGATCGTCGCCAATTTTGTCCCATGTCTGGGTGTCAAAATCCGCCGCGTTGTGGCGTTCACGCAGCTGTTCAGCCGCTTCGCCCCAGGATTTATTGACCATCCGACCGCGTTTTACGGCTGGACGTGCATCAATCGCCTCGGCCCAACGCATCACGTTTTTATAGCTGGTAACGTCCAGGAATTCGGCCGCATCATAAAGACGCCCCAATACCAGACCACCATACCAAGACCAGATCGCCATATCCGCGATGCTATAATCGTCACCGGCGATATAGGTGTTGTTGGCCAGTTGACGGTCCAGAACGTCCAGCTGACGTTTGGTTTCCATTGCAAATCGATCAATAGGATATTCAAACTTTTCAGGTGCATAGGCATAGAAATGCCCGAACCCACCGCCCAGATAGGGCGCGCTGCCCATTTGCCAGAACAGCCAGTTCATGACTTCGGTTCGCGCCGGGCCATCGGCAGGAATGAACGCGCCAAACTGATCGGCCAGATGCAACAGGATCGACGCGCTTTCGAACACGCGCACAGGGGCATCACCGGTGTGATCATGCAGGGCTGGAATTTTCGAATTGGGGTTTACTTCAACAAAGCCAGATCCAAACTGGTCGCCCTCTTGGATGTTGATCAGCCATGCGTCATATTCCGCAGCATGACCCGCGGCCAGCAGCTCTTCGAACATGATGGTGGTTTTGATACCGTTGGGCGTGGCCAGTGAATAAAGCTGATAGGGATGATCCCCCACGGGCAGTTCTTTGTCATGGGTTGCACCCGCGATAGGGCGGTTGATGCTGGCGAATTTGCCGCCGCTCTCTTGTTCCCATTTCCACACTTTGGGGGGGGTATATTCGGTCATGCCGGCATCCTTTGATTAAATACTGGCAACACAGATAGCGCACAAAACCGCGCAGGCAATGGCAAAACATCCGTGCAAATGCGCACATCAACCGTTCATTTTCGCATCTGGTGCGCGGGTGTTGCGGCCCCATCTATGGTCCAACAGAAAGGAAACCGCATGACATTCACCGCGCCAGTTGGGACCAAAATCGGCCATATCCACCTAAAAGTGGCGGATTTGGACCGGTCCATCGCGTTTTATTCAGATGTGCTTGGGTTCCGGTTGCAGCAACGGATCGGATCGCAGGCGGCGTTTCTGGGTGCGGATGGGTATCATCATCACATTGGCTTGAACACATGGGAAAGCCGCGGCGCCACCCCGCCCCCAGCCGGTCACACCGGGCTATATCATGTGGCATTTTTATATCCCAACCGCGCCGCACTTGGCCGGGCGGTTGACCATGTGCTGTCATCCGGTGTGGCGCTGGATGGGGCCGCGGATCATGGCGTCAGCCAGGCCGTGTATCTACGCGATCCGGATAATAACGGGGTAGAGCTTTATACCGATCGTCCCAAAGCTGACTGGCCCCGGGATCGGCATGGCGCGCTCAAAATGCATACTGCGCGTTTGGACGTTGATGCCTTGATTGCACAAAGCCGTCATAAAACGGTGTCCGAATCCCAGTAAAACAACCTTATTCCCCATGTTGACCGGGCCTGTCCTGTTTCCGGTCACTGCGCCGTCTTTGCGATGTCACGGATGGCTCATCGGTTGTCCCGCCGATGAAACCAAACGCGCCCGGCTATCCCCTGCCCGGGCGCGTTTTCTTATCTGGACCTTCCTTTGGGGCTGGCCTAGCGTCAGCCAGAATTCAGGAGGACAATCATGGCAACCGGCACAAATATCCGCACCTTTGTTGATGGCGCATGGCACGATGGGGATGTGCCAATCATGAAGGCCGCAGATCACGGGTCATGGCTGGGCAGTACGGTTTTTGACGGCGCGCGATTTTTCGAAGGTGTAACCCCGGATTTACACGCCCATTGCGCACGAACCAACAGATCAGCCGAGGCATTGATGCTGTCACCATCAGTGGCCACATCAGACATGGTCGACATTGTGCAAGAAGGCCTGAAATCCTATTCCAAAGACAGCGCCGTTTACATCCGCCCCATGTATTGGGGCATCGGATCAGGCTTTTCTGCGATTGTCCCAGCCCAAGAACCCGCCGGGTTCGCCATCTGCCTAGAAGAAATCCCCATGGCCGATGCACAGGCCAGCACCACATTGACCCGCACCCAATTTCGCCGCCCGGTTTTAGAAAATGCCGTGGTCAATGCCAAGGCGGGCTGTCTCTATCCTAACAACGCCCGCATGTTGGCCGAGGCACAATCACGCGGCTTTGGGAATGCTTTGGCGGCGGATGCTCTGGGCAATGTTGCCGAAACCGCCACATCCAATGTGTTCATTGTCCGCGATGGAGAAGTGTTCACCCCCGTGCCCAATGGCACATTTCTGGCCGGGATCACCCGCGCGCGCCACATCACCAACATGAAGGCAGATGGCATCAAAGTGCATGAAACCGTTCTGTCCTTTGAGGATGTCGCCGCCGCCGACGAAGTGTTCCTGTCGGGGAACATGTCCAAAGTGACACCAGTGAGCGCATTTGACGACATTCAATACCAAACCGGCCCCATCGCGCGCCGCGTGCGGGATATGTATTGGGATTGGGCGCTTTCTGCTTAAATCCGCATCCCTCATCTGGATGTCAAAGCCCGGCCTATCGGTATAGGCTGGGCTTTTTTGTTTTTCGGGGGGATTTTCCCTCACCTGCCCGTGAAAACCAGCAACAAAAGCCGCCAAAACCCTGATCACAATTTTTCTAGCAAAAAAATTTCATCCAAATGTTACAACTAAACTGATCGGTTCAGACGCCCATTCGCGCATCTGCGCACCAATTCCGTGCACGCCCCCACAGAACCCAGACCCCGGGTCGGTTTGCGCGGATTTCAAGCTTTGTTTCAAAGAAAAATCCATCCCATTTCTGTGATCATCCCCCCCCTTTTAATCCCGCCAAACCTGCCCCAAATCCTAATCATCGAAACGCGGTTCCTCCCGCCGCACACAATCAGGCAAATCGCCTAACACACAGACACACAAAGGAAATATCATGACTAAATTCGCACTTATCGCCGCCCTGACTGCTTCTGTAGCTGCCGCTTCTGCTGCTTCCGCTGACAGCAACTTCTCTTTTGACGCCGCTCAAAACTCTGGTTCGATTTTGGAACTGGGCGTTGTAAATTCCGCCGCTGACGGCGTGATCGAAGTTTACGATTACCGCTTGGGCGAGCAGGGCAAATTGCTGGCCGTAGAGAGCGTCCACGCCGGCGCAAACCGCGACACACGCATCAACCTGAACTCTGAGCCCTTCGGCGACGTTCTGGCCGTGCTGAAATCCGGCGGCCAAGTTCTGGCAACTCAACAGGTCGACGTCCGCGCAAACTAAGCGCCGTCAACCAACGAATACACGTGCCGAAAGGGTGTCGTGTGGGGGTCGTCCGAAAGGGCGGCCCTTTTTCGTATGTCCCCTTTTTTGTGCAAGCCTCGCCCATAAATCGAAAACGCCATTGCCACTGACTTGTTGCTACGGCACAGTATGCCGACGTTGGAGGGACTTTGATGCGTAAATTCCTTGTTATTCTTGATGATAGCCGTGAATGCCTGAATGCAATGCGGTTTGCCGCTATGCGGGCTGCCCATACTGGCGGTGGGGTTGAGGTGCTGTCGATCATCGCACCAGAAGAATTCAATCACTGGATCGGCGTGGGCGAAATTATGCGCGAAGAAGCGCGCGAACGGATTGTGGTCCATTTCGAGGTTTTCGCCAAATGGATGCGCGACCGTCAGGGTGTTGATCCTGAATTGGTGATCCGAGAAGGCGAAGCCGTTCAGGAAATTCTGTCCCAAATCAAGGATGACCCAGAAATCGGCGTTCTGGTTCTGGGCGCGGCCACCGACAAAAAGGGCCCCGGCCCCTTGGTCACTGCATTGACCCGCAGCGCGGGATCGTTGCCGATTCCCTTTACAATTGTCCCCGGCGACATGTCCAAAGAGCGGCTCGAAGCGATCACCTGATCGTAAAATACCTCTCATTTCAGGCACATACCTTCACGCAAGTGAGAGCCCTCTGACACAGTTGGGGGCTCACATTTTGATGTGCGTTTTTATTTTGTGAAGATTATGCACGCTTACGAGGGTGCAAATCAGCACATATGCACGTAAATCCCGACTTTACCACGCATCGGCGCACACAACCCAGAGCCCGTCATAGCCCCCTCAATTTCAAGGTTTGTTACCGGTCACTTTGGCATCACTTGAGTGTGACGCCCGACGTCTTTCTTTGCCTGCGCTTTCCCCCCAAATCTTAATCATCGAAACGCGGCACACCACGACACACACAACACACGACGCCGCATCCAAAACAATGTCTCTGATCTGAAAGGACACCCAATGACTAAATTTGCTATCGCCATCGCCCTGACCGCAACCATCGCTGGTGCATCCTCTGCTCTTGCCAACAGCTATTTCACGCTGGATGCAAATCAGGACAGCGGATCAACCCTGGATCTGGGGATTGTCGTTTCCGAAGTTCCCGGCACCGTTGAAATCTATGACTTCCGCCTCGGCGTCCAAGGCAAACTGCTGGGCACCGAAGACGTCCATGCCGGCGCCAACCGCGACACGCGGGTTGATTTGGGCTCTGAACCCTTTGGTGACGTGATTGCCGTGTTGAAATCCGACAGCGGTCAAATCCTGGCCACCACAGACGTCGATATTCGCGATAACTAAGTCCCCTGTTATCCCGAATGTAGAAAGGTCGCCCTGCGGGGCGGCCTTTTTGCGTTTTTGGCCATGTGTCACAGGATGGTAAATTCGCCCCATCCCCCTCACCTGCCCGTGAAAACCAGCAACAAAAGCCGCCAAAACCCTGATCACAATTTTTCTAGCAAAAAAATTTCATCCAAATGTTACAACTAAACTGATCGGTTCAGACGCCCATTCGCGCATCTGCGCACCAATTCCGTGCACGCCCCCACAGAACCCAGACCCCGGGTCGGTTTGCGCGGATTTCAAGCTTTGTTTCAAAGAAAAATCCATCCCATTTCTGTGATCATCCCCCCCCTTTTAATCCCGCCAAACCTGCCCCAAATCCTAATCATCGAAACGCGGTTCCTCCCGCCGCACACAATCAGGCAAATCGCCTAACACACAGACACACAAAGGAAATATCATGACTAAATTCGCACTTATCGCCGCCCTGACTGCTTCTGTAGCTGCCGCTTCTGCTG
Source organism: Aestuariibius sp. HNIBRBA575 (assembly GCF_040932005.1). Classification (NCBI taxonomy): domain Bacteria; kingdom Pseudomonadati; phylum Pseudomonadota; class Alphaproteobacteria; order Rhodobacterales; family Paracoccaceae; genus Aestuariibius; species Aestuariibius sp. HNIBRBA575. The sequence goes on from NZ_CP162414.1 coordinate 2,924,381, forward strand.
CTTCCGCTGACAGCAACTTCTCTTTTGACGCCGCTCAAAACTCTGGTTCGATTTTGGAACTGGGCGTTGTAAATTCCGCCGCTGACGGCGTGATCGAAGTTTACGATTACCGCTTGGGCGAGCAGGGCAAATTGCTGGCCGTAGAGAGCGTCCACGCCGGCGCAAACCGCGACACACGCATCAACCTGAACTCTGAGCCCTTCGGCGACGTTCTGGCCGTGCTGAAATCCGGCGGCCAAGTTCTGGCAACTCAACAGGTCGACGTCCGCGCAAACTAAGCGCCACGCCACCACTCACGAAAGGGTCGCCCAAACGGGCGGCCCTTTTGCGTTTTAGAATGTTTCTAAAGCTTGACATAGACGGCCTCCGATAGCATATCAAATCTGTCAGGAAAGGGCGTCTCATGTTCATTCAAACCGAATCCACACCAAACCCAGCCACGTTGAAGTTTCTTCCGGGGCAATCCGTGCTGGAAACCGGCACCGCTGATTTTGCATCCCCAGAGGCGGCGCAAAATTCGCCGCTGGCACAGCGCATCTTTGCGGTCGATGGCGTGACCGGCGTTTTCTTTGGCTCTGACTTTGTGACCGTGACCAAGGTGGACGGCACCGAATGGGACCATATCAAACCCGCGATCCTGGGTTCGATCATGGAGCATTTCCAATCCGGCGCCCCGGTGATTGCAGGCGAACAGGCCGCATCAGGTCATGCCGCTTATGATGCAGAGGATTCTGGCATCGTTGATCAAATCAAAGAATTGCTGGACACACGTGTGCGCCCGGCCGTGGCCCAAGATGGCGGTGACATCACATTTCATGGCTTTGATCGCGGCGTGGTTTACCTGCATATGCAGGGGGCGTGCGCCGGTTGCCCGTCCTCCACTTTGACGTTGAAAATGGGCATCGAAAACCTGCTGCGTCATTACATCCCCGAAGTGACAGAGGTGCGCCCCGTTGCCGCCTAAGACAACAATACTGGCATTTGATACATCGGCTGCGCATTGCGCAGCCGCTTTGCTATGGGATGGACGCATCACCACCCAAGTCGAAGAGATGAAGCGCGGGCAAGCCGAACATCTGATGGTTCTGCTGGAAAACATGCTGAAACAGGCCGATCTGGACTGGGCAGATCTGACGGCGATTGGGGTCGGCATCGGTCCCGGCAATTTCACGGGCATCCGAATTTCAGTTTCTGCCGCGCGCGGATTGGCGTTGGGGCTGGGCATTCCGGCCATTGGTGTGGGTATTCTGGACGCCATCGCCTATGGCCAACCGCGGCCAATGATTGCCACGCTGCCCGCCCCCCGTGACATGCATTACGCCCAGCATTTTGATGTCACCCAATCTGACATCACATTGGAACCCGGCGCGGTGCCCGCATTTGACGCCCATCACGTGACATCCTCGATTGCACGAATCGCAGCAGAGCGCAGCCAATCTGGCGCGCCAATGCCACGCCCTGCGCCGCTTTATATGCGGGCTGCTGATGCCGCCCCGCCGCGTGACCCGGCACCTGTAATTCTTGCGGATTGATGCAGCTGTGACCCCATCCGATCTGGCCGCTATTCACGCAGGCGCGTTCCAGCAAACCCGCCCATGGACCGAACAAGAATTTGCCGATCTGTTGGCCAAACCGTCGACATTGTTGGTCACGTCTGGATTGTCGTTTGTTCTGGCCAGTCTGATCGCCGACGAAGCCGAAATCCTGACATTGGCCACAGATCCCACCGTTCAACGACAGGGACAAGCCCGCGCGGCAATGCTGAAGTTTGTGGATCAGCTCGGGGTGCTGGGGGTCACGCGTATCTTTCTGGAAGTGGCGGCAAATAATCGGCCTGCATTGGGGCATTACGCTGATTCTGGGTTCCAGAGAATCGGTTTGCGGCGCAATTACTACAGGTTAGAGGGCAATCAACGCCAAGATGCCGTGGTGATGGAAAAAAAACTGACGCCACATCACCCTACGTAACCCCAGCAAATATGAGAGAAGCGACAGGTTGTGGGTGGTTTTTGTTAAAAAGCGGTTGACCCTTTCCCGCGCTCACTGCCTTAATTGTGGATGGTCCGACTTAGTCGGCATATTAACAGATGGCACGGATTGGGTTCCATAACCGTGCCACAGACCATGACCTGGGAGACTACCATGACTTTCATGACGAAATTCCTCGGCGCGACCGCTGCTCTGGCGCTTTCTGCTGGTGCTGCGTTGGCCGATCCTGCCCTGATCTTTGATCTGGGTGGTAAATTCGACAAAAGCTTTAACGAATCCGCGTTTAACGGCGCACAGCGTTGGGCCGAAGAAACCGGCGGTGAATTCGCTGAGTTTGAAATCCAGTCGGATGCACAGCGCGAACAGGCGATCCGTCGTTTCGCAGAAGCAGGCAACAACCCAATCGTAATGGCTGGCTTTTCTTGGGCGACACCGCTCAGCGCCGCTGCGGGTGACTATCCTGACACCAAATTCGTGATCATCGACATGGTTGTAGACGCACCAAACGTCCGTTCCATCGTGTTTAACGAACACGAAGGGTCCTATCTGGTTGGCATGCTGGCTGGCATGGCGTCAGAATCCGGTACCGTTGGGTTCATCGGCGGTATGGACATCCCATTGATCCGTAAATTCGCCTGTGGCTACGCCGAAGGCGTGCTGGCCGCAAATGCAGACGCAACCGTGATCGCCAACATGACCGGCACCACACCTGCTGCATGGAATGACCCGGTCAAAGGGTCCGAACTGACCCAAGCACAGATCAGCCAAGGCGCGGACGTTGTTTATGCCGCCGCTGGTGGGACTGGCGTTGGGGTTCTGCAAACCGCTGCGGATCAGGAAATCCTGTCAATCGGCGTGGATAGCAACCAGAACTACCTGCATTCCGGTCAGGTTCTGACATCCATGATGAAACGCGTCGACAATGCCGTCTTCGAAAGCTTCACCGCTGGTACAGACGTTGAGCCCGGGTTTAACGTGATGGGCGTTGCCAATGGCGGCGTTGGTTTCGCACTGGATGAACACAACGAATCCCTGATTTCCGAAGACATGCTGACCGCTGTAAACGCAGCCGCAACCAGCATCTCTGACGGGTCATTGGTTGTGCATGATTACATGAGCGACGAAACCTGTCCTGTTCTGGACTTCTAAGTAAGTTCAGGCCCAAACATCGGGGCCGCACGATCCGTTCGTGCGGCCCTCCTTCTTTCTGGCGTTGGTGAAAATATGACAGATCAAGCCCCCGCAATTGAGCTTAAGGGAATTTCCAAAGCATTTGGCCCCGTTCAAGCCAACAAAGACATCGCGATCCGCGTGATGCCCGGCACGATCCACGGGATCATTGGCGAAAATGGCGCTGGGAAATCGACGCTTATGTCGATCCTTTATGGGTTTTACAAAGCCGATAAGGGCGAGATTTTTATCAACGGTCAAAAGACTGATATTCCCGATTCACAGGCCGCGATTGCCGCCGGTATCGGGATGGTGTTCCAGCACTTTAAACTGGTCGAAAATTTCACGGTTCTGGAAAACGTTGTTCTCGGGGCCGAAGATGGCGCGCTATTGGGCCCATCCCTGCGCAAAGCACGCAAAGAATTGACCGCGCTGTCGGATGAATACGAATTGCAGGTCAATCCAGACGCCATCATCGAAGAAATCGGCGTCGGCATGCAGCAGCGCGTGGAAATCCTAAAGGCGCTCTATCGTCAGGCCAATATCCTGATTTTGGACGAACCCACCGGTGTGCTGACCCCGGCAGAGGCCGACCAATTGTTCCGAATTTTGGACCGCCTGCGCGAAGAAGGCAAAACCATCATTCTGATCACGCATAAGCTGCGTGAAATCATGGAAATCACCAATACGGTCAGCGTGATGCGCCGTGGTGAAATGACTGCAACGGTTAAAACCGCAGAAACCAGCCCCCAAGAATTGGCCGAATTGATGGTCGGCCGCAAAGTGTTGCTGCGGGTCGACAAAACCCCGGCTCAGCCGAAACAGGTTGTTCTGAATGTTCAGGATCTCCGTGTCGTCGACGACAAGAAAGTGGAACGCCTGAAAGGCATTTCCTTTGACGTGCGCGCCGGAGAAGTGCTGGGCATTGCGGGCGTGGCGGGCAATGGCCAGTCAGAACTGCTCGAAGTGTTGGGCGGCTATCAATCCGGGACTGGTTTGATTGAGGTGAACGGCGAATCTATTGACCTGACAGGCGCCAAATCCGACGGTCAAAGCCGCCGTAATCGTGGCATCGCCCATGTGCCAGAGGATCGCCAGCGCGAGGGCCTGATCATGGAATATGCGGCGTGGGAAAATGTCGCGTTTGGGTATCACAACGACCCGAAATTTCAGAAAAACCGCCTGTTCATGGACAACGCCGCCATGCGCGCCGATTGCGCCGAAAAAATGGAACGATTTGACGTGCGCCCCCCCGATCCCAGCCTCGCTGCCAAGAATTTTTCCGGCGGGAACCAACAGAAAATCGTTGTGGCGCGTGAAATCGAACGCAACCCGGATTTGCTGTTGATTGGTCAACCCACCCGTGGCGTCGATATCGGCGCGATCGAATTTATCCACAAACAGATCATTGCTCTGCGTGACCAAGGCAAAGCCATTTTGCTGGTTTCGGTCGAACTAGAAGAAATCCTATCCCTGTCTGACCGCGTCGCTGTGATGTTTGATGGGCAAATTATGGGCGAACGTGTCGCCTCAGAAACGGACGAAAGAGAGCTGGGCCTGTTGATGGCCGGCGTTCGCGGGGAGGCTGCATAAATGGAAAAGATGCCTAAATGGGCGGATGTGATCCTGATCCCGATGATTTCGTTGATCCTTGCGGCGATCATTTCTGCGTTTGTGATTATGGCCATCGGGGAAAACCCCTTGATCGCGTTGCAAAAAATGGTCGATGGCGCGTTTGGGAACACCCAAAATATCGGCTACACGCTGTATTACACCACGAACTTTATCTTTACCGGATTGGCGGTTTCGGTCGCATTCCACGCCCGGATGTTCAACATCGGCGGCGAAGGTCAGGCACTGGTCGGCGGTCTGGGCGTTGCGATCGTGTGTCTCTATATTCCATGGCCGCATTGGTCGCTCGCGCTGCTTGGCGCCAGCCTTGGAGCGGCGATGTTTGGGGCGATGTGGGCGGCGATCCCGGCCTATTTGCAGGCCCGCCGCGGCAGCCATATCGTGATCACAACGATCATGTTCAACTTTATCGCGGCGTCCTTGCTGAACTACATGCTGGTGGGGCCGTTGAAACCTTTGGGGTCGATGGAACCGGCCAGTGCGCCGTTTCCTGAGGCAACCCATTTGCCGAATTTTCAGGAAATGTTTAATCCAATCTGGCAAATATTTGCAGGCGAAGAGGCCAAGGCGATTTTCCTACGCTCCCCGGCAAACATCACGTTTTTCCTCGCTGTTATTGCCTGTTTTGTGGTTTGGGCGCTGATCTGGCGCACACGTCTGGGTTATCAATTACGGTCCTACGGCCTGTCCGAAACAGCGGCGAAATATGCCGGGATCAGCCCGTTTAAAATCATCATGATTGCGATGCTAATCTCTGGGGGATTGTCCGGATTGATGGCCGTCAACCAAGCGCAAGGCGACGCCGAACGGTTGGTTTTGAACGCGGTTGAGGGTGCTGGGTTCATCGGCATCGCTGTGGCCCTGATGGGGCGGTCCCATCCGTTTGGGGTGTTCTTGGCGGCGCTTTTGTTTGGCGCGCTTTATCAGGGTGGCGCTGAATTGGCGTTTTGGACGTCGATCCCACGCGAAATGATCGTTGTGATCCAAGCGTTGGTGATCCTGTTCACGGGCGCATTGGACAATATGGTGCGTATGCCGTTGGAACGGCTGTTCATCGCCAAAAACCGCAAGCAGGAGGGCTAAGCCGTGGATATCGACACACTTATTCAGGTTCTCGACAGCTCTTTGCGGTTTGCGACACCTTTGTTGCTGGCCTGTTTGGCGGGGCTTTATTCGGAACGCGCCGGGATTTTCGACATCGGCCTAGAGGGCAAGATGTTGGCCGCTGCGTTTTTGTCCGCGGCTGTGGCCTATACCAGCGGATCCGCTTGGGTCGGCCTGTTGGCTGGCGTTGGCGTCGCGATGGGGCTGGCATTGTTGCATGGCGTGGCCTCGATCACGTTTCGTGGGAATCAGCTTATTTCCGGGGTGGCGATTAATTTCTTGGCGGCGGGATTGTCGGTTGTGGTCGCCCAAAGTTGGTTTGCTCAGGGCAGCCGAACACCGCAATTGGCCGGGGCAGCACGGTTTGAAAACCTAAACCTGCCTTTCGCAGAACAGCTGGCCGATGTGCCGCTGCTGGGGCCGCTTTATAGCGATCTTTTGTCGGGTCATACGATCATCGTTTATCTGGCGCTACTCGCCGTGCCTGCCACATGGTGGCTGTTGTTTCGCACCCGGTTTGGCCTGCGTTTGCGCGCCGTTGGGGAAAACCCCGCCGCTGTGGATACCGCCGGGATTTCGGTGATCCGATTGCGGTTTTCTGCTGTGCTGATCTGCGGCATTTTATGTGGGATTGCAGGGGCCTATCTATCCACGTCACTTCAGGCTGGGTTCACCAAAGACATGACCGCAGGGCGTGGGTTCATCGCACTGGCGGCGCTGATCTTTGCCAAATGGCGGCCCTGGCATGCGCTTTATACCTGCCTGTTATTTGGCTTCCTTCAGGCGCTGGCGCTGCGCCCCGACCTGATTGAAAACACGCTTGGCTTTAAGGTTCAGGTGCAATTGCTGGACGCATTGCCCTATATCCTCACGGTAATCATTCTGGCGGGCTTTGTTGGCAAAGCGATCCCCCCACGTGCCGGCGGCGAACCCTATGTCAAAGAACGCTGAAACGCTCGCCGCGCAGATCAAAGAGCTGGCCGGGGATGCCCCCGTTCAGATCGGTCTGATCCTTGGCTCTGGGCTGGGACATATCGCAGACACGGTGGATGGCGTTGCCATTCCCTATGACGCACTGCCCGGTTTTCCCCATGCGGGTGTGTCCGGGCATAATCCGAACCTTGTTATTGGCACTTTAGAAGGCGTGCGCGTCGCCGTTTTTGGCGGACGGGCACATTATTACGAAAGCGGGCGTGGCGATGCGATGCGCCTGCCGCTTGAGGTGTTAAAGGCGTTGGGGGCGGACCAAGTGATCGCGACCAATGCAGCCGGATCATTGCGGGCTGATATGCCCACCGGTTCGATTATGTGTCTGACGGATCATATCAATTTTTCCGGCCTGAACCCATTGATCGGCGAAAAATCTGATGCGCGGTTTGTGTCGATGCACAATGCCTATGATGCCGATCTGCGCGAAGCGCTAAAACAGGCGGCTCTTGCCAGCGATGTAGACATGCACGAAGGCATTTACACATGGTATTCCGGCCCATCCTTTGAAACGCCGGCCGAAATCCGCGCCATTCGAATGCTGGGGTCCGACGCTGTGGGCATGTCCACCGTACCAGAGGTGATCCTCGCCCGTTTTTTGGGGTTGCGTACAGCGGCCATTTCAACAATCACGAACATGGCAGAGGGACTGGGTACAGAAGCCATCAGCCATGAACACACCAAAAACATGGCCCCTCTTGGCGCTTCAAAACTAGAGAAAGTGCTTCGTCGCTACCTTAGGGTCAACTTTTAGGTCCAATTTCAAAAAATGATAACGCCAGTCTCAATAATGAGCGTCTTTTGACGCCATTTTTGTGCCCACCCATTTGACACACCTACCCAAAATAGGCTTTTAAGAGGCAACCCATAATCAGCGGGATGCCCATGCAAATATATCTGCCTATCGCCGAGGTATCGGTGAACGCCTTCCTTCTTCTTGGCTTGGGCGGAATTGTGGGCATATTATCGGGCATGTTTGGCGTAGGCGGTGGCTTCCTTATGACACCGCTTTTGTTTTTTATCGGCATTCCGCCCGCTGTTGCCGTCGCAACCGAAGCCAACCAGATTGTCGCATCTTCGTTTTCCGGACTATTGGCGCATCTACGACGAAAAACCGTAGATCTGCGAATGGGCGTGGTCCTGTTGGTGGGGGGGTTAATCGGCGCTGCAGTTGGGGTGGTGATATTTAACTACCTGAAATCATTAGGACAAGTCGACCTGCTGGTGCGGCTTTGCTATGTCGTATTTTTGGGTGTTGTCGGCGGCCTGATGTTCTTTGAAAGCCTGCGCGCACTGCAAAAATCCAAACGCCCTGGCGGCGCACCTACACGGCGCAAACACACTTGGGTTCACAACCTGCCATTCAAAATGAAGTTCCGCGTCTCAGGGCTTTACATCTCGGTAATTCCGCCGGTCATGGTTGGGATCTGCGTGGGTATTTTGGCCGCAATCATGGGTGTCGGCGGCGGTTTTATCATGGTGCCCGCGATGATTTATCTGCTGGGTATGCCGACCAAAGTGGTGGTTGGCACCTCGCTGTTTCAGATCATTTTTGTGACTGCATTCACGACGATGCTGCATGCAACGACCAACTTTACAGTGGATGTCGTTTTGGCTGTGCTTTTGCTCGTTGGGGGTGTTATTGGCGCTCAGATCGGCACCCGGATCGGACTAAAGCTGAAGGCAGAACAGTTGCGCATCCTGCTCGCCGCGCTGGTTTTGGTTGTCTGCGGGAAGCTCGCGCTGGAATTGCTGATCCAGCCGTCTGAACTATACTCAATCGGCGCGACAGGAGGTCACTGATGTTTCTTCGCCTCCTCGCTCTGATAACCTGTCTCACATCTCCTTTGGCCGCCGAAGAGATCGTATTGGGACTGTCCCAAAACGAAGTTGCAATCACAGCGAATTTTGACGGCAAAGACATCCTGATCTTTGGCGCAATCAAACGCGAAACGCCCATTTCGAACGAAGGCCCCCTAGAAGTAATCGTGACGGTTTCCGGCCCATCAGAGCCCGTCACCGTGCGCCGCAAAGCATGGCGTTATGGCATCTGGATCAACACCGCCGCCGTCGATGTGGACGCCGCCCCGTCCTTTTATGCGGTGGCGACGACCAATCCAATTCAACAGGTTTTGTCCGACGTCGAAGATCTAAGACACAAAGTCACCATTCCGCGCGCTATCCGATCTGTTGGGGCCCCGATGGATGTCATGGATTCAGAGAGCTTTACCGAAGCTTTGATCCGCATCCGCGGCGCCGAGGATTCTTATCAGCTGCTCGAAGGCGCGGTTGATTTGGATCAGGACACGCTGTTTCGCACGGCGATTTCGCTGCCTGCGAACCTGACAGCCGGTGATTACGTGACCCGGATTTTTCTGACACGCAACGGCCAGGTTATCGATCAATACGAAACGCCGATTGCCGTACAAAAGGTTGGTTTGGAACGATTTTTGTTCAACCTTGCGCACGAAAATCCGTTTCTTTACGGGTTGATGTCACTCACGATCGCGATTGCCGCTGGTTGGGGGGCATCCGCAGCGTTCCGGGCCTTCCAACGCTAAGTTAGCCGCGACCAACAAACGGCATCTTTGTTGCCATAATTGTCATGGATTGCACATTTGCCGATAACGGCAAATTGGCCATCTGCCAGACTGCATCGGCGCAATGGGACACATCCATCGTCATCGGCGTATCGCCTTCGGATTCAGAAATTGAGCGCACCAAGGGCGTCGCCGCATTACCAATGTCAATTTGACCGCAGGCAATATCAAACGGCCGACCGTCCATTGTGATCGTTTTGGTCAGCCCTGAAATGGCATGTTTGCTGGTGGTATAGGCGGCTGAAAACGGTGTGCGGGGCGCATGTGCCGACAACGACCCGTTATTGATGATCCGCCCACCCTGTGGGGATTGGTGCCGCATTTGCCCAAACGCGGACTTGGCGCATAAAAACATCGCGGTCACGTTTAAATCAATAGTCGCACGCCAATCCGTCAATTCGATTTCGTCCAAGCTACCCGACGGGCCAAATTGTCCTGCGTTGTTAAACAACGAATTCAGATGCCCAGCCCGATCTACGAATTGGCCAAATGCGCGCTTCACTTGCGCCTCATCCGTCACATCACATGGCAAAACGACCGCGTTCTGCGCCCCATTTGCCACCTCGATCAACGCAGGCTGTCGTCTGGCTACCAATCCGACGATCCACCCCTCGCTCAGAAATCGTTGCGCTGTCGCAGCCCCAATGCCAGAACTGGCCCCGGTGATAATAATACTCTTCATGTTGTTTCCGTTGGTTCAAGCGTTAAGGGGGTGGGTGCAACCCTAAGATCATCAACCCGTAAAGGGTTTGACGGCAATCCAAGCCGATTGCGCACGACCCAAAGTAATCTGTTTTCCGCCCGCGTGATCGCCACATAGGCAAGACGTTTCCACAAGGGTTGCCCTGCCTCAACCCGGCCCATCCGACTAGCAGCATAAATATCCGGCGCAAAGACCTGAACCGTATCCCATTGGGAACCTTGGGATTTATGGATCGTCACGGCCGCTCCGTGCAAAAATGTGGCCCCCATACGCGCCGCAAACGGGATGAATGGCTCTTCGTCGCCTTCTTGCTCAATTTTGACAATACTGGCTGCGGATACCTGTGGATCTTCGGCCCCCATGACATGTAGGCGCGAAAATCCCGGCTTTCGTCCCGGCCCTAAATAAACAACCTGCGCGCCTTTGATCAGGCCCCGTGCCTCTAGGTCCAGTCGTTTTTTGCGATGTTTCAGCGGCAGCTCAATACCGTCGCAAATCAACGGTTCCCCCTCCAGAAGCTCATCTCCGGGGGCTTTGTATGCTGCGCGAAAGGCGTGAATCAACCGGATCCGGGTTGCATTGCGCCACACCAAAACAGGAGAGCGCGCCATCAAATCCGATTCGACCCGCTGCGCCATGACGACGCGATCATCCTTTTGCGATGCTTCTTCGATCATGCGTTCAAACGTATGAAAATCGAGCTGTGGATCCGCCAGCGCATGCGCTAAATCTAGAATCGGGTTGCCAGCATCCTGACGGTGCACACGTGACAAAATCAGGCTACGTTCAGGTGGCAGGGTTTCAAACACCATGCCGCCCTCGCTTTGAACCGGGGGCAATTGTGCCGGGTCGCCAAACAATAGCAAGGTTGGGAAAATTTCCTGCAAGTCATCGAATTGGCGTTTATCCAACATCGAACTTTCATCGACAAACCCGATGTCCAGCCCTTCCTCTCGGCGTTTCCACCCCGTGATAAAGTCTGACCCCCGAAGCCCAGCCGCCGCCAGCGCCGCAGGTACGGACGCATTAAGCTGAAACGACGCCCACGCCCGGTCCAGCGCGACATCGGTTAACCCTTCGATTTTGGGTTTTTCACCCTCACCCGCCAACCATTCAGCGATCTTTTCGTATTCCGGATCATAAACCGGCGTGTACAAAATGCGGTGAATCGTGGTTGCAGGCACACCGCGATTTCGCAAAACGCTCGCGGCTTTGTTTGTGGGGGCCAAAATCGCCAACGTTCTGCGATCTTTGCGTTTTTTGCCTTCCCAGTCCCCCGAAATGACGTCGACACCCGCGTCTTTCAGCGCTTTGTACAACTCTGCCAGCAGCAGTGTTTTGCCCGACCCAGCCTTGCCAATGACCGCCAGCACATTTTCTGTGCCGCCATTGGGTGGCATCAGCAAATTGTCAGATAAATCAATTCCAGAACCGCGTAAGGCTTCTGCAATTGTGTCCCAGGCTTCTGCCTGATCTTCGGAGAATGTTACGGTGGGAAGGGTCATAACGCGACCCTACCCCCGTGATCAAAAAGGTGCCAGCAGGATCAGGCCACAGCGGCATGTGCTGCGTAATCATTTTGCATAACCGGCCGGCCAAAGCTGCGTTCGAACCACAATTCCGAAATTTCGGATGAAAGCCCGGCCCGTTTCAACACTTTGCCCCTATCCAGCGGATCATATTCCCACAACCCAACACTGATCCGATCACGGCCTTCCCCTGCACTGCCTAACACTTCGGGTGAAGAGCCGATCATGCGATAGATCCGAACCATGCGTGCGTCAAACACACCGACAAAATGACTAAGCCCAAAGGCGCGCATCAATTCCCCACCGGCAAGCATTAACGCGCCTGCAATCCGGCTTTCGGCGTTACGAGCAAGGCAAAACCGCGTGCATTCCCAAATCAAAGGGGATTGAATGGAAACACCATCAGTCAGTTCAAGGAAATGATCGTTTACCATGGTCCGGCCTGTTGTTGGCAGGAACCGCATCGACCCGCCGTGGGACCCATCTGGACGCTGCCAAATCACATATAGCGGGTCCATTTCATCATATTCGTCATGCTCAAAACCATCTTTGTCAACGGTCACGTCCCACCCCAAACGGGTGTGAAACTGATCCGCACGATCCCGAAACATGGAATCGCGTAGGTGTGGGTATTTGTCTAGCTCACTGGCGTAATGATAGCGCAACATGAGAAATTCCTTCCGTCCAAGGCTTGCTCCGTTGAGTGAACAATACGAGAACATTGGTTAATGCTGCGCTAACGATGCGAACGCAGCATATTAACCAAAACTTACTGGAAAGAAGGGCTAGCGTGCGACTATGGCCTTGGATGGTTCGGATTCATCCGCCCGTCCGGGCCATCCACCTTCGGCTGCGCGCGCGGCGCCGCCAACCACTATCAGGCCTTCGGTCAGGGCCCGTGCAACCGCGTGAATGGTGTTCAACGCCCCAAGTTTGAACCGTGCGCTTTCGATGTAGGCGCGCAATGTATGTTCCGAAATCGAAAGCATATCAGCCACTTGGCCGCGCCCATACCCCATCGCCAAATAGGTCAGCGCGTCCACCTCACGCGGGGAAAGCGGCTTGGCGGGTTCGGGCTTGCGGCCTGCTTCTATTTCAAGCGCTTTACGATTGAAAAAATGCGCGATGAGGATCAGTTCCCGTTGGTGGTTTTTTGTGAACTCTGCCCATTCAGCATCCGAACAATTGTGGGAAACCGTGAACAAAGCGAATTGACCATTTGGCCCGCGAATCGGAATCGACAACCCTTGGTTTCCGATTCCGTTTTTGATGGCATCCGCCTGAAAGGCACGCGCGGCACGTGAAGACCAGTCAAGACGTTTCCAATCCACCGGGTGAAACCGCTGAAAACATCCGATCACAACCGGATCAATCCGCAGATAGTCGCTATCAACATAGTGCTGCACCCAGGACGGTGGGTATGTTCCGCATCCATATTGTTCGCCATCTGAGCTGACCCAGTGATAGACAATGTGATCCACGCCAAAGTGGTCACGCAGGGCAACCACCACGTTTTGGATATGCTCAAGCCCTTCGGCTTGATCCAACTCCTCCAGAAATGTATCCAGTCTTCGCACTATCGCCACACACCGTTAACGGTGCCCCATCGGTACCCGAGGCTATCTCAGCCAGTGCGACGAGTTTTGTGTCATCCAATTGAGACGCCAACAGCGGCAATCCATTTTGGTCGGCAAAACACTTCAAATCGGCAAGAACGTCGAGTATCCAGTCATGTCCCATAGGCCACTCTCTTTCTGAAGGGTTAACGAAGTCTTAACATCTAATCTATCACGACCCGATTCATTAAAATATTCGCGAATTCTATCCCCCCAAAAATAGCGGGGGTGGGCGCAGATAACCTACTGAAACCATTCAGCACGAAAAAAGGGAGCCGCCTTTTGGCCGCTCCCCGCTCTGTTCTAAGGGGCCGTTGAGGGCCCAATTTAGGACTGTGATTCGGCGACCACTTCTTCCAAAGTGCGCAGCCCGGTTTTCGGGGCTTGAACTAGAACCGACATGTTGCCCGGCAGATGCTCATTTTTGTACATCTTCGTGTGGGCCGCGGGGATTTCATCCCACGTGAACGTTTCCGACAGGAACGGCTCGATGCGACGTTCGATCATCATCTGGTTGGCGGCGGCGGCTTGCTTTAGATGCGCAAAGTGCGACCCCTGCAGGCGTTTTTGGTGCATCCAAGTATAGCGCACGTCAAAGGTCAGGTTGTAGCCGGTTGTCCCAGCACAAATCACAACCATGCCGCCCTTTTTACAGACCAGGTTTGACACCGGGAATGTGCTTTCGCCGGGATGTTCAAACACGATGTCAACATTGTTGCCTTTGCCGGTGATGTCCCAGATCGCCTTGCCAAAACGGCGGGCTTCTTTGAACCATGTGTTGTATTCCGGCGTGTTCACGGTGGGCAATTGGCCCCAACAGGTAAAATCTTTGCGGTTGATCACGCCCTTGGCGCCCAGCCCCATTACAAAGTCACGTTTGCTTTCGTCACTGATCACGCCGATTGCATTGGCGCCCGCGGCTTTGATCAATTGGATCGCATATGTGCCCAGACCACCCGATGCGCCCCAAACCAGCACGTTCATGCCCGGTTTCAGCTCATGCGGAGGGTGACCAAACAACATCCGGTATGCGGTTGCCAATGTCAGTGTGTAACAGGCGCTTTCTTCCCAAGTCTGATGCTTGGGGCGGCGCAACAATTGCTGAGCCTGCACATTTGTGAACTGCGCAAATGACCCGTCCGGCGTTTCATAGCCCCAAATCCGCTGGCTGGGTGAATACATTGGATCGCCGCCGTTACATTCTTCGTCGTCGCCGTCATCCTGATTACAATGAATGACAACTTCGTCGCCCACTTTCCAGTTTTTGACCTTTTCGCCGATGGCCCAAATGATGCCGGACGCATCGGAGCCCGCGATATGGTAGTCAGCTCCATGACCGTCAAATGGCGAAATAGGCGTGCCAAGACCGGCCCAAACACCATTATAATTCACGCCCGCAGACATCACCAAAACCAGAACCTCGTGGGCGTCCAGTTTCGGGGTGTCAACCACCTCAACCTTAAAGCTTTTTTCCGGTTCACCATGACGCTCACGGCGAATTGTCCACGCATACATTTGCGCAGGAACATGACCCATTGGGGGCATTTCACCCACTTCATACAGGTCTTTTTTGGGCGCGTCATACGTGGCGGTTGTTTGGGTCTCGTCAAGGGCCATGGGTGCCTCCATCAAGGATCATTTCACTGCCGCACCGCAGAATCGGGGCGGGTCTGACCCTTGAATTAGACTTCACCTCGCAACATTGCAACCACAATTAGCCATTGATTGTAATTTTATTACTTCGCCAACGCAGAATATTCGCTGCCTTGCGGCGTTGATTTGTAATGATGCGCAATCGATCCTGCGTAAAACTGCAACACCGGCTCAGCGTCATTGGCGGGCGTCCCATCCGCAGAAACCAAATCGCGCCGCTTTAACAGCGTAAGCGCATCTTTGGTCAAAGCGGCCGCATCTCGGCGGGGTAAGGTCGCCCCAGAAGAGGCCAGTTGCACCAAATCGCTGGCCAGCGCCTCTTTGATCTGAGGGCCGCGATGGCCCGATAGAATTGCGCGCGCCACCAATGGCACCGCCAAAACCGGCATCGAATGCGCGATCCGGTCCATCATGGCCTTGCCGACAATTTCAGTCACATCGCCAGAGTTAGCCGCCACACATTCAGACAACGTTAATGGCTTGCCGAAACTGACGGTTGCGGTGCCAAATCGGCGAAACCGTCGGGTAAATATCGTCAACAAATAGGCGCTGATCGATCGCAGCGTTGACCAGAACGGTGCATGAAAATGCCGCCCGCCTGCCTTTTTGGCGTCGATCAGGATGCGATCCTCTAGGACGTGATCATAGTTTAACGCGACCGGCACAAACACCACTTCGCGTTCGGCCGCATCAAAATCCGATATAATGTAGTTCAACAATCCCAGCTTGGGTCGGGCCAATTCACCGTCCAAACTCAGCCCGCCTTCAGGGAACAGGGCCTGGGTCACGCCGCCTTCGGTGGCCATTTGTACGTAGCGGGCCAATACTTTGCGATACAGCGCCCCGCGAGATTTACGGGAAATAAAGTAAGCGCCCATCGATCGGATCATGGGTGACAACGGCCAAACCCGCGCCCATTCCCCCACCGCATAAGACAGCGCCGACGCGCGGCTGACCAAATAGGTCACCAACACATAATCCATATTGGATCGGTGGTTGATCACAAAGACCAGTGTCGCGTCTTTGTTCAATGCCTGAAATTGCGCCCGGTCGAATTCACCCAGCCGAATGCGGTACATCGACCGGGCAATCCATTTGGATAACCGCGTGCCGATGGTGAAATAGGCCGTCGCAGAAAACCCCGGTACAATTTCACGCGCATAGCGGCGGGCTTTTTCGAAACCGACATTTTCCGGCACTTTGTGTTTGCGCGCGTAATCAACAATCGCCTGTGTGACCTCTGGATCGTACATCAGCCGCTGAATCATGTCATAGCGGCGCGCCAGTTTGAACGGCTCAATCGGGCGGGGCAGTTTGGCATTGAGCCGCTTGATCACCCGTTCCGCGCGACGCCGGAAAAACCAGCGCACGGATGGAAACAGAAAATGCGAAGCAAACGTGACTGTTGCAAACAGCACGATCAGGGCAAGAAGCCAAAAGGGAACGGCAATAGTCTGCGTCATGATGCGACCGTGACAGGATTTGCTGGTGTGGTAAATCCCATCATGCCGCAACGCAGCGATTGACAGCGTTGCTTTATGTCCCGTAAAACGACAGATAAGCAACATTATTTCGCGACCCATTAAATGAGGCCCCAAATGACGCAGATGCAGCAAGATCGCCCCAAAGATCGCCCATGGTTGTTCCGCACATATGCCGGACACTCGACCGCCAGCGCATCAAATGAGCTGTATCGGGGCAATTTGGCCAAGGGTCAGACGGGTTTGTCGGTGGCTTTTGATCTGCCCACGCAGACAGGATATGATTCGGATCACGAACTGGCCCGCGGTGAAGTGGGCAAAGTTGGCGTGCCGGTCTGCCATATGGGCGACATGCGGGCGTTGTTTGACCAAATCCCGCTGGAACAGATGAACACATCCATGACGATCAACGCCACAGCGCCTTGGTTGTTGTCGCTTTATATTGCCACCGCCGAAGAACAGGGCGCGGATGTCAGCAAACTACAAGGCACGGTTCAAAACGATCTGATCAAGGAATACCTGTCGCGTGGCACATATATATGCCCGCCCAAACCGTCGCTGCGCATGATCACCGATGTGGCCGCCTATACCCGCGCCAACCTGCCCAAATGGAACCCGATGAACGTGTGTTCCTACCATTTGCAAGAGGCCGGCGCGACACCAGAAGAAGAGCTGGCCTTTGCGCTGGCCACGGCAACGGCCGTGTTGGATGACCTGAAAGGCAAAGTGTCCGCCGAAGATTTCCCCGGAATGGTGGGCCGGATTTCGTTCTTTGTGAATGCGGGCATCCGGTTTGTGACCGAGCTATGCAAAATGCGTGCTTTTGTCGAATTGTGGGATGAAATCTGTCAGGAACGGTACGGTGTCGAGGACCCCAAAATGCGCCGGTTCCGCTATGGGGTTCAGGTTAACAGCCTAGGATTGACCGAACAGCAGCCCGAAAACAATGTTTACCGCATCCTGTTGGAAACATTGGCGGTTACCCTGTCCAAAAACGCCCGTGCCCGCGCTGTGCAATTGCCGGCTTGGAACGAAGCCCTCGGCTTGCCGCGCCCTTGGGATCAGCAATGGTCCCTGCGTATGCAACAAATTTTGGCCTATGAAACCGACCTGTTGGAATACGGTGATTTGTTTGATGGCAACCCGGTTGTCACCAAAAAGGTCGACGCCCTAAAAGAAGGCGCGCGCGCCGAATTGGCCCAGATCGATTCGATGGGCGGCGCTGTGGGTGCGATTGCCTATATGAAAAACCGCTTGGTTGAATCCAACGCTACCCGGATTGGCAACATCGAAAGCGGCGACACTATCGTTGTTGGTGTCAACAAATGGCTGACAGGCGAAGAAAGCCCCCTGACATCCGGCGAAGACGCAATCATGGTCGCGGACCCCAAGGCCGAAGCGGACCAGATCAAACGCCTCAACGATTGGAAATCCAACCGCGATAATGCGGCGGCGAAAACCGCGCTTGCTGCGTTACGAGAGGCCGCCAAATCGGGCGACAACGTCATGCCGCCGTCGATTGCCTGCGCCAAAGCCGGCGTGACCACTGGTGAATGGGCCGACGTCGTGCGGGCCGTGTTTGGGCA
Source organism: Aestuariibius sp. HNIBRBA575 (assembly GCF_040932005.1). Lineage (NCBI taxonomy): Bacteria > Pseudomonadati > Pseudomonadota > Alphaproteobacteria > Rhodobacterales > Paracoccaceae > Aestuariibius > Aestuariibius sp. HNIBRBA575. The sequence goes on from NZ_CP162414.1 coordinate 2,942,431, forward strand.
ATTCCGCGCACCGACGGGTGTCTCGGCCAATAGATCCAACCGCACCGAAGGTCTGGATGACATCCGCGCCCGGGTGGATGCGGTCAGTGACAAACTGGGACGTCGGTTAAAATTCCTTGTCGGCAAACCCGGGCTTGATGGGCATTCCAATGGCGCCGAACAGATCGCGGCGCGTGCCCGTGATTGCGGTATGGACATTTCCTACGAAGGCATTCGCCTGACACCCGACGAAATTGTCACCGCCGTTCAACAGGACGAAGCGCATGTTGTTGGGTTGTCTATTCTGTCTGGGTCGCATTTGCCACTGATCCGCGATGTGATTTCCAAACTGGACGCGGCCGGGCTGGGCCATGTGCCTGTGGTTGCGGGTGGAATCATCCCCGAAGATGACGCCGCCCAACTTCGGGAAATGGGCGTGGCGCGGGTTTATACCCCCAAAGATTTTGAGCTAAATCGCATCATGGATGACATAGTGGATTTGGTTGATTCAAAAGATATCGCAGCCCAATAGCTATTTTTTTGAAATAGGTTTAGAATTGCTTCAAGCCAGCGTGCACCGGCACTGTCTTTTTGTAAGGTCTCACTCAATCTAAACTTGTGTCGGGTCTGGTCTTCGCAAATGGGTATTGCCACGATCAATTGAAGAGGCAAAAAATGGACATCCGATCACTTTCTCGCAAAGAGTTGGAAAAACTAAAGGCCAAAATCGACAAACAACTTGAAAAACTGGCCAACGAAGACAAAAAGGCGGCTCTGATCGCTGCTGAGAAAGCGGCTAAGGCGCATGGGTTTTCCCTGTCTGATCTAACCGGTCAACAAACGGCGCCCAAAAGACGTGCGAAAACACCCAGCGTTGCAAAATACCGCAACCCAGCAGACGCAACCCAAACCTGGACCGGACGCGGACGTCAGCCTATTTGGTTCAAAGATGCATTGGCATCTGGAAACTCTGCAGAAAGCATGGAACTCTGACATCAGACTTGGCAGGGGCAATCGTCATGATCGCCTTGCCGCATATTTCTGATAAACGGAGCATTCCATGACTGTTCACATCGGCGCAAAGCCTGGCGATATCGCTGAAACTGTTCTGCTTCCCGGCGATCCTTATCGCGCTAAATGGGCCGCGGAAAAGTTTTTGGACGATGTCACCCTCGTTAACGAAGTCCGCGGCATGCTGGGCTTTACCGGGACGTGGAATGGCAATCGTGTCACGATCCACGGGTCCGGAATGGGCATGCCAAGCCTGTCCATTTATGCCAATGAACTGATCCGTGACTATGACGTGCAAACGTTGATCCGGGTTGGATCCTGTGGCGGCATGCAAGATCACGTTCAAATCCGAGACGTCATTTTGGCGATGACCGCATCCAGCGTTTCCACCCCGTCACGTGGGATTTTCAAAGAGTTTCAATTTGCCCCCTGCGCTGATTGGAGCCTGCTGCAAGCCGCCGTAAAGGCAGCCGGGCAAAAATCCACCGGGGTTCACGTAGGCGGTATTTATTCGTCCGATGTGTTTTATGACGAACGTCCGGATCTAAACGAACAGATGGAACGCCACGGAATTCTGGGCGTCGAAATGGAAGCGGCGGAATTGTACAACCTCGCGGCCCGTTATGGACGTCGTGCACTGGCCATCCTGACCGTGAGTGACCACCTGAAAACCGGCGAAGCGTTGCCTTCTGAGGATCGAGAACGCAGTTTTGGCGACATGATTGAAATCGCCCTAGAGGCTGCGTTTCCATAATTCAAAAGGGGGCTTATCGCCCCTTTTCTAGCGTCCATGGGACCCGCTATAGGCATTTGGCTTTGGCGGGACCCAGCCATCCAATGTGCCGTCAGCGGGTTTAAAAACCTGCATAACCAATGGATAACAAGGGGTTGCATCACTTGTATGTTCTGACCCGCAATCCCCGCCGGGACAGGCGCTTTGAACCGCTAGCAAATCGATTTCAGCAAACATTTCCAAATAATCGCCCGGCCGCACCGGACTTGCCTTCATGAAATATTGCCCTGTTTCGCGTGTAAACCCCGTGCACATGAACACATTCAACACATCATGAATATGCGGCTCTGCCTCTGACAGGTCGACGTTCAAATGATCCGCCAAGGCGCGCGTCAAATTGGAATGACAGCAATGATGATAATCCCCGGCCCCTAACAATCGGCCCGTATATGGATCACAGCGCGTTCCGATCACGTCATGAACAGAGCCCCCGAATTCGTCGATTCCATACCAGTTCAACGTGTCATCCGTCAGGGTTGCCATCGGCCGCAAAGTCGGGAAATTTGACCATAATTGATCCCCGGTGGTCACGTGGCTGCCATGCAATGCACGGGTTTTTCCCGAATAAAACCTTTCGGACAAATTGTTGGCATTAAACAGGTTCAAATCCCCAACCTGCGGTCCATTCACGCTGAGCGTTCTAAGGAAATGTCCCGCCGGAACATGAATGGCCGCAGCTTCACGAGGCGCAATTTCTATCTCATCCACCAGTTTCGCACGTAACCGGGCCTGACGATACAACGCCATATTTGGCACCGGTAACGTGTCTGTCGGATAGCAGATAACAGGCTTTACCCCGCGTCGGTCTTTTGCGTCCTTTGGTTCATTCTGTTGCGCCATCTGCTTGGTCCGCCACCTGTTGTTTGCCCTGTTTCTTTGAACCGCTTGGTTTCCAGAAACCTTCTTTGGGGGAACCGAACCATTCTTCGTTCCGCGTGGCAAGCATTGTCACCGCCAAAGCCACAAACACCAACGAAGACCCAGCGATCAAGGCGTAATCTTCGCTGCGTAAAATCAGATACAAAACTGAATAAAGCACAACCAACAACGCCCCAATGACCAGTGATCGTTTGCCCGCCTTCAGCCCAACAAATGCGTATAAAACCAACAGCCCAATGGTTGCAGCGCTGGCTATAATATAGGCCAGATTGAACCCTAAATGTTCAGCATATGCGACCATCAACAATGCAAATAATGCCTGAACCAATCCCATCAGCAGATACTGCACCGGATGCGTCGGCCGGTTTTTGCGATCTTCGATCAAAAGGATCGTCAGAAACGTCAAACCGATGAACAAAATACCGTAATTGGCGACACGATAGGCCTTTTGATAAAAATCATTGGGTTGATAGAATTTCACCCCAAACGCGAAATGGGCCGCATTCTGTAATTGCGAATGTCGCGCCACATTTGGCAGATTTCGCGCCAGATGCGGAATATCCCAATGCGCCGCGAACCCGGCGTCTGAAATGTCTGTTTCAATTGGCAAAAACTCTCCAAAGAAGCTGGGATGCGGCCAATCGCTCTGGATGTTCACTTGATTGCGCAATCCAACCGGAGTCACCCGTAGGTTTTGCGCGCCATTAAACACCAAATTCAACTTGTAGGCGGCGTGTTCTCTTGGATCGCCGACCACACCAAAAATGCCCTGATCAGAGGTCATCGGATCCAGCGCAACCAGCGTGTCATCGATTTGCAACTGCGTTCCCCCCCGCAACGCGGCATTTGATTGCAGTCCCACCTCAACATAGGCGCGATCCCACAAAAGCCGATCCCCATCTGACAATGCCGGTTCAGCCTTTGACGGATCAAATGTGAAATCAATTTCTGCCAAGGCGGAATAGACCGGCGCCACAAAGATCCCACGTCTGCGTTCTTGGCTGGAGGTGTACACATCAATCGTCAGCTGATCGGGCAACACAAATACCGGCTCTTTGATGGCGATTTCGCGAATTTCACGCATGACCGATTCTGTTTCGCCATCGCTGTTGACGATATCCTGTCTGACATTTCGCGTGACCCAACCTTCGACTGGGATCACCAATTGTGGTCCCCGGATCAACTGCACACCGCCCCATTCTCGGCCAACTGAAGTGATGGTGGATTCGGAATATCCTCTGCGGGATTGGATTGTCTCTGTCACCATAATCAGCGGGATGAACATCAGAAAGGCAAGCACGCCAACGACAAAGAAACGAATTCCGGGGGATCTGAACATGGGACCTCACTCAAATTGTGACACTTAAACCGGTAATGTCCGGTCCCGGCTGAATATAAAAAAACCCCCGCAGGTTGCGAGGGTCCATTTCATCAGTATTTGTGCAGTTTGTCAGACCTGACGTTCGATCATCAACTTTTTGATATGCGCGATGGCCTTGGCGGGGTTCAACCCTTTGGGGCAGGTTTTGGCGCAGTTCATGATCGTGTGACAGCGGTACAATTTGAACGGATCTTCTAGTTCGTCCAGACGTTCGCCTGTCGCTTCGTCCCGTGAATCGATGATCCAGCGATAGGCGTGCAACAACGCAGCTGGCCCCAGATACCGATCGCCATTCCACCAATAGGATGGGCAAGACGTCGAACAGGACGCACACATCACACATTCATAAAGACCGTCCAGTTTTTTGCGGTCTTCGATGCTTTGCTTCCACTCTTTGGCGGGGCGGTTGGTTTTGGTTTCCAGCCACGGCATGATCGAGGCGTGTTGTGCATAGAAATGAGTCAAATCGGGGATCAAATCCTTCACCACAGGCATGTGCGGCAATGGGTAAATTTTGATGTCACCTTTGACTTCGTCGATGCCATAGATACAGGCCAGCGTGTTGATTCCATCAACGTTCATCGCACAAGACCCGCAAATCCCTTCGCGGCAGGACCGGCGGAATGTCAGCGTCGGATCAATTTCGTTCTTAATCTTGATAAGAACGTCCAAAATCATCGGACCGCATTCATCCAGATCGACAAAATAGGTGTCCAAGCTCGGATTTTTGCCGTCGTCAGGGTTCCAACGATAAATCTCAACTTTGCGAACATTCGTGGCACCGGCAGGTTTCGGCCAGGTTTTGCCAACGGTCATGCGGCTGTTTTTGGGAAGTGTCAGCTGGACCATGTTTTGGCTCCTCACTTGGGGCGCGCGCCCACAATAAATCCTTGCGTGGCGATGAAACCACATGTTGCTTTCTCATACCTTACCGCATTCAAAATTCCAATTTGAATGCGGCCCCTCAGCGCAGTTTATCGCTATCTTTTCTGTTTTGTGATCACATCAGCCTGTGATCAGCCGTTCAGCTACGCAACTTTGGGCATTTGGACGGCTCAGAATGTCGGCAACCAACAAAACAACATCCGCAGAAGGTGCCCCGATCGCCGCAGCGCCCAATTGAACCAACTCAGATGTCGACGCATTTTCGACGACACAATCTGTCATGACCTGACCACCACGCCCGGGCACCTTTTCCGCCAGAATAGGCCCAACAACAGCCCGCGCTGCCGCCTCAACCGCGGGCGCGCCACCCGGAACGGTCAAATTGCATCCGGCCAACGCAAGGATAAACGGTGCGGCAATGGAAAAACGTAACATAGAGACCTCAAATCTGATCAATTCTGATGGGACAAATGTATCTGATCATTTCGGCAATGAACACGTTCAAACGGAATGAAACCGGATCAATAATCCAAAAAACTTTGATTGCTCTCACAGAAAATCGACACATTTCAGAACAACCCAATATTGTCCAACAGGCCATATTGCGACCAGCTACGATGGTTAGCTTTACGTTTCCATAGGCTTGGCCCAATATGACGCGATAGTTCGCAAATCAGGAAATCCAAGAGATGTTCGCATTGGCAGCCCGTAGTTTCGGCCAAGCATCGGAAACATTTATCCGGCTGCACGCAGAAAGAATTGCACCAAATCAATCGGTCTATATCAGCTTTGACAAGGCGCCAGATGCGGCACTTCCGGGTCCATTGATGCATTCGGCAAATACATTTGCACGTGTGGAAAATGGCGATCAGCCTTTTCGATCTTTGCCATCGGCAATCCCGTTTTTGCGTCACCGTCAAATTGCGCGTTTTCTAAAACATCACAATGTCACACATATGATGTCCGAATTCGGCCCGTTTGGGTATAAATTGCTGCCTGCGGCGAAAATGGCGGGATGCAAATATTTCGTTCATTTTTTGGGGTGGGACGCATCGCGGGTTATCAATGACCCCAAAATTCTAAAAAAATACGCCATCCTGTTTCGCCAAGCTGACGGTTTTTTCACTCCGTCCCAATTTCTGGCAGATAACCTGATTGGCATTGGCTGCCCCAAAGAAAAAATCACCGTGACGCCCTGTGGCGTTGTGCCCGAGGATTTACCGCTTTCGTCCAGACAACCCGGCAAAATGTTGGCCGTGGGTCGATTTGTCGAAAAGAAAGCCCCGCATATCACCATCGCAGCCTTTGCAAAGGTCGCGCGCAAACATCCCAAGGCTCATCTGGATTTTGTCGGGGATGGTAAACTTCTGGATCGGTGTAAAACCATCGCCCAAGAGGCAGGCATCGCGGATCAGATTACATTTCATGGCACGCAATCCCACAGCAAAGTCCATGACTTAATGGCAGAGGCATCGTTGTTTTTGCAGCATTCCGTCACGGCCAGCACCGGCGATACAGAAGGGTTGCCAGTGGCCATCCTAGAGGCGATGTGCGCTGGAAACTGCGTTATTTCCACCCGTCACAGCGGCATTCCTGAGGCGGTGATCGATAAAGAATGTGGGTTTCTGACCGACGAACACGACGTGAATGGGATGGCTGCGGCAATTGACGCTGCGCTTGCGGATCCGAAACGTGCCAACGCATATGGTGATGCGGCCCGTATTCGCGCGATTGATCTCTTTAGTGCAGATCGATCGATCAAACTTCTGCAACAAAAAATGGGCCTGCAGGTTCATCCCTGAGGCCCATTAAAACAGTGATAAAACTGACGTTTAGAACGTCCGCGCTTTGGGCGCGATGGTTTTCAGACTGATCCCACCTTCGGCTTCGGTGGTCAGTGGGTCTTTGACAACCGGACGATAGGTCAGGTCAACTTTGTTCCCATCCACATGGCTGATTGTGTGTACCCGCCATTTATCGTCGTTGCGCTCTGGGTAATCCTCATGCGCATGCGCCCCACGGGATTCCTGACGCGCCTCGGCACCGTGAATTGTGGCCAACGCGTTTGGCATCAGGTTGGTCAATTCCAGCGTTTCCATCAAATCTGAGTTCCAGACCAACGATTTATCGGTCACTTTCAGATCGTCCAGTTTGCCTGCGATCCCGGTCATTTTCTCAACGCCTTCTTTCAGCGTTTTGTCGGTCCGGAACACAGCCGCGTCGGACTGCATGGTTTTTTGCATTTCCAACCGCAATTCAGCGGTGGACACGTTGCCGGATGCGTTGCGCAATCCGTCAAACCGATCAAAGGCTGCGTCAATGCTGGCTTGGTTCGGCGTTGGCACCGCTTTGGAGCGATCCACGATTTCGCCCGCACGGATCGCTGCCGCACGGCCAAAGACAACCAAATCGATCAAAGAGTTAGACCCCAGACGGTTGGCCCCATGCACAGAGGCACATCCTGCTTCGCCCACGGCCATCAGACCCGGCTGAACCGCGCTTGGATCTTTGGCGGTTGGGTTCAGAACCTCACCCCAATAATTGGTTGGAATGCCGCCCATATTGTAATGCACGGTCGGCAGAACAGGGATTGGCTCTTTGTTCAGATCAACACCGGCAAAGATACGCGCGCTTTCGGAAATACCCGGCAGACGTTCGGCCAGCGTTTCCGGTGGCAAGTGGTTGAGGTGCAGATGGATGTGATCCCCATCTTTGCCCACACCGCGCCCTTCGCGGATTTCCATGGTCATCGACCGGGAAACATAATCGCGCGGTGCCAAATCTTTGTAGGTTGGCGCGTAGCGTTCCATGAAACGTTCGCCTTCGGAATTGGTCAGGTAGCCACCTTCGCCGCGCGCACCTTCGGTGATCAGGCAACCCGATCCATAGATGCCGGTTGGGTGGAATTGCACAAATTCCATATCCTGCAAAGGCAGCCCAGCGCGGGCCACCATACCGCCACCGTCACCGGTGCAGGTATGCGCAGAAGTGGCGCTGAAATAGGCGCGGCCATAGCCGCCTGTGGCCAGCACAACCATTTTGGCGCTGAACACATGCATGGTGCCATCGTCCAGCTTCCAGCAGACAACACCCTGACACACGCCATCTTCGGACATGATCAGATCAACGGCGAAATATTCAATGAAAAACTCGGCCTGTTGTTTCAGGGATTGGCCATAAAGCGTGTGCAAAATCGCGTGACCTGTCCGGTCCGCTGCAGCGCAGGTCCGCTGAACGGGGGGGCCTTCGCCAAATTCGGTGGTGTGGCCGCCAAAGGGGCGCTGATAGATTTTACCTTCTTCGGTGCGGCTGAACGGAACGCCGTAATGTTCCAGTTCATAAACAGCTTTGGGGGCTTCGCGCGCGAGGTATTCCATCGCGTCCGTATCACCCAGCCAATCCGACCCTTTGACGGTGTCGTACATGTGCCATTGCCAATTGTCGGGGCCCATATTGGACAGCGACGCGGCAATCCCGCCTTGTGCCGCAACAGTATGCGACCGGGTTGGGAAAACCTTGGAAATACAGGCTGTGCGCAGACCTTGTTCGGCCATGCCCAATGTTGCGCGCAGACCAGCACCACCGGCGCCAACGACAACAACATCATATTCGTGTGTTTCATATTCGTAAGAAGCGGTCATATCGTGTCAGCTCCGGCTCAAAGGGCGATGCGCGCGATGGCAAAGACACCCGCGATGGCAAAAGTGTAGCTCAGACAGGTCATGCCAATGATCAGCGCTTTGCGGGCGAACCCGTGCACGTAATCTTCGATCAATGTCTGAACGCCGTTTTTGTAGTGAAAGAACCCAACCAACAATGTCAGGATCGCAATGATCGCTGGAATAGGACGTTGATAATAGGCCAGCACCTCTTCGTAGGATGATCCAAGGATCGATCCAAACGTGAACAGGAACAGGACAACCAAGCCAACCAGGGCCGCCCCTGTGACCATCATCAACCAGTGGTGATGTGTGCCCGAACGAGCAGAGCCAAGTCCCGTGGCGCGTTTGCGGTCTGTCAGATAACGCATGTTTTGTTCTCCTTAGACGACAATTGCGGTGAAAATGGTCATCAGCACGGATGCGATGATGAAAATCTGACCCAGATGTTCGGCCTGTTTCACGTCCAGCGCGTGGCCCGCATCAAAGATCAAATGACGGATGCCGAAAAACAGATGATACCAAATCGACGCCATGGACAGGAACATAATCAGGTCCCCGAACCAGCTGGTGATAAATCCATTGGCGCGCGCAAAGGCATCGGGCCCGGTTGCGGCGGCCACAAACCACCAGACGATCAACATCGCGGCCAGTATCACAGCATTGCCCGTGATCCGCGTGAAGATAGAAGTGATAGACGTCATTTGCGGACGGTAAATCTGCAAATGAGGCGAAAGCGGGCGATCGCCCCGGTTTACATCGGCCATTCGGTACATCCCTTTGAGGTTCCCTTGCCCCCTTACTACGGATTTTTTCGTGTGTGTCACGTAAACAGGGCCAGAAAAGCTGCGGTTTTTTGGCGCGTCGCGATGTTAGCGCCATATTGTGATCACAGGATTACGCTCTGTGATCACAAATCAAGGTGACGCCTCAAATTTGAGGCAAACTTTCGTTTCTTGGTCTGCGCCAGAAAAGCGAAAGGCTGGCACATACATGACCAGCCCCTCTAAAATCTGACAGAATTGGCGTGCAATGCGCCCTATTGGGGAATCAGCGCCCAATAATCCAGATCCAGCAACACATCTGGCGCATATTTCCCATCTTCGCCCTTCAATGGACCTGCTTTGCCTTTGGTCGCAACCAAGCGGAGCCGTAAGGCGCCCACGCCGGGCGCATCCGTGTCCGCGCGGTCCAGCACTTCGGTCCAGGCCCGGATCGTATCACCCGAAAAACAGGGATTCGCATGGGCGCCGCCGTTTAGGCCAACGATCATTTGCGCATTGGCCAAGCCGTTGAAAGACAATGCCCGTGCCATGGAAATCACATGACCGCCATAGATCAGCCGTTTGCCGTCTTCTCGGTTGGTGGCATCAAAATGCACCTTGGCCGTGTTTTGCCACAAACGAGTGGCCAGCATATGTTCGGCCTCTTCGATGGTGACGCCGTCAACATGGTCAATGATTTCACCGACCTGATAGTCCCCCCAACGATGCGGTTCCCCCGCAAGCCCGAAATCGTAGTCAGAAAAATTCAGCCCCTCCGGGATCACCAGATCGTCCACGGCAACCACTTTGCCCAGATCAGGGATCACCGTTTCAGGCGCGGGCGCGTTCAGGTCGCCTTTGCGCACCATCACCCAGCGCACATAGGACAACACGTCGGTGCCGTGCTGGTTGGTGCCGGTGGTGCGCACATAAACGACCCCCGACTTACCGTTTGAATTCTGTTTGATGCCAATCACTTCGGATCGGGATGTCAGCGTGTCGCCCGGATAGACGGGCGCCAGAAACCGGCCCTCTGCATATCCCAGATTGGCCACCGCGTTCAGCGACACATCCGGAACCGTTTTGCCAAACACCGTATGAAACGTGATCAGGTCATCCATCGGAGACGCCGGCAATCCACAGGATTGCGCAAATGTATCTGACGAATGCAGCGCATGGCGCGCCGGATACAGCGCATGATACAAGGCACGTTCGCCCCCAGACACGGTGCGGGGCACCGCGTGCTGAATAACCTGTCCAAGTGTGTAATCTTCGAAAAAACGGCCCGAATTTGTCTTTGTCATTGCTGTCCCAGCTTCATGTCGGGGTGATACTCACCCTCGATCTCTTTGGTGACGGCCTGACCACAGCGCATCACGCCGTTTGCCTGGTCAAACCCATATTGTGGATCGCCATGCAGCACCCAGCCTTTGGACAAGGCAAGGGATACTTTGTGGCAGAATTCTGATGTGTCGTCTGATGTTAAAAAGCGATAAATTTGCATGTCTTACACCGGGAATGGGGATGGACCGATCCATCCGTGAATTGCTGTGATGACCCCAAATACCGCCAAAGAAATGACCACCAGCTTTACGTCGCCTTTGGCTGTTCCCGGCTCTGGTCTGTCCCAGTTTGGTTCCTTGGCGTTGATCACTTTGACCTCTGTTATGGCCCAGGCCCACAGACCACCCCATAGAATGATCGATGCCAGATCGCCGTTCACCAGCAAATGCGCCAGACACCAAGTGCCAAACCCCATCAACATCGGATGACGCAGTTTACCGCGCAGTCGGCCAGATGTGCTGGCCATGCCAAATAACAGCACTGATAGGATCATCAGCGTATTGTTCACATGGGTCAGCCAAAGCTGTGGAAACCAAATGTGCGGCGATGCCCAGCTACGATAGCCGATCACCATCAAAACGATGGCCAGCACAATTGCGATCGCAACCGGTGCTGCGCCTTTTTCGCCCATCGCCGCGCGCCGTTCAGGTGCGACGCGTTTAAACAGATGTGCCGCCCACCAAAGTGCGACCCCTAGAATAAGTAAGACCATTATGCCCCCGCTGAAGTTGTTCCTTCAAGATCAGCGGCCATATCTTCGATTGCCGCTGCTTTGTCCAAGGTGGCCTTGGCGGTGGCAATGTGCAAGTTCTCAACAATCTTTCCGTCCACAACTGCGACGCCCTGACCGTTGGCTTCTGCGTCCTCAAACGCAGCAATTTGGCGGCGGGCCAGATCAATTTCCGCCTCAGTTGGGGCAAAGGCCGCATTGGCAACATCAACCTGAGCAGGGTGGATCAGGGATTTGCCATCAAACCCCATGTCCCGGCCCTGATCACATTCCACTTTCAGGCCTTCGCTGTCCTTGAACGCATTATAAACGCCGTCCAATGCCACCACGCCATGGGCGCGCGCGGCCAGCAGGCTAAGTTGCAGGGACGTGATCAGCGGTTCACGATCTGCGCGGAACCGCGTGTTTAGCTCTTTGGCCAGATCGTTTGTGCCCAAAACAAAGCCCGCAACCCGTGAATGGGCGGCAATTGCATTGGCATTCATCACGCCCAGCGGCGTTTCAATCATGCACCAGATCGGCAGATGCGGCACCAGTTTGCCCAACGCTTCAACGTCTTCTGGCCCGTTCACCTTGGGCAACAGAACCGCGTCACACGCCATGTTGTTCACGGCCTTGGCGTCCTCTTGCCCCCACGCGCTGTCCAGCCCGTTGATCCGCACGATTTTGACCCGGTTGCCATATCCCCCGGCTTCCAGCTCATCGGTCAGAACTTGGCGCGCATGCGCCTTTTCTTCCATTGCGACGGCGTCTTCTAGATCAAACAGAATGGCGTCGACAGGCAAATTGCGGGCCTTTTCCAACGCGCGCGGTTTGGACCCAGGGATATAGAGTGCTGACCGGAATGGACGGGTGCTCATGATTCTTCCTCGCAATTTTGTTGCGCAAATAAGGGTCACAGATTACCAAATAATTCAATGATAAAATTGCCGCACCGCAGCACTGTTCGAACTTTAGCGGTCTGCGCACGGTCCGTTAACCGATTATCTAAGGTTTCTGCGCAAAGTTTTATCAACGACGCCACAAGACGGGCCGCCCAGTGGGTCACTGGATATGCGGAAAAGTGGCGCCCATCGCATGATGAAATGCATATCGCGGATCACACAGCCAAAAGGCTCTGACCCAATATCCGCCGCTCAGGAAAGGTGAGAAGATGAAGAAAAAACTTATGACTCTCTCGTTCGGGATCGGCGCGTTCATTGCCGCCGATCAGGCGATTGCCCAACAGGCGCGCAATTGTGCCCCCCATGAAATGGTGATCGAACGTTTGGCGGATCGTTACGGCGAAAGCCGGCAATCCATCGGACTGGCAGCCAATAATGCCGTGATTGAGGTATTTGCATCCTTAGAAACCGGCAGTTGGACGATCACAGTCACCGCGCCCGGCGGCCCAACATGTATGGTGGCCTCCGGCCAACATTTTCAGGCCCTCGCAGAGGCATTGCCAAACACGGACGCCCCTGCCTAAATCCAATCCCCCTGTCATCAATCAGAAGGCACCGCATCGCTGCAAGGCGTGCGGTGTTTTTGGTTTGTCCACAGCTTTGTCTTGGCGGGGGTTCCTTAAACCGCGATCCAGATCAAACGCAAACCGGTCAGCACCAACAACACATATGACAGTGTAAAAAAGGCGCGTTCTGATATCAGGTAATGCGCACGAACCCCCAACCAAGCACCAAAAATCGCCACTGGCGCCAAAAACAAATCCGCCAGCATGGTTTGCCATGTAAAAATGCCCAAAAAGGCATAGGGGATGAATTTCATCCCATTGATCCCCCAGAAAATCAGGATTGTGGACGCTTGGAACGTGGTTTTATCCCGTCCCAGCCGCAGCAGATACATCGCCACGGGGGGACCGCCCGCATGCGCGACAAAACTGGTGAACCCGCCCACAAATCCGGACAAGCCCCCCAAAATGTTTGAAATCGGCCGCCGATCGGCGCGCAGCCAGCCCAGCGCCCCCGCCCAGCGCCATCCGACAAACAGCAGGCACATCAGCCCAATCATCAGCCGGAACAAGTCCGCCGGCACAAACGCATAAAGCGCAGCACCCATGGCAACACCGGGGATCGCGCCGATGATGACCGCCTTTGATGCGCCCCAATCCCATTTGCGCCAATAGGGTTTCAACGACGTCACATCGACCAGCATCAGCAATGGCAACATCACGCCCAACGCTTCGCCCGGGGTCAGCACCAAAGCGAGAATCGCTGCAGATGCAAACGACGCCCCAGAGCCAAAACCTGACTTTGACACGGCGGCAAACAGCACCGCGGGAACCGCCCACATAAAGAAATTTAAATCAAATTCCATCTAGCTCTTCTCGCAAATCTTACCGAATTGTAGACGTGTTAGCGGCATCAACCCATGATTGCCACCTAACAGCGTGGGAATGCCGCAACTGCAAAGGCTTGCCAGATGGGATGCAATTGAATACCCACAGGCTCGATTAAAACCGCAAAGGACCAGACTTATGGCCAGACCCAAGATCGCCCTCATCGGCGCCGGGCAGATCGGCGGCACGCTCGCCCATCTCGCTGCTCTCAAGGAACTCGGTGACGTTGTCCTCTTTGACATCTCCGAAGGAACCCCAGAAGGCAAAGCACTGGATATCGCTGAATCCGGCCCGTCAGAAGGCTTTGACGCCTCACTGAAAGGCACCCAAGATTACGCCGACATCGCTGGCGCAGACGTTTGCATCGTGACCGCCGGTGTGCCACGCAAACCCGGCATGAGCCGTGACGATTTGCTGGGCATCAACCTGAAAGTGATGAAATCCGTCGGCGAAGGCATCCGCGACAACGCACCAGATGCGTTCGTGATCTGCATCACCAACCCGCTGGATGCGATGGTTTGGGCTCTGCGCGAATTTTCTGGCCTGCCCCACGAAAAAGTGTGCGGCATGGCGGGCGTTCTGGACAGCGCACGTTTCCGGCACTTCCTCGCTGAGGAATTCAACGTTTCCATGAAGGACGTCACCGCGTTCGTTCTGGGCGGCCACGGCGATACAATGGTGCCATCCGTGCGTTATTCCACCGTTGGCGGCATTCCATTGCCAGATCTGGTCGATATGGGCTGGACCACACAGGAAAAACTGGACGCCATGGTTCAGCGTACCCGTGACGGCGGCGCAGAAATCGTTGGCCTGCTGAAAACCGGCTCTGCGTTCTACGCACCTGCAACAGCAGCCATCGAAATGGCCGAAGCATTCCTCAAAGACCAGAAACGTGTTCTGCCATGTGCGGCTTATGTTGACGGCGCTTTGGGCCTGAAAGGCATGTATGTTGGCGTTCCAACCGTGATCGGCGCCGGTGGTGTTGAGCGTGTTGTGAACATCAAGCTGAACAAAGCTGAGCAAGAGATGTTCGACGCATCTGTTGCAGCCGTCAAAGGCCTGGTTTCTGCATGTAAAGAAATCGATCCTTCGCTGACCTAAGCGATTTGCGATCTTAATCCGAAAAGGCGCCTGCATCTGCGGGCGCCTTTTTGTATTCCGCCACCCGCGCCGATAGACACATTACATTTACACCGCCGTCACAAATCCCTCGTCAGAATCGCGTTTTTAGACCGGGCAAGGATCATCGACTGGTCTTTGAGGGTGGAAACCGAACGAAGGGTACCTCCCGGTAAGAAGCGCGGATCAACCGACGCCCTCCCGTGAAACATGTATTTGCATATCTCTAGGAGGCTAATATGTCTAAAATGCTCAGTAACCTGCCCGACAATATCCTGCTGATCGCAAGCGTCGGTCTGTGTCTCGCAGTTGGTATCGTTGTCATTGGGGGCGGCTATGTCCGTTTTGTCCGATCCCCCAAACACGGGCTCAAAATACAACTTGGCTGGAATGGTTTACGCGGCGCTTCTGGACGCGATGCTTCAAAACAAGGTGAATCCGACCAAAGCACCCCCGCAGAATAGCAAAATAACGGCTTTTGCTGTTGCTCATTGATCTGGATTGGGTGCCAGCAGGACATCACCGATTCCTGCTGGCGCTAACAAAAACATCAATTCCACACATTTTGTGATCACACTCTTTTTCCATGTGATCACAAATGTCGGTTTTTCTGCATTTCAGCAATATTTACCGTTTTTTCAGGGGTTATACTGTGCTTACTGACCAATAACCAAACCACCAAAGCGAGGGGACGGTCTATGAACATCCACGAATACCAAGCGAAAGCGCTTTTGCGCTCTTATGGCGCGCCTGTCAGTGACGGCCGCGTTGTGCTCAAAGCTGAGGACGCAAAAACCGCAGCTGGCGAAATGGACGGCCCGCTTTGGGTTGTCAAAGCGCAGATCCACGCAGGCGGACGCGGCAAAGGCACATTCAAAGAAGCTGCTGCTGGCGAAAAAGGCGGCGTGCGTCTGGCGAAATCCGTTGCAGAAGCAGCCGAAGAAGCCAAGAAAATGCTCGGCCAAACTCTGGTGACACACCAGACCGGTCCAGCTGGCAAACAAGTCAACCGCATCTACATCGAAGATGGGTCTGACATTGAACGCGAATTGTATCTGGCCCTGTTGGTTGATCGTCAAACCAGCCGCGTCTCGTTCGTTTGTTCCACCGAAGGCGGCATGGACATCGAAGAGGTCGCCGCGTCGACCCCAGAAAAAATCCTGTCCTTCTCTGTTGATCCTGCCACAGGGTACCAAGCATTCCACGGCCGTCGCGTCGCGTTTTCACTGGGCCTGAAAGGTGCGCAAGTCAAAGAATGCGTCAAGCTGATGGGTCAGCTGTACAAAGCGTTCACCGAAAAAGACATGGAAATGCTGGAAATCAACCCGCTGATCGTTCTGGACGATGGCAAGGGCACCGGCAGCCTGAAGGTTCTGGATGCCAAGGTTGGTTTTGACGGCAACGCGATCTATCGCCAGCCAGACATTGCCGAGCTGCGCGACGAAACCGAAGAAGATCCCAAAGAACTGGCCGCATCCAAGCACGATCTGAACTACATCGCGCTGGACGGTGAAATTGGCTGCATGGTCAACGGTGCGGGTCTGGCGATGGCCACAATGGACATCATCAAACTTTATGGTGCTGAGCCTGCCAACTTCCTTGATGTGGGCGGCGGCGCGACCAAAGAAAAGGTCACCGAAGCGTTCAAAATCATCACCTCTGACCCGAACGTCAAAGGCATCCTTGTGAACATCTTTGGCGGCATCATGCGCTGCGATGTGATCGCCGAAGGTGTGGTGGCTGCGGTCAAAGAAGTTGGGCTTCAGGTTCCGCTGGTTGTGCGTCTAGAAGGCACAAACGTAGAAGCCGGCAAGGACATCATCAACAATTCCGGTCTTGACGTGATTGCGGCTGACAATCTGTCCGATGGCGCCGAAAAAATTGTAAAAGCGGTTAAGGGTTAAGGCATGTTGGGGTTTAAACACACAGTTTTGGGTATCGCATTGATGGGATTGGGCGCCTGCGCATCCTCATCAGGTCTGGAAACACGCAATGGCCCACAGGCTGTTGCGCCCGGCAGTGGTCTGGTTGATCTTGCAGCGTCGCAAGCGACCCCAGATCAGCCATCCGGTGGTGCCATGTCAGCGAATGCTAATTTGGCAGACGCTCTGTTTCAGGAATTTTGTGTTGCCCCCGGCAGCGCCGCCAATTCTGAGCGGGCCATTATTGCCTCTGGGCGGTTTGCAGAGCCGAACATCATTGTATTTCCAAATGTCGGGTCACGGTTCGCGTCCTACCAATTGAATGGACATGACCGCACCAGCGTTTCGGTCGCGACGGGCACAGCCGACGGTCTTCAATGCAGTGTTGGCATCAGCAATCATGGTCCCAGCCTATATGAAAACGGAAGTGTCAGCCGGTCCTGACACTTTGACGACGCGCATTGCGCATTAATAAAGGAGACTCCTCATGGCAGTCCTCATCGACGAAAACACCAAAGTGATCTGTCAGGGCCTGACTGGCTCGCAGGGCACGTTCCACTCTGAACAAGCCATCGCATATGGCACAAAAATGGTTGGCGGCGTGACCCCCGGCAAAGGCGGCATGACCCATCTGGATCTGCCGATCTTTAACTCGGTCCACGAAGCCAAACACGTCACCGAGGCCAACGCCTCTGTGATCTATGTTCCCCCGCCCTTCGCAGCCGATTCCATTCTGGAAGCGATCGACGCGGAAATGGAGCTGATCATCTGTATCACCGAAGGCATTCCTGTGCTGGACATGATGCGCGTTCAGCGGTCCCTAGAAGGGTCCAAATCGCGCCTGATCGGGCCAAACTGCCCCGGCGTGATCACCCCGGATGCGTGCAAAATCGGCATTATGCCCGGCCATATCCACAAACGTGGGTCGGTTGGTGTTGTATCCCGTTCCGGCACCCTGACCTATGAAGCCGTGAAACAGACCTCTGATATCGGTCTGGGCCAGTCCACCGCTGTGGGCATCGGCGGCGATCCAATCAAAGGCACGGAACATATCGACGTGCTGGACCTGTTCCTGGACGATGATGAAACACAATCCATCATCATGATCGGTGAAATCGGGGGCTCTGCAGAAGAAGAAGCCGCTGAATTCCTGGCCGAGCAAAAGAAAAAAGGCCGTTGGAAACCCGTCGCTGGTTTCATCGCTGGCCGCACGGCGCCTCCGGGTCGTCGCATGGGTCACGCTGGCGCGATTGTTGCTGGTGGCAAAGGCGACGCTGAATCCAAAATCGAAGCCATGCGCGCCGCTGGCATCGTGGTTGCCGATAGCCCTGCCACATTGGGCGAAGCCGTGCTGAAAGCGATCGGCTAAGCAACCCAAAGGGTCATAAAACCCGGTGCGGCGGCGATTGTCGCCACACCGAAATCTAACGATCTAATGGTTTGGAATACGTCATGATGACTCAGATCTTCGCCGTCGCTTGTATGCTCAGTTCAGCAGTGAATGCTGGAGCTCTACTGGCGCGACAAAAATCTGTTCCGGCATGTTCTGCCTTCAACGCGCAGAAAGTTTGACCACGTGTGTTGCTCTTGTGATTATCTGACTTTCCCAGACTGCCGGGCCGATGCCCTGGCAATGGGTGAGTTTGACGATAACAAGGAAACCAAACAATCAGGTTTCGCCCAAACTCCACGCCGATGTCGGGATCAATGGATCGTCGAGGCATCTCTGAATTTCCGGGCCAAGCATTTGTCTGAGCGCGATTACATCAGCATCGGTTGCAACCAACCTGTCGGTGTTCGCGGTCTCGATCCCCTGACGAATACCACGGCGCATGGATTTAGGAACAATCGCGCGCGCAGTAGCCAGCGTGGTCTGATTTCGCAGGATTTTGCGCACCCATCGCAATTTGGGTTTGTGGCTGGTGTTCATCCGCGGTGTGGCCTCAATCGGAACTGGCGTCAGGTTCATCAGCCCCCAAATCCGGTCCAGTTCCGCATCAAGACTGTGATAATCCACAATCGTCACTCGATCCCCGAGAACGGATCGATACCGAGCGATCTGGGTGCTGTATTGCGTGCGCGCCATATGATGAAACAGCGGATGCCAGCCCGCCGCGATCCGATCCGGTTCGGCGGCCATCGATTGCATCAATGTCAGCCGCTCATGCCCGTCGCGGGTCGTATGCCGGTATTCGGACAAAATACGTTTCACCGGGTCGCGCACGGCAATCACCACCTGAACGTGTGCCGGGGCAATGGAATCGGCAAAGTCCCGGATCATTTCGGCCGAGGCAGGACAGCTCAGATAATCGGTGGACGCATCAATGCGCCAGGCGGCCTGCGGGTTGGCGGCGAACTCAGCCTCATACGCGATGCGGTCCGTGACCATGCTTTCAGCGAAAGCCTGTCCCATGGGGCCATGCCATGTGCGGCTGCCATAATCCGTAAAGAAACGCGGTTCCTTGGATGCGGCCAAACAGACATCGCGATGACGCCCCAGCACATGCGCAATTGTGGTCGTGCCGCATTTGGGCGCACCCACAACAAAAAGATAATTGGGCTGCATAAAAACGGTGCCTATATCGCTGAAATCAATGCGCCCAATATCCAAAGTCCAGCCGCCAATGCAACACCCCAATTGGGACCGTTTGCCAATCGGCACCACGCTAACGACGCCTCAACTAATCTTATGTTAGGCCACTTCATCACTATGTCTGCCTCTGCGAGGAAATGAAAATGACAGATCAAAGCCCAAACGACGTCTTCCATGCTTCTAGCTTTATGCAAGGGCATAACGCGGAATATATTGAGCAATTATATGCCCGATATGCCGATAATCCCAACGCTGTTGATGAAAGCTGGCGGGATTTCTTTGCCGCCTTGGGGGATGCCCCTGCAGATGCCAAAGCCGAAGCCGCAGGTCCCTCTTGGGCGCGCAACGATTGGCCACCGGCGCCAAATGATGACCTGACAGCTGCGCTGGATGGCCAATGGCCCGCCGATCCCAAAGATGCCAAAGCCGCCGGTGACAAAATCAAAGCCAAGGCCGCAGACAAAGGCGTTGAGGTCAGCGAAGAGCAGGTTCGCCTTGCTGTGCTTGATAGTTTGCGCGCGCTGATGCTGATCCGGGCCTATCGAATTCGGGGCCATCTGGTCGCTGATCTGGATCCTCTTGGCATGCGTGATCAGACCCCGCATCCTGAACTGGACCCAGCGTCCTACGGCTTTACCGCCGCGGATATGAACCGCCCGATTTTCATCGACAATGTTCTGGGCCTCGAAGTGGCGACAATGGCGGAAATTCTTGCCATTGTGAAACGCACTTATTGCGGCACATTTGCCCTGCAATACATGCATATTTCCAACCCAGAAGAGGCCGGTTGGCTGAAAGAACGCATAGAAGGGTTCGGCAAGGAAATCACGTTCACCCAAAATGGACGTAAGGCGATCCTGAACAAGCTGGTCGAGGCCGAAGGGTTCGAAAAATTCCTGCATGTCAAATATATGGGCACCAAGCGGTTTGGTCTGGATGGCGGCGAAAGCCTGATCCCAGCCATGGAGCAGATCATCAAACGCGGTGGTCAATTGGGCATTCGTGACATCGTGATCGGCATGCCACACCGCGGCCGTCTGTCGGTTCTGGCCAATGTGATGTCCAAACCCTACCGCGCGATTTTCAACGAATTTCAGGGTGGATCGTTCAAGCCCGAGGATGTCGATGGGTCAGGCGATGTGAAATATCACCTTGGCGCGTCTTCGGATCGCGAATTTGATGGCAACGCAGTGCACCTGTCGCTGACCGCAAACCCATCCCACCTAGAGGCGGTGAACCCCGTTGTTCTGGGCAAGGTACGCGCGAAACAGGACCAATTGGGTGACACCGAACGCACATCTGTCATGGGCATTTTGCTGCACGGCGATGCGGCTTTTGCCGGTCAGGGTGTGGTCGCAGAAGGTCTGGGCCTGTCCGGTCTGCGCGGTCACAAAACCGGCGGCACGATGCATATCGTTGTGAACAACCAGATCGGGTTCACCACAGCGCCGCATTTCTCTCGGTCTTCGCCCTATCCAACGGATATCGCTTTGATGGTCGAAGCGCCGATTTTCCACGTCAATGGCGACGACCCAGAGGCGGTTGTTCATGCGGCTCGCGTGGCCACGGAATTCCGTCAGAAATTCCACAAAGACGTCGTGATCGACATGATCTGCTACCGTCGGTTTGGTCACAACGAGGGCGACGAGCCCATGTTCACCAACCCGATCATGTACAAAAAGATCAAAAAACAGAAAACAACGCTGACGCTTTATACGGATCGTTTGGTCAAAGATGGCCTGCTGCCCGAAGGCGAAATCGAAGACATGAAAGCCAAGTTCCAAGCCTATCTGAATGATGAGTTTGAGACCGGCAAAACCTACAAACCCAACAAAGCTGACTGGCTGGATGGGCGCTGGTCCCATATGGACAAGCAAAACGACGATGATTATCAGCGCGGCGCAACAGCGATCAAACCGGAAACCATGGCGGAAATCGGTCAATCGTTGACCTCTGCCCCGGATGGCTATGCGCTGCATAAAACCGTGGATCGTCTGCTGGCAGCCAAATCCAAAATGTTCGAAACCGGCACAGGTTTTGACTGGGCAACCGGCGAAGCGTTGGCGTTTGGATCTTTGTTGACCGAAGGCTACCCCGTGCGTCTATCCGGTCAGGATTCCACCCGCGGGACGTTTTCCCAACGCCATTCCGGGTTTGTGCATCAGGAAACAGAGGATCGTTATTACCCGCTGAACCATATCCGCGAAGGTCAGGCTGAATACGAAGTTATCGATTCGATGCTGTCGGAATATGCGGTGTTGGGCTTTGAATATGGCTATTCGCTGGCCGAACCAAACGCGCTGACCCTGTGGGAGGCGCAGTTTGGCGATTTCGCCAACGGGGCGCAGATCATGTTTGACCAATTCATCAGTTCCGGCGAAGCCAAGTGGCTGCGTATGTCCGGTCTGGTCATGCTGCTGCCCCACGGGTTCGAAGGCCAAGGCCCCGAGCACAGTTCGGCCCGTCTGGAACGGTTCCTGCAAATGTGCGGCGGCGATAACTGGATCGTGGCCAATTGCACCACACCTGCGAACTATTTCCACATCCTGCGCCGTCAGCTGCACCGGTCATTCCGTAAACCGCTGGTGATGATGACCCCGAAATCGCTGCTGCGCCACAAACTGGCCGTCAGCCGTTCTGAGGATTTCACCACCGGGTCCAGTTTCCACCGGGTTCTGTGGGATGACGCCCAACAGGGCAATTCCGACACCAACTTGGTGGCCGATGACAAAATCAAACGGGTGGTGATGTGTTCCGGTAAGGTCTATTTTGACCTGCTTGAGGAGCGCGATGCACGTGGGATTGACGACATCTATCTGCTGCGGATCGAACAATTCTATCCATTCCCTGCCATTTCATTGGTCAAAGAACTGGAACGGTTCAAAGGCGCTGAAATGGTCTGGTGTCAGGAAGAACCCAAAAACCAAGGCGCTTGGTCCTTTATCGAACCCAATATCGAATGGGTTTTGACCCGGATCAAAGCCGATACAACACGCCCTGCCTATGCGGGTCGTCCTGCCTCTGCCTCGCCCGCGACGGGTCTGGCATCACAACACAAAGCCCAACAAGCAGCGCTCGTGAATGACGCGCTGAGCATGGAAGGAAACTGAGCCATGACAATCGAAGTACGCGTCCCAACATTGGGTGAATCAGTCACCGAAGCCACCGTCGCCACTTGGTTCAAAAAACCCGGCGATGCCGTTGCCGTCGACGAAATGCTCTGTGAGCTGGAAACAGACAAAGTCACCGTCGAAGTGCCCAGCCCCGCTGCTGGCACGATGGGTGAAATCATCGCCGCCGAAGGCGACACCGTTGGGGTTGACGCCCTGCTGGCCACCCTGTCCGAAGGTGCGGGCGCAGCCCCTGCCGCCGCACCTGCCGCGGCTGCTGCCCCGGCGGCATCCTCTGGTGGGGAAAGCCTGGACGTGATGGTCCCGACTTTGGGTGAATCTGTGACCGAGGCAACCGTCGCCACATGGTTCAAAAAACCGGGCGAAGCGTTTGTCGCCGACGAAATGCTGTGCGAGCTGGAAACAGACAAAGTGTCCGTCGAAGTGCCCGCCCCTGCGGCCGGTGTTTTGACGCAGATTTTGGCCGATGAAGGGTCCACCGTCGAAGCCGGTGGGAAATTGGCAATCATGTCCACCGATGCCGGGGCTGCACCAGCCGCCGCGCCCGCTGCGACAGCCGCGCCGGCCACAACCGGCAAAGACGTCGAAGACGCGCCCAGCGCCAAGAAAGCCATGGCCGATGCCGGGATTTCACGCGACGCCGTCACTGCAACCGGCAAAGATGGCCGTGTCATGAAAGAAGACGTGATGGCTGCACTTGCCGCCCCCAAAGCCGCCGCGCCTGCCCCCGCAGCCGCCCCGCGCGCACCCGTTGCCGCTGATCAGGCCGCGCGCGAAGAGCGTGTGAAAATGACCCGCCTGCGCCAAACCATCGCGCGCCGTCTGAAAGACAGCCAAAACACCGCCGCGATGCTGACCACCTATAACGAGGTCGACATGACCGAGGTCATGGCGCTGCGCAACGAATACAAAGACCTGTTCCTGAAGAAACATGGTGTCAAACTGGGCTTTATGTCCTTCTTTACAAAGGCCTGCGTGCATGCCCTGAAAGAAGTGCCAGAAGTGAACGCCGAAATTGATGGCACAGACATCGTCTATAAAAACTACGTCAATATGGGCATCGCGGCAGGCACGCCGACAGGTCTGGTTGTGCCGGTTCTGAACGACACCGATCAGATGTCATTCGCCCAAATCGAAAAAGCGATCGCCGAAAAAGGCGCCAAAGCCCGTGACGGCAAATTGTCCATGGCCGAAATGCAGGGCGGCACATTCACCATCTCAAACGGTGGCGTCTATGGCTCGCTGATGTCTTCGCCGATCCTGAACCCCCCGCAATCCGGTATTCTGGGCATGCATAAAATTCAGGACCGTCCCATGGCCATCAACGGTCAGGTTGTGATCCGTCCGATGATGTATCTGGCGCTGTCTTATGACCACCGGATCGTTGACGGCAAAGGCGCTGTGACCTTCCTCGTGCGCGTCAAAGAAGCGCTCGAAGATCCACGTCGCCTGCTGATGGATCTGTAATCCAAACATGGGCTCGGCTTATGTCGGGCCCATCTATCAACGAGTGACGCAGTGGCCTATCTGAAACCTCAAACTCTGACCTGTCCGGATTGTGGCCAAACCGCCGCGATCAAATGGATCATTGGGGTTGGGCCGGGGTCGTCCGGTTCAAAACCGGGCTATATTTCGGCCAAAGTCGGGGCGGAATGGCAGATTGAGAAACGCGACAAAGGTGTTGCTATTCTTTGCAGCAATTGCGGAGCCCAAACCGCGGAGCGTCATCCATGACCACTGAACTTGTCATCCTCACCCTCGCGGCGCTGCTGCAAGTGGTGCAATTCATGCTCTATTCCGTGTTGGCCAACATGCAGGTCACGCCACGTGTGGCCCTAGGACCGCGCGACAAACCGGTGACCTTGTCAGGATATGCCGGGCGGGCGCAACGGGCGATGAACAACCATTTCGAAGGCTTGATCCTATTTTCGATCGCTGCTTTGGTGGTGACACTGGGCGACAAAACAACCGGCCTGACCGCAATTTGCGCATGGACCTATCTGGCCGCGCGCATCGCATATATCCCCGCCTATATGTTCGGGTTAACCCCGTGGCGGACCCTCATCTGGTGCGTTGGCTTTGGTGCCACCACCCTCATGCTACTCTCGGCCCTGATCTAGGCCCGTTCAAAGGAGACATCCATGTCCAGCTATGACGTCATCGTAATCGGAGCCGGTCCCGGCGGCTATGTCTGCGCAATTCGTGCGGCGCAATTGGGCCTAAAAACCGCCATCGTCGAAGGGCGCGAAACCCTGGGCGGCACCTGCCTGAATGTGGGCTGTATCCCCTCCAAGGCGTTGCTGCACGCGTCCCATCAACTGCACGAAGCGGAACATAACTTTGCGCATATGGGCCTAAAAGGCAAAAGCCCGTCAGTGGATTGGAAACAGATGCTGGCGTTCAAACAGGAAGTGGTGGATGCCAACACAGCTGGCGTCGAATTCCTGATGAAAAAGAACAAAATTGACTGGCTGAAAGGCTGGGGTTCCATCCCCGCCGCCGGTCAGGTCAAAGTTGGCGATGACGTGCATGAGGCCAAACACATCATCATTGCATCCGGGTCCGAACCATCTGCGTTGCCGGGTGTTGAGGTCGACGAAAAGGTTGTCGTGACATCCACCGGCGCGCTGGAATTGGGCAAAATCCCCAAGAAAATGGTGGTGATCGGCGCAGGTGTGATCGGGCTTGAGCTTGGGTCGGTTTATAAACGTCTGGGCGCGGATGTCACCGTGGTGGAATTCCTCGACAGCGTCACCCCCGGCATGGATGGCGAAGTGCAACGCACGTTCCAACGCATGCTGAAAAAGCAGGGCATCAACTTTGTCATGGGCGCGGCCGTGCAAAAAGTCGAAGCCAACAAAACCAAAGCCAAAGTACATTACAAACTGCGCAAAAACGACGCTGAGGACGTGATCGAAGCCGACACCGTGTTGGTCGCCACCGGGCGTCGCCCGTTTGTGGACGGGCTGGGGCTGGAGGCGTTGGGCGTTGAGATGACCGAACGTGGCCAGATCAAAACCGACGCGCATTACGCCACCAATGTGCCGGGCATTTATGCAATCGGCGACGTCATCGAAGGCCCGATGCTGGCCCACAAAGCCGAAGACGAAGGCGGCATTCTGGCCGAAATGCTGGCCGGTCAGAAACCACATATGGATTACAACCTGATCCCCGGCGTGATCTACACCGCGCCCGAAGTTGCGTCCGTGGGCAAAACCGAAGAGCAACTGAAAGAAGAAGGCCGCGCCTATAAGGTTGGCAAGTTTCAGTTCATGGCCAATGGCCGGGCGCGTGCCTCTATGGCGGCCGAAGGGTTTGTTAAAATCCTCGCGGACAAAGACACCGATCGCGTTTTGGGCGCACATTTGATTGGTCCAGCGGCTGGTGAATTGATCCATGAAATCTGCATGGCCATGGAATTTGGCGCTGCCGCCGAAGACATTGCACGCACCTGTCATGCGCACCCCACCTTTAGCGAAGCCGTGCGCGAAGCCGCCATGGCCTGCGGCGACGGTGCCATTCACGCCTGATCGCCCCCCAAATTTCACGACAAAGGGCAGCCTTAATCAGGTTGCCCTTTCTCCTTTTTGCGCCCCAATTCACGCCACATTGCCGAATTAACCTGCCATCAACCGTAGGATGAGGGACCGGTTATGAAACATGTGACACGGATTGCTTTGGCCAGCGCATTGGCCATTTCCGCAACAACCGCAGATGCCCGGCGTGCAGGTGGCATTGGGGGCTGGGGGCTGGATCTTCAGTTCAGATCAGAAACCACATTGCCGATGTCATCAGGCGGGTCCTATTCCTTATGTCATCTGGTCGAACAAATGACCTTTTTGTTTGTGCCGGTCTATACCACGCTGGACGGTTACGCGATCTCGGAAACGGGGTGTGAGGGGGATGAATATATCCCGTTTACATCGCAACAGATGACCAATTTTCAGGATATGGGCCTGATCCCGGCAGATATCCCCGCGACCCCCAAATTGTCCGCCCAAGAATTGATGGCCGGGCATGCCTGGCTGATCCTTGGCGCGATTGTTTTGATGTTCAAAATCCTGATCGGATTGCGCAGCCGATCATCCAAACCCCGCCGTCGCCTCTCCAAAGAGGCGGAAATGCAAACCTTGGCCGCTATGTGCCACGTGGCCGTTGCGGATGGCACAATTGACGAACGCGAGGTCAAAGAAATCTCTTCTATCATGAGCCGCCTGACCGGAAAGTCCATCAGTTTTGGCCAGATCAACACGTTGCTGCGTGATATGCGTGACGATCCCATTGATCCGTCTTTGCTGGGACAGGACCTGAAACCCGGCGAAAAAGAAGTGGTGATGGAAGCCTCGCTCAACATCGCTGTCGCTGATGGCCAAATGGATCCACGCGAACATAGTCTGGTCAGCGAAATCGCGCAGGCTTTGCAAATTCGGGGACCGGAATTCAGATCCGCCTTGCAACGGATCAGCGGGCATTTGGCGCAAACTAATCCTGCCTAGGGCACCGACAATTTCATAAAACTGATACCGACACGTTACACAATAGTTAACGATCAAAGGCATCCCCAGCCCATCCGAATTCAACTGGGGAAGGGATATCATGTCCACCAAGTTTCTATATCTGACGACCGCATTGGTCGCCGTTGCGTCCACCGCAACCGCTGACATGAATTTTAACCGCATTGCCAGCTTTGCGACCAACACAAATATCGAGGATCAATCGGCCGAAACCTCTGCCGAAATCATCGCAGCATCCGCCGATGGCATGACATTGATCTACACCGACAGCCCCAACAAAGCTGTGGGCCTGATCGACCTGACCGATGCGGCAAACCCACAACCCAAAGGGTCCTTTGCGATGGATGGCGAACCGACTTCGGTTGCCGTATTTGGCATGACGGCGTTTGTGGGCGTGAACACATCCGCAAGCTACACCGATCCATCGGGTCATCTGGCCGCGATCAATATGGAAACCGGAGAAGAGCTGGGCCGGTGTGATCTGGGCGGTCAGCCCGACAGTATCGCGATTTCCAAAGACGGCGCTTTTCTGTCTGTGGCGATCGAAAACGAACGTGACGAAGATCTGGGCGATGGCCGCACCGGTCAATTGCCTGCGGGTTTCTTGGTCATGGTCGACACGGCTGAAACAGGGCTGAACTGCGACAGCCTGAACCAGATCGACATGACAGGTCTGGCCGAGGTCAGTCCAGAGGACCCAGAGCCCGAATTCGTCGACATCAACGGTTTGGGTGAAACGATTGTGACCATGCAGGAAAACAACCACTTGGTTGTTGTAGGTCGTGACGGCACCATCCTGAACCATTTTTCCGCGGGCGCAGTTGATCTGGAAAACATCGACATCCCAGAAGAACGCGCATTGACCTTTACCGGGTCCCAGCCGGGCCGCGTGCGGGAACCAGACGCGGTGAAATGGCTGGACGACACCAATTTCGCCATCGCCAACGAAGGCGACATGGATGGCGGCAGCCGCGGTTGGACAATCTTTAACAAAGACGGATCCGAAGTCTATGAATCCGGCGTCAGCTTTGAACATGCCATTGTTCAAATCGGCCACTACCCAGAAAAACGGTCCGGCAACAAAGGTGTCGAACCTGAATCCATCGAAACAGCCACCTTTGGCGGCACGCCGATGGTGTTTGTTGGGGCAGAACGCGCCAGTGTTGTGGGCGTTTATGATGCAACCGACCCAACCGCACCTGTGCTGATGCAATTGTTGCCCTCGGGTATCGGGCCAGAGGGTTACGCTGCGATCCCTGACCGCAACCTGTTGATTTCAGCCAACGAAGTTGACCTGATCGAAGATGGCGGCGCGCGCGCCCATGTTATGATCTTTGAATATGGCGAAGGTGCCGCACAATACCCAATGCTGACATCAGAAGGCGCAGACGAGCTGATCGGCTGGGGTGCCATTTCTGGCATGGTGGCCGATGCGGACGGCATGATCTATGCCGTGAATGACAGTTTTTACCGTCAACAACCCCGCATTTTCGCAATCGATCCCAGCCAAACTCCGGCCCGCATCACCCACGCAATCGACGTCACACGCGCGGGTTTCCCTGCCCAGAAACTGGACATGGAAGGCATCACATTGGACGGCAATGGCGGGTTCTGGGTCGCCTCTGAGGGGCGCACGGATCGCGTTACCCCACATGCGATCTATCACATTGACGCAGACGGCGAAATTCAGGATGAAATCGGCCTGCCATCCGAACTGATGGATGTCGAAAAACGCTTTGGTTTCGAAGGCATCACCCTGATTGGCGACACATTGTGGATGGCCGTTCAGCGCGAATGGCGTGATGATCCAGAAAACCACGTCAAATTAGTGTCTTACAACATCGAAACCGAAGAATGGGGCGCGGTTTTGTACCCCAAAGCGGACCCAGACACCGGTTGGGTGGGTCTGTCTGAAATCGTCGCGCATGGGGATTACGTTTATATCATCGAACGCGACAATCAGATCGGCGCCGCCGCAGTCACCAAACGCATTTACCGCGTTGCCCTGTCTGACATGGTTCCGGCCGCGTTGGGCGGCGACCTACCGGTTGTCACCAAAGAAGAGGTCCGCGACCTGATCCCTGATCTGCTGCAAACAAACGGCTACGTTCAGGACAAAGTCGAAGGTCTGGCCATCCTGTCTGACGGCACGGCGTTTGTGTCCACCGACAATGACGGCGTTGACGACCATTCTGGCGAAACGCTGTTCTTTTCGATCGGCCAAGTAGATTAAGACCAAATACATTTGAAAAAATCGCACGGGGGGCTTTGGTCCCCCGTGTTTTTTGTTTGAATCCAACCGCTTCTGAAAAACTTTAAGATTTTTCCAAGGATTGACCTGCCGCACACGTCCCATAGGGTGATGTTGATGGAAGCAAGCGACGAAGATTTGGCCTTTGCGGCGGCAAATGGGGATGGCAACGCCTTTGCCACCCTTTTGGCGCGTGTCTATGACAGATTGTTTGGCCTGTGTTATCGTCTGACCGGCAATCGCGAAGAGGCTGAGGACCTGACACAGGATATTTGCGCCGCATTGCCCGCAAAATTGGGGCAATATCAGCGCCGCGCCAAGGTCACCACGTGGCTCTACCGCGTTGCGGTCAATGCCGCCCATGATCGCCGCCGCCGTCAGTCAACCCATTCCAAAGCCGCCACCGGCTGGGGGGATTGGGAAAAGGCGCGACAGGCAGAACTGGCCGAAAACCGCGTGCAATCTGACTGGCTTGGGGCGGCGATGGCGCAATTGCCCCCGGATTTGCGCGATACATTGGCTCTGGTTCTGGATGACATGACCCACGCCCAGGCCGGCGAAATCCTCGGCGTATCCGAAGGCACAATTTCGTGGCGCTTATCTGAGGCCCGCAAGGCCCTGCGCGCCCAAAAAGAAAAGGAGGGCACATCATGAACGACGATATCAATGGCGATGAACTTGATGACCTGAAAGCCCTGTTTGGCACTGCGTCCCCGGCCCCAAACGCGACCCGCAAGGCAGAAAATCTGGCCCTCGCGCAGAAAAATTTCGAAATGCGCCAAGGATCGACGGATCAGCCGCGTTCCAATCCTGTAGCTGGCCCGATGGGCCTCTGGACAGGAGCAAAACAAATGCTGAATACACTGACGTCCCGCGCCGGGCTGACCTTTACCACTGCAATCGTTGCATGTGGTGTGATCGTGCTGACCCCATTTGGTCAGGACATGTGGAAGCCATCAATCCCAACAAACACCCCTCTGACAATTGCCGAGGCCGAAGAGGTCACAAACCTGACCCGCCGCACGGAACCTGTGGCGGATCTGATTGTGCCCAATGATGTCGCACAAGTCGATTTGGGCAATGATCAAGCCGTGTCAGATCCCCTACCGCAAGTGGCAATGGAAATTCACGCCGAACCAATAATGGCTGAAAGCCAGGCCAGAACCCTATCTCAAGAGGACGCATTGAACATGGGCGGTCAGTTTTTCAGCCCATCTGCGGATGTCGGTGCGCTTGCTGCGGTAGACTTAGAAACGAGTCATTTTAGCGAAACCGCCGAAACCTATGCCAACGCCGATCAAAACCCGCTTAAGGTCACGGCGACCGACCCCGTTTCGACATTTTCCATCGATGTGGATACCGCGTCTTATTCGTTGCTGCGCAACAGCCTGAGCCGTGGGTTTCTGCCCGATCCAGATGCCGTACGGGTTGAGGAATTGATCAACTATTTCCCATATGACTACCCGTCCGGAACGCTGGACGATGCGCCGTTCCGCCCCACCGTGAATGTGTTTGAAACCCCATGGAACACCGACACGCAGCTGGTTCATATCGCGATCCAGGGCACCATGCCCGCGATTGAGGATCGCCCGCCGCTGAACCTCGTGTTTCTGATCGACACGTCCGGGTCTATGAACGATCCGTCAAAATTACCGCTGCTCAAACAAAGCTTTCGCCTGATGCTGGACAACCTGCATCCCGATGACGAAGTGGCGATTGTCGAATATGCGGGCAGTGCCGGACAGGTGCTGGCCCCCACGGCCGCCAGTGATCGTCAGGCCATTTTGCAGGCCATTTCATCCCTTGGCGCGGGTGGGTCCACCAACGGTCAGGGTGGTCTGGAACAGGCCTATGCCATCGCGGCGGACATGTCACAAGACGGCGAAGTGAACCGCGTGATTCTGGCCACGGATGGGGATTTTAACGTGGGTGTGTCTGACCCATCTGGGTTGGAAAACTTCATCGCAGACAAACGTGACACCGGCACATATCTGTCTGTGCTGGGCTTTGGACGGGGCAATCTGAACGATGCAACGATGCAGGCCTTGGCCCAAAACGGCAACGGTCAGGCCGCCTATATCGATACGCTGAACGAAGCCCAAAAAGTTTTGGTTGATCAACTGACCGGTGCGCTGTTCCCCATCGCCAATGATGTGAAAATTCAGGTTGAATTCAACCCGGCCCAGATCGCAGAATACCGGCTGATCGGCTATGAAACCCGCCAGTTGAACCGCGAAGATTTCAACAATGACGCGGTGGATGCCGGGGAATTGGGCGCGAGCCACAACGTGACCGCCATCTACGAAGTCACGCCCGTTGGATCGCCCGCGCAATTGACCGATCCGCTGCGGTATCAACCCACCCAAACCGCGACGGACAGCGATGAACTGGGGTTTTTGCGGTTGCGCTACAAAACTCCGGGCCAAGATGTCAGTCAGTTGATCGAAACCCCGATCCTGCCCGGTGATGTGGCCAATACCGAACAGGCCTTTGCGGTTGCCATGGCGGGATTTGGGCAATTGCTGCGGTCCAATGACTATATCGACGATTGGTCCTACGGGGATGCGATTGCGTTGGCAAATGCCAATCGTGGCGACGATCCGTTTGGCTATCGCACCGAGGCCGTGCAATTGATGCGCCTCGCCCAAAGCCTGTCTGAGCAATAGGTTTTATTGGCTCAAACAATCACTGCGATCCGGGTCACATCTCGGGTCGCTTTCGGGCAAAGAAATCCCGGTAGGTCTTGCCCTTTTCGTCTTTGAACGGGCCGCGCTCTTCGACGTGATCCATGCGATCCAGACGAAACATACGGAAATCTTGGCGTTTTTCGCAATAGGCCGCCAAGGTCCAGGTCCGCCCCCAAAACAACAGCCCAAGCGGGCGAATATCGCGCTGCGTGACCTCGCCTTCGGCATCGCTGTAACCCAGCGCCAGCTTGATCTGCTGATCACAGGCCGCTTCCAAACGGTCCACCAACATGCGCATCGCTTCGTCCATGGCAAAAACGGAAAACGCATCGATTTTCACGCGCGCGGCGCGCAAACGGGCCTCATCGGGCAACACGGATTCGATTTTGACCAGCGCCTCTTCGGCGGCGCGGCCCATTTCGGCCCCGCCCCATGCCCGGATCATCCGCGCCCCCGCCACAAGCGCGACAATTTCGTCTTTGGTGAACATCAACGGCGGTAAATCATAGCCGTCCCGCATCAAATATCCGACACCCGCTTCGCCTTCGATGGGCACGCCTGACCCGATCAGATCAGCCACGTCCCGGTAAACGGTCCGGGTCGTGACTTCTAGGCGATCTGCCAGCTGCGCCGCCGTCACCAATCGCCCACCCCGCAGGTATTGGACAATCTGAAACAGACGGTCGGCGCGCCGCATCAGGCTGCGACCTCAAACAGGCCCAGCGCGTTGCCGTCAGGATCGCTGGCATAGACAAACCGGCCCACAGGCAGGGTGACGATATCGCTGGTGACTTTGCCACCCGCAGCGGTACAGCGGTCGCGCGTCGCTTCCAGAGTGTCAGGAACCGCGATGTGGATCACGGTCCCGGTGCCCGGCGTGCCCTCAAACAGGGACCCGGCAACCGTATCCATCCGACCGCCCAAAACGGCCGTTGGATTGGGGGAATCGGTGTTGATCTGCATGTCCCAGTTGAACACTTCGTTATAAAAGCTGATGGCGCTGTCCAATTTGGAAACAGGGATTTCGGTCCAGACAACAATAGGCATAGATGACATCGGTTTCTCCTTTAAATGTCGATGTCCCCTTTTGGCACAGCCCTACTGACAGCATAGTGTCAGCAGGATTTGGAGAACGTCATTTTATCCAGTCCAGCCCATCCATCGTCCCTGCAACCGGGCGATATTCACCGCTGACCAGCCCGTCATATCCGTCTGCATCTAATTTCTTAAAGAACCCCGGATAGTCGATTTGACCTGCGCGTGGTTCATGCCGCCCCGGCACGCCCGCCACCTGAACATGCACCGTGCGACGGCGCACATTTTCCCACGTGCCCAATACATCGCCTGTGATGTGATACGCGTGATAGGCGTCAAATTGCAGGTGCAGGTTGGGCGCGTTGATTTCATCCAGAATGGCCATGGCCTGATCAAAACTGGACAGGAAATATCCCGGCATATCCATTGAATTGATCGGTTCGATGGTCAGGCTTTGTTTTGGGGCGACCGAGGCCGCCCATGTCAGGTTTTCAACAAAGGTTTTGCGCGCATCTTCGCCCTCTGCAACACCTGCCATGATATGCAAATGCTGCACCCCCAGAACCGTCGCATACCGCAAAGATCGTTTGAAATCCTGCCGGAACCGCGATTGAAGCCCGGGGATCGCGGCAAACCCACGTGGCCCATCGGTGTAATTGGGCGGCGGACAGTTTATCAACGACAAAGACAGACCAGACCGCGCCAAAGCACTGCCCAGCTCTGCGGCGTTGGTATCATATGGAAACAGCAGCTCGACCGATTTAAATCCGGCCCGCGCGGCGGCTTCGGGGCGTTCCAGCAATGGCATTTCTGTGAATAGCATCGTCAAATTGGCACAAAATCGCGGCATAGTTAAACATCTAACTCCTCACTCAAAATAATCGGAAAAAAGGTCCCTTGTGATGTGATCCCGAACCAGTCCGCCCCATCCACGGTCTGTGTTTCGCCCAGATCCACCAATCGATAAAAACTTTTGCGATCTATCAACGCCTCTAGATTGCGTCTGATCAAAATATAGGGCGACGGTTCGCCCGTTTCAGCATCCCGCACCACCCGAATGGGGTGATCGGGCCCCGCAACCACTACGTCTTCGACATTGGTGACAAATTCTAAACCATTGTCGACGCTGTTAAAATCAACGGCCACGAACGGGGCATCATCCACCGTGATGCCGACCTTTTCCACCGGCGTGACAAGGAAAAAATCGTCGCCATCCTTGCGGATTATGGACGAAAACAGTTTGACCAATTCATAGCGCCCAATCGGGGTTCCCAGATAAAACCACGTGCCGTCGCGTGCGATCCGCATATCCAGGTCCCCACAAAATGGCGGGTTCCATTTATCAACCGGGGGTGGGCCTTTTTTGCTGGCCTGACGGGCCGCCGATGCGAGGCTTTCTGCCGATGCGTTCAAACTCATGTGTTTTTCCTGAATTTGCCGTTGGGGTCCGGGCGTTTATCTGATCTGATACCGATGTTACATTTCGACAGGAGAGATTGCCATGGCAGAAGAGCTTGTTGCCGAGATTGAAGGCCTAGGGGCGAAGCTGGGCGAAGCACGCCAAAGTATTGCGCGGCGGTTCATTGGACAGGATCGTGTGGTTGACCTGACGCTGTCTGCATTGGTGTCAGGGGGGCATGCCTTGTTGGTGGGCCTGCCGGGATTGGGCAAAACCCGCCTTGTGGATACGTTGTCGACGGTGATGGGGTTGAATGAAAACCGCATCCAATTCACACCCGATTTGATGCCTGCCGACATTCTGGGGTCCGAAGTTCTGGAAACATCCGCAGATGGCAGCCGCCAGTTTCGGTTCATCGAAGGACCGGTTTTCTGTCAGTTGTTGATGGCCGACGAAATCAACCGGGCATCGCCACGCACCCAATCGGCCCTGTTGCAGGCCATGCAGGAACGCGAAGTGACCATCGCCGGCCAACATCGCCCGTTGGGCAAACCGTTCCACGTTTTGGCCACCCAGAACCCGATTGAACAAGAAGGCACCTATCCCCTGCCAGAGGCACAGCTCGACCGGTTTTTGGTGCAGATCGACGTGCCATACCCAGATCGTGACACCGAAAAGGACATCCTGATCGCCACCACCGGCACAGCCGAAGACGACGCCACCGCGGTCTTTACCGCCGATGAGTTGCTGGCCGCGCAGGTTGTGTTGCGCCGGATGCCGGTGGGCGATGCGATTGTGGAAATGATCCTGGATCTGGTGCGCGCCTGCCGCCCGGATGATCCATCTGCACCCGAAATCGTGCGCGACACCGTCAGCTGGGGCCCTGGCCCGCGCGCGGCTCAGGCGTTGATGCTAACGGTACGTGCAGAGGCATTACTGGACGGACGTTTGGCGCCCAACGCCGATGATGTACGCAAACTGGCCGCACCGGTTTTGACCCATCGCATGGCTCTGTCTTTTGCCGCACGTGCCCGTGGTGCCACCCTGCCCGATGTCATCGATCAGGTCGCCGCCCACATCACCAAGGTTGAGGCCGCTGCGTGACAAACCCTGCTGATCTACGCCACAAGGCCGAGGATTTAATGGCCCCCTTTCCCCCGCTTATGGCCGAGGCAGAACATCTTGCCTCGACCGTATTGCTGGGGGCACATGGCCGTAGAAAAGCAGGACAAGGCGACGCATTTTGGCAATACCGACCCGCCCTGCCATGGGACGAAGCCCGCCATATTGACTGGCGGCGGTCAGCCAAGGCCGATGGTGCCTTTGTCAAAGAACGCGAATGGCAGGTGGCGCAATCGGTGCTGCTATGGGTCGATCAGGGCGCGTCGATGCGGTTCGCGTCAACCGACGACATCCCGACCAAATTGCACCGCGCGCGCCTATTGGCGATGGCCGTATCGATCATGTTGCTGCGCAGTGGCGAACGGGTGGGATTGGCCGGCGACACCCTGCCGCCCCGCAATGGTCGCGAACAATTGAACCGGCTGGCCACACGGCTAACCACCGACGCGCCCGAAGATTACGCATATCCCGGCACCGCCGGGTTGCTGCCCCAATCACGCGCCTTGTTCATTTCTGATTTCATGGGGGATTTGGCCCCGTTGGAACTGGCCCTGACCAGTGCCGCCGAACGCGGCATTCGCGGCGCAATCCTACAGGTTCTGGACCCCCAAGAAGAAGAGTTTCCATTCCACGGCCGCACCGTATTTCAGAGCATCGGCGGAACCATCGCCCATGAAACATTGCATGCCGGTCAGTTGCGGGATCGGTATTTGACTCGGCTGGCGCAGCGCAAAGACGCGCTGACCAAACTGGCCCGTGCCACCGATTTTCAGATCACAACGCATCACACAAATGACCCCGCTTCTGCGGCTTTGTTGTGGTTGTTCAACACGTTGGAGCATCGCTAATGTGGACC
The DNA here is from genome assembly GCF_040932005.1 of Aestuariibius sp. HNIBRBA575. Classification (NCBI taxonomy): domain Bacteria; kingdom Pseudomonadati; phylum Pseudomonadota; class Alphaproteobacteria; order Rhodobacterales; family Paracoccaceae; genus Aestuariibius; species Aestuariibius sp. HNIBRBA575. The sequence goes on from NZ_CP162414.1 coordinate 2,978,820, forward strand.
GTCGGCCCGATCGGATTTGCCGCCCCCGCCCTGCTGATTGGGTTGCTGGCCTTGCCAATCCTGTATGTGCTGCTGCGCGCCGTGCCCCCCGCGCCTATCCGCCGCGCATTTCCGGGTGTGGCGTTGCTTTTGGGCTTACAAGATGACGAAAGCCAAACCGACCGCACGCCTTGGTGGTTGTTGGTGCTGCGCATGTTGGCGGTTGCGGCGATGATTTTGGGCTTTGCCGGGCCGGTTTTGAACCCGACCGATGACAGCCGCGGAACCGGTCCTTTGCTGATCCTCGTGGATGGGTCATGGGCGGATGCACGCGACTGGCCACGCCGTTTGGACCGGATCGAAGGGTTGCTGGCGGATGCGGCCCGCGACGGGCGTCAGGTCGATCTGATCAGCCTGACCGATTTGCCTGCAGAGGGGCCTAATTTTGTCGCCGCAGATGCCATCACCCAGCGATTGCCCGGATTTACCCCCAATGCCTGGGCACCAAATGCGGATGCCATTGCCACTTGGCTGGCCACGCTGACCGGGGATTTTGAAACCTATTGGTTGTCAGACGGCGTCACCCGCGATGGTCGGATGGATCTGCTCAGCGCGCTGGAAACCCACGGCACTGTCACCGCCTATCAAAGCAACCGACCCGTATTGGCCCTGCGCCCCGCCCGCTTTGAGGATGGTGTGATCAAACTGACCGCCGCACGGGCCGTTGATGTCGGGGCCGCCACCGCGCGCATTTCGACCATCGGGCTGGATCCGGCTGGGCGGGAACGCAGTCTGGCACAATCCGACATCACATGGCAGGCTGGCGAACTTGAGGCCGAACTCGACCTGTCATTGCCGCCTGAATTGCGCAATCGGATCACCCGATTTGAATTGACCGGGCTCCGGTCAGCAGGGGCGGTTACATTGACCGATGACGCCCTGAAACGCCGCGAAGTTGCGTTGATCGCAGGCGGACAAAACAGCGAAGAAATCGAATTGCTGTCGCCGCTGCATTATCTCGAACAGGCGTTGATCCCCACGGCGGACCTGATCAACGGCACCTTGGATGATGTGCTGTTGGCCAACCCGGATGTGATCATATTGGCCGATGTTGCGGGGCTGTCCTTTGCCGAAGAAACCGCCATGCTGGATTGGCTGGACCAAGGCGGATTGTTGTTGCGGTTCGCCGGTCCACGTTTGGCCGCCAGTGACATCAGCCGCGTCGACGAAGACCCGCTGATGCCCGTGCGCCTGCGCGCCGGTGGCCGCACAGTCGGCGGCGCCATGAGTTGGGGCGAACCCAAAGCGCTGGCGCCATTTGCACAAGGATCGCCATTTTTCGGCCTGCCAGTGCCCGAAGATGTGACCGTCACCGCCCAAATCGTCGCCCAGCCTGATCCCACATTGTCCGACCGCGTGATCGCGCAATTGGCCGATGGCACGCCATTGGTCACCCAAAAATCCCACGGGCAGGGTCAGATCGTGCTGGTGCATGTGACGGCCAATGCGGAATGGTCCAACCTGCCCCTGTCCGGCCTGTTTGTGCAGATGCTGGAACGGCTCGCGGTTTCCACCCGTCCCGCTGCGCAATCAGCCGAGGATCTGGCAGGCACCAGCTGGTCTATCGAACGGGTGCTGACCGGCTTTGGCGATGTTGAACCTGCCGAAACGCGCCCCGGCGTGACCGGTGAACGGCTGGCCTTGGGGCAACCGGATGCGGACCTGCCCCCCGGCATTTACGCAGGCGAAGATCGGCGGATTGCGGTGAACACCATATCCCACAACACCGATATCACCCCCGCAATTTGGCCAGACCGCATTCGCGTCGAAGGATTGGGCGTGGTGCGGGAAACCCTGCTCAAAGGCTGGTTGTTGATCGGGGCATTGGCGCTGTTGGCGCTGGATATTTTGGCCTCGCTCGCCTTATCGGGCAAATTGCGCGGGCCGCGTTTGCAAAGTGCGGTTGTGATTTTGGCGGCGCTGTCCTTGGCCCCTGATGCGCAGGCCCAAAGCGATGACATCGCCATTCGCGCCACATCAGAAGTGGTACTGGCCCATGTTCTGACCGGAAATTCCCGGATCGACGAAGCCGCCTCACGCGGGTTATTTGGTCTGTCAGACACGCTATATCGCCGCACATCCGTAGAACCAGCCGCCCCAATCGGGGTGAATATCGAAACCGATGAGCTTAGCTTTTTCCCATTGCTATACTGGCCGATATCACCTGATCAGGCCCTGCCATCCCGTGATGCCTATGCCAAGCTGAACCGGTATCTGCAAACTGGCGGCATGATCCTGTTTGACACACGCGACGCAAATATCGCCGGATTTGGCGGCGCCTCCCCAGAGGGGAGGCATCTACAGGCGATTGCCCGGTCGTTGGACATCCCCGCGCTTGAACCCATTCCCAGCGATCATGTCCTGACCCGGTCGTTTTACCTGTTACAGGATTTTCCCGGCCGCTATGCCAGCCGCGACGTCTGGGTCGAAGCAGCGCCCCCCGGTGCCACCCAGACCGAAGGCATGCCGTTTCGTGATCTGAACGATGGCGTCACCCCGATTGTCATTGGCGGCAATGACTGGGCTGCGGCCTGGGCCATCGACGAAACCGGCAATCGCATGTTTCCTGTGGGGCGCGGCATGGCCGGGGAACGCCAGCGCGAAATCGCGCTGCGGTTTGGGGTTAATCTGGTGATGCATGTGCTGACCGGGAATTACAAATCGGATCAGGTCCATGTGCCTGACCTACTGGATAGGCTGGGCCAATGAATGCATCGATAATCCTAGCGCCTTTGGTGCCGATGCCCGTGATCTGGATCGCTGCGGGCCTGATGACCTGTGGTCTAGTCCTTGCCATTTGGCGGGGTCTGAATGGCTGGATCTTTCGGATGGTTGCCGCGCTGGTGCTGCTGGCCGGGATCGCCAATCCATCCGTCCAACGCGAAGACCGCATTGCCCTGTCCGACATCGTCATCGCGCTGGTCGACGACTCTGCCAGCCAGACCCTGTCTGACCGTGCAGAACAGACCGAAACAGCGTTGCGCAACCTGCAATCCGAAGTGACCCAGCGCCCGAATACCGAATTGCGCATCGTGCGCGTGCCGGATGCGGATGGCGACGGAGGAACACGGCTGATGACCGCCCTGGGCGAAGCCATCGCCGAAGAGCCAAGCGCCCGCATCGCCGGGATTGTTTTACTCACGGATGGGCGGGTCCATGATATGGATGCCGCCCCCAACCTGCCTGCCCCCATGCATGTTTTGCTATCGGGGCATGACACGGATTGGGACCGGCGTTTGATTGTGCAAAATGCGCCTGCCTTTGCCATTCTGGGCGAACCTGTGACCCTGACCCTGCGCATAGAGGACCAAGGCGCGGCCCCAACCGAAACCCAATTGGTCGATCTGTCCATTTCCATTGACGGCGCTCCACCGCTGGAATTTCAGATCCCCGTCAACGAAGATCTGGAACTGCCCGTCACCCTGCCCCATGGCGGGATGAATGTGTTGCAATTCCAAACCCCAACCGCCGAGGGCGAATTGACCGATCGCAACAACGCGGCGGTGGTTCAGATCAACGGCGTGCGGGATCGGCTGCGGGTGTTGTTGGTGTCGGGCGAACCTCATCCCGGCGAACGCACTTGGCGCAACCTGCTAAAATCGGACGCGTCGGTTGATCTGGTGCATTTCACCATTCTGCGTCCCCCTGAAAAACAAGACGGCGTGCCGGTGGATGAACTCAGCCTGATTGCCTTTCCGACCCGTGAATTGTTTCTCGAAAAGACCGATGAATTCGATCTGATCATCTTTGATCGCTACAAACGGCGTGGGATTTTACCGTCGTCCTATCTGGAAAACATCCGTGGTTACGTGGAACGCGGCGGTGCGGTTCTGATTGCAGCGGGACCTGATTTTGCAGGGGCTGACAGCCTGTTCAGGTCGCCTTTGGGCAATGTGTTGCCCGCCGGACCAACCGCGCGGATCATGGAACAGGGATTTACCCCGACGCTCACTGAATTGGGACATCGCCACCCCGTCACATCCGGTCTGGACACGCTTTTGCCGATGGGCCCTGACGGGCAACCCGGTTGGGGGCGCTGGTTGCGCCAAGTCGAGGTTGTCGCCGCCCAAGATGCATCCGTTGTCATGAGCGGGATCGACGATTCCCCGCTATTGATCCTGAACCGCGTTGGCGAGGGCCGTGTGGCCTTGCTGGGATCAGACCATGTCTGGCTGTGGAATCGCGGGTATGAAGGCGGCGGGCCACAGCTGGAATTGCTGCGTCGCTTGGCCCATTGGATGATGAAAGAGCCCGAGCTGGAAGAAGAAACACTTTGGGCGGAACCCACCGGACAAAGCATGCGGATTATCCGCCGCACCTTGGCCGACACAGCCGAAGACATCATCGTGCAAAACCCGGATGGCAGCGAAACCAGCGTCGCGCTGCGTGAAACCAGCCCGGGCCGGTTTGAGGCGACCTATGATGGGCCAGAAATGGGGCTCTATCGGTTAGCGGATACGGATCAGAGCGCCGTGATCGCGCTTGGCCCAGCGGCACCACGTGAATTTGTGCAAACCATTGCAACCGGTGACGATCTGACCCCATTGGCAGACACGTTTCGCGGGGCCGTCGCACAGATGGATGACGGCAATCTGGATGTGCGCGCAATCCGCGAAGGACGCCCGGCATCGGGGCGGGGCTGGATCGGGATCATCCCGCGCGACGCCTATCGGTCGGCAGATATCACCGTGTTTCCGGCGCTGCCCTCTTGGGCGTTTCTGCTGTTATCTGCGTTGCTGGTGATCGGTGCGTGGCTCTACGAAGGGCGGCGGCGCTGATCAGCGCACCTGAACCGCCACCGTCGTTTCGTTCCAGCCATCCACGATGCACCGGGCGCGGATAAACACCTGATCCGGCAGATCGCTGATCGTCAGGGACCGGGTAAACGGCTGTTCGGCAACATGGGGATGCGCCAAAACCCGTGTGCCCAGAACGTTGCCATTCTCGTCTTCGATCCGCCAGCCATCAGCATAGTGATCCCACCCCGTATCAGGATGGACCAATGTCACCGCAACGGATGTTTCGGACACTTGGACATTCAGGATTTCCGGCGGATCAGCCGCCAGAGGGGATGCAATCAGTAAAGGTAATAATTTCCACATAGGCGGTGCTTAGCACGTAAAAATCACATTTGGGATCACGAAACTGTTAGGCACTAGCGCAGAATGATCTGACGTGGGATCGAATTGAATTCCCGTGACCAAAGCACCCAGAGGGTCACAGTGGTGGCGATAATCAATGCGGCGGGCCCCAGCAACCAGGCCAACGCCCCCAAAGCGAAATAAATGCCCCGCAAGCCACGGTTAAAATTCACCGCCGCACGGATATTCAATTCGGCCGCTTGCTGCGCCATTACATCAACATTTGGGTCATCTGACTGTTCTGGTGTGGCGGCCATCAAAACCGAACAATAGCCAAACACGCGGTGCGACCAGACAAACCGCAAAAACGCGGATATCAGGAAATAGGCCACAACCAGCAATTTGACCTGCCAAACCAATGCTGGCGCCTCTTCTTGGGCCAATTCCAAGGCCAACCCCGATAGCGGTTCCGTGTTCCCGATCAGGGCCAGAACCGCCCCTAGGGCCAACAAACTGGTAGAGGCAAAAAACGATGTTCCCTGCCGCAAATTCCCAAGGATTTGACTGTCAAAAATGCGGACTTCACGGGTGGCAAAGGTGCGCATCCAATCGCGCCGATATTCCGCCATGATCATCGATACGGATGGACGGGATTTGGGGGGATTTTCGATCAGCAAACCGATCAGGACAGCACCGATCAACAGATACCCCAGCGCGCCCCAGTCGATCCAGGAAACGGTCTGAATGATATCAAGAAGTGAATTGGGCATCAGAACGGCTTAAACACAACAACGATCAGGATCGCGATGGTGCCAAAAACGCTGACTTCGTTGAATATCCGCAAAAACAGATCGCTGTGGCTAAAAACACCACGGCGGGCGCGGATCACCAACCGCCCAGTAAAGGCGTAATGCGCGGCCAAGGCTGCGACAAAAGCCAGTTTTAGCCAAATCCAAGCGGCAAAATTCCAATGCCACGCCAGAATCAAACCGGTGATGATCGCAATCACGCCCAGCCCGGCCGAAAACCGATAAAGCCTCACGGTCAAATCCCCGGCGGGGCCAAATTCACCGGATGCCGCGAATTCCCGTTTCCAGAAGATAATCGCCCGCGGCACCGAAAATATGCCGGTCATCCAGCCCATCACAGCCAGCAGGTGTATGACTTTTACCCAATCCATGCTTTTGACTGGCCAAAATCGCACCTGATTGCAAGCACTTGCCCCCCTGCGACAATAATTGTGTTGAATATCACAGGCGTTGGTAATAAAACTTTACCAATTACAGCCGTCAGGAGCAGCCCCATGCAAATGCCCGTCCCCTCTGCGTCGATCATAGACCGCAAGCAACAGATCGTTGCAAAGCTTCAGGCGGTGCTGCCCAACAGCCAAGTGATCCACAAAGACACCGAAGTGCACGCCTATGAATGTGACGCGCTGACGGCCTATAAATGCCCGCCGCTTTGTGCGGTTCTGCCCACCACCACCCAAGAGGTCGCCGATGTGCTAAAGGTTTGCCATGCCGAAGGCGTGCCGGTTGTGCCGCGCGGGGCGGGAACGTCATTGGCAGGCGGCGCATTGCCCACCGCGGATTGCGTCATTTTGGGCGTGGCGCGGATGAATGACGTGCTGGAAACCGATTATGACAACCGCATCATTCGCGTACAGACCGGGCGCACCAATCTCAGCGTGTCAGGCGCTGTCGAAGAAGAGGGATTTTTCTACGCACCTGACCCGTCCAGCCAGCTGGCCTGCGCCATTGCCGGCAATATCGCGATGAATTCAGGCGGGGCGCATTGCCTGAAATACGGCGTGACCACCAACAATCTGATGGGCGTGAAAATGGTCATGATGGACGGCACCATCGTTGATATTGGCGGCGGTCATCTGGATGCGGGCGGGCTTGATTTGTTGGGGTTGATCTGCGGTTCTGAGGGGCAGCTGGGTATCGTCACCGAGGCCACCCTGCGCATACTGCACAAACCCGAAGGCGCACGCCCCGCCCTGATCGGGTTTGACAGCAACGAAGTGGCCGGGGCCTGTGTCAGCGACATCATCAAAGCCGGGATTTTACCGGTCGCCATCGAATTCATGGACCGCCCTTGTATTCGCGCAACCGAAGCCTTTGCCAAAGCGGGTTATCCCGATTGCGAAGCCTTGCTGATCGTTGAGGTCGAAGGATCAGAGGCCGAGATCGACGATCAACTGCGCCGGATCATCGACATCGCCAATCGCCACAATCCCGTTGAGCTGCGCCAAGCGCGTGACGCAGATCAGGCCGCCCGGATCTGGCTGGGCCGTAAATCTGCCTTTGGCGCGATGGGGCAAATCAATGACTACATGTGTCTGGACGGCACGATCCCTGTGTCCGAATTGCCATTTGTATTGCGCCGGATCAAAGAGTTAAGCCAAGAAATCGGTCTGGATGTGGGCAATGTTTTTCACGCGGGCGATGGCAATATGCATCCGCTGATCCTGTTTGACGCCAACAAGCCTGGCGATCTGGAATTGTGCGAAAAACTGGGCGCCGAAATCCTGAAACTCTGCGTCCAAGTGGGCGGGTGCCTAACAGGTGAACACGGCGTCGGGATCGAAAAACGCGATCTGATGAACACCCAATATCAGCCCGACGATCTGGATATCCAGATGGCCGTCAAAGACGTGTTTGACCCCAAATGGCTGCTAAATCCGGCCAAGGTGTTCCCGCTGGATTCCAGCCAATCCCGACGCGTTGCGACGCAGTAATCTGCCGCTTCTCTTTCTTGTATCTTTCCAAAATGGACTGACATCATGCTGTTGCCTAACACCATAACCGACCTGGCCGATATGATCCAAAACGCGTCCGGCCCGTTGCACATTCGTGGCGGCGGAACCCGTGACATTGGCCGCCCGATGGATGGCACCACCCTGTCCAGCGCGGATTTGAACGGCATTACTTTGTATGAACCCGGCGCGCTGACCTTGGTTGCGCAATCTGGCACGCCCGTCGCTGACATCGAAGCCGCTTTGGATCAGGAAAATCAGCGTTTGGCGTTTGAGCCGATGGACCACCGGGTGCTGCTGGGCACAACCGGCACGCCCACAATCGGCGGCGTAGTTGCGGCCAATGTATCCGGCCCGCGCCGCATCGCGGTTGGCGCATGTCGCGATTTTGCACTGGGCGTTACGTTTGTGGATGGGGCGGGGCGCATCCTGAAAAACGGCGGGCGTGTGATGAAAAATGTCACCGGCTATGATCTGGTCAAACTGATGGCTGGGTCATGGGGCACGTTGGGAATGCTCTGCGATGTCAGCCTCAAAGTGTTGCCCAAACCTGAAACCAGCGCCACCTTGGTGCTGGGCGGATTGGATGTCGCGCAGGCGGTGGCCGCAATGTCACGCGCGCTGGGATCCCCCTATGAGGTGACAGGATGCGCGCATGATACACAGGCCGCGCAAACCTGCGTTCGGATCGAAGGATTTGAACAATCCGTCACCTATCGCGCCAGTGAGTTGACCAAATTGCTCGCGCCTTTTGGGGATGTCGAAATCCAAGACGTGGACTGGACGACCATCCGGGACGTGTCTGTTTTTGCCGACCAGCCCGGGGATGTCTGGCGCATTTCGGCAAAACCCAGCGACGCGCCGGACCTGATCAGCCGGATGGGTGCGACCCAGACTTTGCTGGATTGGGGCGGCGGTTTGATTTGGGCCTTGGCCCCACAAGGCGGTGATTTACGTGCAAAACTGGGGGCATTTGACGGACATGCCACGCTGATCCGCGCGGATGTTGAAACCCGACATTCTGTTGCGGGTTTTGCCCCGGAACCGGCCCCGCTACGCGCCCTGACCCAAGGGTTGCGCGCCCAATTTGACCCGCGCGGCATTCTGAACCCCGGCCTGATGGATTGATCTGATGCAAACCAACTTTACTCCAGAGCAACTGAACGATCCCGGTATTCAACGGGCCAATGACATCCTGCGGTCCTGCGTCCATTGCGGATTTTGCACTGCAACCTGCCCGACATATCAAATCCTTGGCGATGAATTAGACAGCCCCCGCGGCCGGATTTATCAGATCAAGGATATGCTGGAAAATGACCGCGACCCGGACCCTCAAACCGTGTTGCATGTGGATCGGTGCCTGTCCTGTCTGGCCTGCATGACCACCTGCCCGTCGGGCGTGCATTACATGCATCTGGTCGATCATGCCCGCGCCTATATCGAAAAACGCTATAAACGCCCGTTTTCTGACCGGGCCTTGCGGTGGATGTTGGCACGGATCCTCCCCTATCCCGGACGGTTCCGACTGGCCTTGCTGGGGGCGAAAATCGGGCGACCTTTTGCACGGTTCATGCCTGATCCCCGTCTGCGGGCGATGCTGGAAATGGCCCCCAAGGTGATCCCCCCGGTTAGCCGCAATGACGATCCCCAAAGCTTTGCCGCTGAAATCCCACGCAAAAAACGTGTTGCCTTGATGACGGGCTGTGCGCAAAAGGCGCTGAACACTGACATCAACGACGCGACAATCCGCCTGCTGACCCGGCTTGGATGCGACGTGGTCGTGGCCAAAGGCGCGGGCTGTTGTGGTGCGCTGACCCATCACATGGGCAAAGAGGATGAAAGCCACGCCACAGCGGCCAAAAACATCAGCGCCTGGCGCGATGAAATCAACGGCGCAGGGTTGGATGCGATTGTGATCAACACGTCCGGCTGCGGTACCACGGTTAAGGATTACGGGCATATGTTCCGCAATGATCCCTTGGCCAGCGACGCCGCCAAAGTCAGTGAAATCACCATGGATATCAGCGAGTTATTGATGCAATTGGACCTGCCCGAAGGCGCAGAAAAAGACATGGTTGTCGCCTATCATGCCGCCTGTTCCCTGCAACATGGCCAACAGATCAAAACCTATCCCAAAGATTTGCTGCGCCGCGCGGGATATACCGTCGTCGAACCTGCCGATTCCCACCTATGTTGTGGGTCCGCGGGGACCTATAATTTGATGCAGCCAGAGATTTCAAAACAGCTCAAAGCCAACAAAATCCGCAATATCGAGGCTAAAAAACCCGATGTGATCGCCGCGGGGAATATTGGCTGCATGATGCAAATCGGATCTGGAACGGACACGCCGATCCTGCACACAGTGGAATTGCTGGATTGGGCAACCGGTGGACCGATGCCCGCAGGACTCACTGCGCCGGGGAAACGCACTCCAGAGGTGCCCATCCTGCGCTAACTGCCCTAATCTGGCCCCAAAAGCCGGGTACAGGCAGGGTATGAAACGTCTTTTAGTGCTATTTTTCGGATTGTGGATCAGTGCGGCCCATGCGCAGGACGCAGCATTGGACGCGTTGCAAACCGCCGATGATGCACGCGGCTGGGAAGCTGTGGGTCGGCTAGAGCTTGATGGCAAAGGGTTTTGCACCGCTGCGCTGATTTCGGATCGCCAAATCGTGACGGCGGCCCATTGTCTGTTTGATCGCCAGACCGGGGCGCCCATTGATCTGTCGCGGATCGAATTTTTGGCCGGTTTGCGCAATGGTCGCGCGCTGGCCTATCGTGAAATTCGCCGCGTCGTGGTGCATCCTGATTATGTGTATCTGGACGACGCACCGGTGGCGTCGGTCGCCTATGACATGGCGCTGCTCGAACTCAGCCAACCCATTCGCAACACATCCATCGAACCTTTTCGCACGGCGACCCAAATGCCGATTGGGGCGCAGGTTGGCGTTGTGTCCTACGCGCTTGACCGCGCCGAGGCCCCTTCTTTGCAAGAGGTTTGTGCCGTTTTGGGGCGCCAATCCGGTGTGGTTGTCATGAGTTGCGACATTGATTTTGGCAGCTCTGGCGCACCGGTTTTTCTGATTTCAAACGGGATTGCCCAGATCGTCAGCATCATCACCTCAAAGGCAAATATCGGCGGGCGCAAGGTGTCGCTAGGGGCGGAAATCAGCGCGCCGTTGGATCAGCTGCGTTCTGAAATGGATGCAGGCCGTGGTGTGTTTCGCGACACGCCCCCCCACGGTATTCGCGTGCTTGAACCGGGCCAAACCAATGACACCGGCGCGCTGTTCATGACGCCGCCCCCGCGCCAATAGCCGGTTCAAATTTCTCAACGTCCCCTCTTGAACCGATAAAATTGCCCCCCAAATGTTAATCACAAGGCGCCAATCGGGCCTTGGATCACCGCCTGTCCCCAAGGGAAGGCACCCATATTTGTTATTGCTCAAGTAGAGGATGACCCATGCGAAATTTTGACCTAGCACCCCTGTATCGTGCGTCTGTCGGCTTTGATCAGATTGCTGACATGATGGATCGGGTTCTGACCACAGAAACCCAGACCAAAACCTATCCGCCCTATAACATTGAAAAAATCGACGAAGATGGCTGGCGTATTTCCATTGCTGTCGCCGGTTTTTCTGACGAAGATTTGGGCGTCGAAGTCAAAGAGAATTCACTGTTGGTGACAGGTCGCAAGGCCGACGAAACAACTGAACGCAGCTATTTGCACCGTGGCATTGCCAATCGCGCCTTTGAGCGCCGGTTCCATCTGGCCGACCACGTGCGTGTCGCCGGGGCCAGCCATGAAAACGGCATGCTGCATATCGATCTGATCCGCGAAGTGCCCGAAGCGCTGAAACCGCGCCAGATCGCCATCACCCGGACCGAAGCAACCCCCAAAGACGTGGTGGATGCCAAAGCCGTTAACTAACGACCTCTGACAACTCTCTCGTCAGATCGACCTCTGACATCACTCTGTCAGATCATCTGTTTGACGTCCCTCCCCGTTAAACAGGTCCCTGACAACCCTCCCTGTCAGATGCGCGGGTCCCGTTTGGGGCTCGCGCTTTTTCTTGGGGCTAGTGCGCTTCGGCCCAGTTGGCACCGATCCCTGCATCCACCACCAGAGGCACATCCAGATGCACGGCCGGGCTGGCGGCATTTTCCATGATGTCCTTGGCCACTTTGATCAGATCATCAGCCGCGTCTTTGTCGACTTCAAACAGCAATTCATCATGCACCTGCAACAGCATCTTGGCGGGCAAATCGGCAATCGCATCGGGCATCCGAACCATGGCGCGGCGGATCACATCGGCGGCCGTGCCTTGAATGGGCGCGTTGATCGCGGCCCGTTTGGCAAACCCGGCATGTGGGCCCTTGGCGTTGATTTCCGGCGTGTTGATTTTGCGCCCAAACAGCGTTTCGACGCGCAGGTTTTCTTTGGCAAAGGCCACCGTGTCATCCATGTAGGTGCGGATGCCGGGGAACCGTTCGAAATAGCGGTCGATGAACCCCTGTGCCTCGGCGCGCGGGATACGCAGATTGCGCGCCAGACCAAACCCCGAAATCCCGTAAATCACACCAAAGTTGATCGCTTTGGCCTGACGACGCACATCAGCGGTCATATCTTCGAGAGGGACATTGAACATTTCCGACGCGGTTTTGGCGTGAATATCCTGACCTTCGCGAAACGCCTGTTTCAGCGCGTCAATACCAGCCACATGGGCCAGAATGCGCAATTCGATCTGTGAATAATCTAACGATACCAGCACGTTGCCCGGCTCTGCGATAAATGCTTCGCGAATGCGGCGGCCTTCTTCTGTGCGTACGGGAATGTTTTGCAGGTTCGGGTCCGTAGACGCCAAACGCCCGGTATTGGCCCCGGTTTGCACATACGACGTGTGCACCCGGCCCGTATCAGCATTGATATGATCCTGAAGCGCATCCGTATAGGTCGATTTCAGCTTGCTCAGTTGCCGCCAATCCAGAACTTTGCGGGGCAATTCATGTTCTGTCGCCAAATCCTCTAGGATGTCAGCGCCGGTTGCATAGGCCCCTGTTTTGCCTTTTTTTCCGCCGGGCAACGCCAGATCGTCAAACAGAATTTCACCCAGCTGTTTGGGCGATCCCACGTTAAACGGACGCCCCGCACCGGCGTGAATGTCTGCTTCTAGCTCGGCCATTTTCTGGGAAAACGCGTTGGACATGCGTGACAGCACATCGCGGTCCACTTTGATCCCATGCCGTTCCATTTGCGACAGAACCGGCGCCAAAGGCCGTTCCAGCGTTTCATAAACCGTGGTGACCTGTTTTTGGTGCAGTTGCGGTTTGAACATTTGCCACAGACGCAGGGTAATGTCCGCATCTTCGGCGGCGTATTTCACCGCGTCGTCCACCGGCACCCGATCAAAGGTTTTGGCGGATTTTCCCGTGCCCAGCAGGGTTTTGATCGGGATCGGCTGGTGATCCAGATACCGTTCCGACAGCGCGTCCATCCCATGGTTATGCACGCCCGCATTCAACGCATAGGACATCAGCATCGTGTCATCGATACAGGTCACATTCACGCCGTACCGGATCAGGATTTTGGCGTCATATTTCATATTTTGCCCGATTTTCAGGATGCTATCATCCTCGAGCATGGGTTTGAGGATCGCGATGGCCTGTTCCAGCGGCATCTGTCCGTCGGCCAGCGCGTCACTGCCAAACAGATCGTCCGCAGCTTCGGCGCGGTGGGTCAGCGGGATATAACAGGCATGGCCCGCCTCAACACATAGAGAAATCCCCACCAGATCAACGACCATGTCGTCCAACCCGGTGGTTTCCGTATCAAAGGCAACCCAGCCCCGTTCATAGGCCAGATCCACCCATTTTTGCAGCGCATCCGCGTCGCGTACACATTCATAGGCATCCGTATCAAACGGGATGGCATCTGGTGTGGCGACCGTTTCAACCGCAGGGGCATCAGCCACAACGGGGGCATCAACACCCAGTTTTTCAGCCATGCGTTTGGTCATCGTGCGGAATTCCATCTCCGCCAAGAACCCCAACAGAACCTCAGGCTCCGGGTCGCGCACTTCTAGATCTTCGATGGTGAAATCCAGCTTCATCTGTTCATCAAGCTGCACCAGACGTTTGGACAATTCGATCTGTTCACGGTGATCAATCAGGGTTTGCCGCCGCTTGGGCTGTTTGATTTCACCCGCGCGGTCCAGCAATTCCTCAAGCGAGCCGTATTCGTTGATCAGCAACGCTGCGGTTTTGATACCGATTCCGGGCGCGCCGGGCACGTTATCCACGCTATCACCTGCCAGCGCCTGCACATCGACCACACGATCCGGGCCCACGCCGAATTTTTCATGCACACCGTCCACGTCGATCAATTTGTTCTTCATCGCGTCGAACATATCAACGCCGCCACCGACCAATTGCATCAGGTCTTTGTCCGAACTCAGGATCGTGCAGCGACCACCAGCTTCGCGGGCTTGCACAGCCAAAGTGGCGATGATGTCATCCGCTTCATAGCCCTCAACTTCGTGGCAGGCGATGTTGAACGCACGGGTCGCATCACGGGTCAGGGGGAATTGCGGGCGCAGATCCTCTGGGGCGGGGGGACGGTTGGCTTTGTACAGATCATACATGTCATTCCGGAAGGATTTTCCAGAATGATCAAAGATTACAGCCACATGCGTCGGCGCATCCGCGCCAGTATTGCCATCCACATAGCGCTGCAACATGTTGCAAAACCCGCTGACCGCACCCACCGGCAGCCCATCCGATTTGCGCGTCAGGGGCGGCAGCGCGTGGTAAGCCCGAAAAATAAACGCCGATCCATCAATCAGATGCAGATGACACCCTTTGCCAAATTGCTCGCTCATTTTCACTCTCCCAGATGCGTTGCATGTCTTGTGCCACGAATGGTTCTGATGGGCTAGGGCAAGGTCCACGTGAAGGGCGTCCAAATGCCGGTTGAAACGCCAATTTCATCCAGAACATCCCCCACCCAGACATTACATGTCCGCCACAGGTTGAAACGCCCAGCGGCGGCAAAGAAACGATCATGCTGATGAAATCCAGGCCAGGTTGCGCCCTGACGATCCGCCGTGACCTGATCCAGATCGGACCTAATGCGGTCCAGCAGCCGATCCAGCTGGTCCTGCGTGACCGGGATTTGGGTAAATGTACCGTTTGGAATGGGCCCAGACACAGTGATCCGCAAAACCGCGCTGTCCCCGGTCACGGCGCGCCAAACGGCGCTGGGTTTCACATCCGCATAGGTGCCTGCGCTGGTGTAAAACGCCTGTGATCCCCAACCGACCAGAATCCAATCCGCATTGGGATGCGATATTGGCACGCCTGCACGGTCCGCAAATGTAAAAAACGCCCGGGTTTGGGCGTTTGATGGGATGGCGATGTCGGTGTGGATCGCGCCTTTGATCAGGACGATTTCATAGGCCGGGTCGATTGCCACGGATGTTTCACCGGCGCGGATCAAACCGCCCACTGTGCCTGCGATCAAAAACAGCGCAATCGGGCCAAACAGCCCAACCAACGCCCAGATCAGTCCCCGCTTAAGCGTTGACCTGATCCTTCATGGTTTCATGGATCATTTTGCAATCGCAATAGGGGCATTCCACCCAGCCATGTTCCGTCGGGATCTGCAACCAAACGCGCGGATGCCCCAACGCGCCTTCACCCCCATCACAGGCAACACGCCATTGGCTGACAATCTTGGTCTCTGGGGCAGGTGTGGTCATGGTTGAACCTATTCAATTTGAGTTGGCCGCATATTAGCAATCCGCAGCCCGCAAACAAGCGCAAACGCTGCGATATATACGCTCAACTTTGAGGGAGCATCGCGCCCAATTGTTTGCCGCCAATCAGATGCAGGTGGAAATGCGGCACATCCTGAACGCCGTGAGTGCGCGTGTTGGCGATGGACCGGAACCCCTGGCTCAGGTTTTCAACCTCACAAACACGGGCCACGGCGGCAAAAAATCCGACCTGTTCCTCTGGGCTGGCGTCACGTGCGAAATGATCGATGCTGACATAGGGGCCTTTGGGGATCACCAGAACATGCACCGGCGCGCCGGGATTTATGTCGCGAAATGCCAGCGCGTGATCGTTTTCAAACACCGTTTGATTGGGGATTTCGCCGCGCAGGATTTTGGCGAAAATATTGTTTGTATCGTAGTCAAAATCCATGATTTTCCTCTAATCCACAAAGAGATACGGCGTTTCAGCAATCTGTTTGGCCACATCATGACCCACGGTCAGAAATTCAGCAATCGGTTCGGCGTTTTCATCCGCAGTGTGATCCTGCCGCAGGCGCGTGTGGTTCACAAACCCCGAATCCCTCAAACGATCGCTTTCATAGACCACGTCATAACGGATCGTGGGCAGCAATTGCCGCAGCGTATCTTCGGACGTTTGTTCGCCGGCCAATCCGACCCGTTTGGCATGGCCAACCAGATAGTCATCCGTAAATTCGCAATCGATTTCCAGCAGCCGCGTGGTCGAGCGATCCGAATAGAAATCCTGCAACAGATCAATGCTGGCCGTGTCCAGACAGATGATCAGCCGATCCGTGTCATAGTAATCATACAGCATCCGCATCAACGCACGCCGGTGACGGGTGCGTTTTTCAAGCGTGCTTTGGATGCCGCCCAGATCGGGCAACGGCGTGTCTTCTTCGTTGAACAGATAATCGATGGCGGGAATGTTGGTGTGATGTTTGATCGACCCAACCAGCCGTTTGGCCACATGCCATTTTTTGCACGCCACAACCATCAATTCGCGATCCCGGCCCAGGGACGCCTCGGTTTCCCAGAACCGCGTCGCAAAACGCCGACCAATACGGCCCCGCCCGGTCAGGAATTTATGCAGACTGCGCCCTTCGTTTGAGATTTTGAAATCGTCACGTTCAGACGCATACAATACCCCCAACCGTTTCTTTAGTTCTTTGGCTTCTGGGCTGATTTTGCGGGCAAACAGGAAATCCTGTGAAAGCAGTAATTCATAGTGATCATTGTAGAAATTGATCGGCATCCCGTAATCGGAAAACGTCAAAAATGTCAGGGTGCGGGTGCGGATTTCGGGTTCGGGCACCAGATGGCGCACAAGGGTTTGAAAAAACGTTTCATCCGGAATCCACGTTGTGCGGAAAAACCGCATCACGTCTTTGCGTTGTTTGGTAAAATCCAAAATCCATTCAATGGTGCGCCGTCGCAGACACCACCATTGGCTGCCGATTTGCACCTGAATATCAGCCGGAATGTCACGGGTCAGACCCAGTTTTTCCTGCCACTTAAACGATTGATAAAACCGCCAAGGCTGGGTGCGTTCGTTGAAGAAATGGCGATAAATCAGCCGCTCTTCCTTCATCCCAGTTTTGATCCAATCGCTTTCAAAGTAATCAAAACTTTCGATGTAATCGACGTCTTCGGCATCCAGAAAATCATGGGCATAGCGCGCAGATTTCACCGCCATGCAATCCCCCGACACCATGTAGAAATGGGTCGCACGTGGGAAGGCTTCGACCGCGGCCTCAACCGCATAAAGCGTGGCCTGAACCAGGCTCCATTCCCCCCAGCCGCATTTGATCCGTTTGCGCGCAAAGGTCACATTCGGATTGTCGGCCAAAGCATCCTGAATTTTCTGAAACGCCGCCTTGGGCGCACGTGCATCAAAATGAATCGACATGCAATCGCCCACAGCCGTCAATTGACGCGCTTGTTGGATGATCGCATCCGGATCCTTGTGACACAGCAGAATGAAGGCGATTTTTGCCATTTTGGAAACCTTAAAGCCTCAGCGTGAGGATTGTTTACGCTTGATACCTTGAACAGACGTTGAATAAACAGGGTTTGTTTGTATTTTTGTGCATAATTGGCAAACGGTTGCCCTGAAACAAGGGACAGAGCCGTCACAGTGATGTGCATTTTGGATTGGAAGGGCAGAGTATGGGTTTTCCCGGAACGTGGATGACAGAGAGCGAAAGCATGGTGTACCGGGTGGTGCCCAAATGCGCGTGCTCGACCATTGGCCAGATCATGTATTATTCCGACCAAGGCGAATTCTTTGATGGTGACATCCATGACGCCACGGGAAACATGCACAAATGGTCGATGGAAAGCAGCCAACAGGCGATCACCGACAACGCCCAGTCCCACAAAAGCTATGCCTTCACCTGCGTGCGCAATCCCTATACGCGCATCCTGTCGTCGTTCTTTGACAAAATCTGCGGCATTCAGCGCAATGGCCGCCGGTATCGGGGCAATCTGGTGCCGCTTTTGATCCAGAAATATGGGATCGAGGTGGGCGATCCGGATACGGGCTTTGAATTTGACCAAATCCAAAGTTTCCGCCGGTTTTTGCTGTTTGCGCGTGATACCATCCGTTGGCGCCGCCCGATGGAGCCTGACATCCATTGGTCCGCCATGTCCGGGCATGTGTCCACGTTCATCGTCAATGGCGGGCGCTACGATAATATTTTCTGGACTGAATCGTTCAACGACGGGATGCAATCGGTGCTGGACGCCATCGAAACCCCGCATCAGGTCGATCTGGCCGCGATCCCACGTTTCAACGAAAGCGAAGGCCACGGCCCCAAACGGGCCCATCCGGTTGAGGATTATTTCGACGATCTGTCGATGCATCTGGTCTATGAAATCTACAAACGTGATTTCAACCTGTTCAAATATGACTTTGAAAACCCAGGGAATAAAATGCCCATCGGCGAAATTGATCTGGACGAAGTCCACGCCAAACTGGGCGAATAAGGCCGGGTTTCATCATGCGTAGTTTCGACGCCATTTTTGATATCGCAGCGGATCGCAAAGGTGGCACTGCGATATTAGAAACCCTGTTAGAACGGCCCAAAACTCCGGCGGATATTCGACAAATCCCCGATGATCACTGGCTGGCGGCGATGGCGCGCGGGGTGTTTCAGGCTGGGTTTAGCTGGAAAGTGATCGACGCCAAATGGCCCGGTTTTGAAACCGCATTTCAGGGGTTTGACCCTGCCCCGGTCGCGTTTTACCACGACGAAGATATCGACCGCCTGATATCAGACAAAGGCATTGTGCGTCACGGCCCGAAAATTCAGTCGGTGATCGAAAACGCGCGGTTTGTGATGGATATCGCCAATGAACACGGATCGTTTGGCGCGTTTGTTGCCGAATGGCCAGACGATGATTTTGTCGGTCTGACGAGCGTGTTGAAAAAACGTGGATCGCGGCTGGGCGGCAATACCGGCCCTTATATGTTGCGATCCATGGGCGTCGACAGTTTCATCCTGTCGCGTGATGTGGTTGGGCGGCTGGTTGCCGAAGGCGTGATCGACAAAACGCCCACATCCCAAAAAGCGCTGAAAGCCACCCAAGCGGCATTCAACACATGGCGATCCCAATCAGGCCGAAGCCTGACCGAAATCAGCCGTGTTTTAGCGATGAGCCTGTAGGTTTACGCAGAAACCAAGCTAAGATCGCGCAGCATTGCCAACAGGTTACGATCCGCGCGTGGGCCCATGTGACGGATCACTTCACCAGCGACGGCACAGCCCATTTCACCGCAGGTCCGCATATCCGCCCCAGTGGCCAAACCATATAGGAACCCGGCGGCGAACCCGTCGCCCGCGCCGGTTGCATCAACGGGCACAATCCGTTCAACCGGGACGTCATCGCGATTGCCATCTGCCACGATTGTCACGCCTTCGCCGGACCGTGTGCAGGCCACCAACGAACAGATCGCGGCGGTTTTGGCCAGCGCATCTTCTAAATCATCCGTTTCGTACAATGACCGGATTTCGGCTTCGTTGCCGATCACGTAATCCAGTTCGTTTTCGATCAAGCTCAGGAAATCGGCGCGGTGACGTTCAACGCAGAACGGATCAGAAATGGCGATCCCGGCCTTGCCACCGGCGGCGCGACAGGCGCGCGCCATGGTGATGAACGCCTCTTTGCCTTTGTCTTTGTCGAACAGATACCCTTCGAGGAAAACGATTTCCGCGTTGCCGGCCACGTCTGCATCCACATCCTGAGGGCCAAGTTCGGCAGAAATGCCCAAATAGGTGTTCATCGACCGTTCACCGTCGGGGGACACAAAAATCATCGACCGCGACGTGGGCAGCGCGCCGTTTGGCACAGGCGCGTTGATGAATTTGGTGCCATCGGCCTCCATCGCTTGGGCATAAAACTGACCCAACGCATCATCGCTAACACGGCCGACAAACCCGGTGCGCAGCCCCAGATTACCGATCCCGGCCAATGTGTTGGCCACAGACCCACCCGCGGCTTGTTTGCGGTTTTCCATCGCCCCATAAAGCACCTCTGCGCGGTCCCTTTCGACCAGCTGCATGATGCCTTTTTCGATGCCCATTAGATCCAAGAAGCTGTCATCGGCCGTGGTCAACACGTCCACAACGGCATTGCCGATGCCAACGATTTGGTAGGTTTTAGTCATGGGTTTTGTCCTCAAATTGACAGAGATCGCGGATGATGCAGGCCCCACATTTGGGTTTGCGCGCGACACAGATATAGCGG